>NZ_JAIXST010000138.1 GCF_027484545.1 Runella sp. | reverse complement strand
TGAGGTCAGTTCAGATTTTTCTGCTTCTGACAAACTCACCTTTTTTGCTATGCGTGCCATGAGAATAAAATGTTTTACTCTCAAAATTAATAACTAAAATTAAATTGCCAAAACACTAATGTTTACAGACTAATTGGTATCTATTGCTTTTTGATTCTATTAAGAAATATGACAACTTTAATAATGAATCAGTTGGACGTATACAACATCTATATCTATAACTGGCATAATTTATTGGGGTTCACTGTAATTGCAATTATATACAGTCTTGTTGTGAAAAATTATTATTTTAAATTTTTTGCATGGACTTGTATTCTGATTGTTACAACTACAGCATTTATAGATTATCCCACTTTGTTAGATGTTAAGACAAGGAATTTTAATCAGTTTTCATATAATGCGTCAGGATTTTTGACAATCATCTTAACTCTTTTTTACTTTTATCAACTTTTGCAGAGTCTCTATGTTTCTAACTTGACTCAATATCCCTTATTTTGGTTTAGTGCGGGAATACTATTCTACTATGCTGGGACTCTTTTTTCATATTTGTTTATAGAAACAACCTTTAACAGTAGTGTAGAATTACGACAACAGTATTGGGTGATTGATGCTATACTTTCTATTGTACTTAGTATTTTTTTGGGAATCTCCATTTGGTTTATAAAGCCTCCAGATAATTTTTGCTAAAGTGTTTGTCATGAAAGGCATAATTCAATACCAGAAGGTATTGAATTATGCCTTTCATATTTTTCACCTAAATCAATACCAGAGTATGAAAAAAATCCTAATCCTTATTTGCCTTGCTGCGTTAGTATTCGCTTGCCAAAAAGATGAAGAAGTAAGCGTGGCTCCCACAAAAAACTTACTGACTGCCGAAGAACAACGCGTAGCGGCGAGTATTGGCTCTGTTGTCTCTTTTAAAGACGCAAAAGCACAAATGGCAGAGTATCAGAAGACAAGCCCTGACGAAATCAGAGGAGTGGCTTTTGGAAAAGAGGTAATCGAAAAGCTTATGAACCAAAAAGGAGTAGTGGGATTACGTTTTTATTTTGCAAAAGATAAAAATGGCAAAAGCTCATTGGTTTTTACCGGGATTGATAAAGATGGTAGGGACATTACGACCATTGCCAATGCCCGAACTACTGATAGTGGAGCGGCAGGAGGAGAGGGATTACCATGTCCAAACTTTTGCAATCCTTAATTTTGGATAAAAAATTTTGAAAGCTGAGCTGATTACTCGGCTTTTTTTGCTGAATAGCCTTCTAAAATTGAGGAGTAGTTTCCCCTAAACGAGGTAAAATGTCCTCTTTTTGTAACCGTTTACTAAAATTAATCCGACCCCACTGTTTTTCTATGTATTTTTGAAATGACTTAATACAGTCATTAGAACCCGTATATGGAATCTCCCTATATAGTGATAGTTGGGACGGGTATCATGCTTATTATGGCATTGTTCATTGTATTGTTTGTGATGTATTATCAACGCAAACAAATTGAACAACAGATGCGTGTCAAAGACATGGAGGCGGAGTTTCAACGGAAACTTCTAGAGGTGTCTATGGCTTCAACCGAAGCGGAGCGGCGAAGAATTGCGCAGGATTTACACGATGATATTGGAGCGTTGTTGTCGGTTACTAAGTTGACTTTTAATGCATTATATGGACAGTTGGGCTCTAAAGACCAAGCCGAACGACTGGCTCAACAAGTGCGGGAAGCGCTCGATGAAACCATCAGTCACGTGCGGCGTATCAGTAGGGAATTGGTGCCTACCACGCTCGAACGCTTTGGATTGCCGGCCGCCTTGCAGGAGTTTGCCGCCAAAAGCAACAGCAACAATGCGCTTCGTGTGACATTTGGATATTGTGGGGATGAAAATTGTCGGTTAGATTCCAAAACCGAACTGATGCTGTATCGGGTAGCTCAGGAGCTTATCAACAACGCCATGAAACATTCAGGTGCTAAGAATGTACACGTACAACTATCCTTGCCGCCGCATGATTTCGGGATGGTTATCGAAGATAACGGGCAAGGGTTCAATTTAGAGAATGTTCGCCTGAGGCCATCGCCCGGTTTGGGATTGGACAGTATTGAAGGGCGCTTGCGAATCATACACGGTAAAATTCAGTACGAAACAGCTCCTGAAAAGGGGTGCCGGGCTATTGTGGAATTAAAGAATGGTCTTGTTTCAGACAAAAGTTTGGCCGCTGAGAAAGTAAGATAACCCGGAAGATTAAGAAGATTTTTAAAATATACTCATCACGTTATTTCAGATGAATAAGATAAAACTTGTAATAGCCGATGATCATAACCTTTTCAGAAAGGGAATGACGGCTATGCTCAATCAGATACCTGATTTTGAGCTGATAGGAGAGGCAGCCAATGGAAAAGAACTGTTGGATTTGCTTGCCAAAGTCACGCCCGATATAGCTTTATTGGATTTACAAATGCCCGTTATGGACGGGGTAGAAACGACAGAACACATTCAGGTGCAGTTTCCAAATCTGAAGGTGATTATTGTGTCTATGCACGAGGAAGATCGATTTATCATTCATTTGCTCGAAAAAGGGGTAAATGGGTATTTGCTCAAAGATTCAGAACCGGGTGAAGTGGAAAATGCCATTCGGCGAGTGATGGCGGATGGATTTTATTACAGCGATTTTGTATCCAAGGCATTGCACCGGAAAGTAATCACCCGGGCTACTCCTCCGGCACCGCTTTTCAATAGTAAAGTACAAATATCGCCTCGTGAAATGGAGGTGCTTCAACAACTTTGCGAAGGACTTTCGACGTTGGAAATCAGCGAGAAACTCTTTGTCAGCCCGCGTACCGTAGAAGGTCACCGACTGCGATTGCTTGAAAAAACGGGCACCAAAAATACTGCAGGTTTAGTAGCGTATGCTTTTAAAAATGATTTGTTGTAAATACAAAAAGCATTAAAGATTTATAACTGCTTTGTACGAGTAACGCAGTACTAAGAAAGGAGGCTCGACAGCCTCCTTTCTTAGTATATTCGTCATGCTTATCTATTCCTCCAAAATTTTCTCGCTCTTATTGTGATTTTATGAACCCTTGTGCGAATAATTAAGAAAATGAAGGATAAACACTTAATTAGGAATTCAATCGAAAATAAAACACGAACTTCTCAAACCGCCCAATGTACCATTCCTGTTGACACTCTGACACCTGCAAGGAATGAATGCAACGGATAAATCGGCCTTGTTTCTTTCGGTGATTGAATCTCACAAAGGGATTCTTTATAAGGTGGCAAATTCCTATTGTAAAGACAGCGAAGATCGTAAAGACTTGATTCAGGAGATGATGGTACAGCTGTGGAAATCATTTGAAAGTTACACCGACCAATACAAATACTCCACTTGGATATATCGGATTGCGTTGAATGTGGCCATTTCATTTTATCGGAAAGAAAACCGCAGAAAAGAAATAGCCAATCCGCTTGATGATGATATTCTGAATGTTTCCGATACGACCATGCCGACGGAAAAAGAGCAAAATTTGGCCGTTTTGCACCAATTCATTGCTGAATTAAAAGAGTTGGACAAAGCGCTGATGTTGCTGTATCTGGAAGAAAAAAGTCACAAAGAAATCGCTGAAATCATCGGGATTTCGGAAACCAACGCAGCAACTAAAATCGGAAAAATTAAAGCCCTGTTAAAACAAAAATTTTCATCCCGATAACAATCGGACTAAAACGTAACAAAATGGAAGAGACTGAATTAATCAATCTTTGGAAATCATACGACAAGAAACTCGAAGAGAGTCTGTCGCTTAACCGA
The DNA here is from genome assembly GCF_027484545.1 of Runella sp. Lineage (GTDB taxonomy): Bacteria > Bacteroidota > Bacteroidia > Cytophagales > Spirosomataceae > Runella. The sequence goes on along the minus strand of NZ_JAIXST010000138.1, from coordinate 23,669 downwards.
AAAAACGCAGAAGAAATTACCAAAATGAAGGTGCAATCCTTCTTGATATCCATGAAGCCCCTAAAAATTTTTACCCTGTTGGTAGGAATAGTGTGGGTTGGGGTGGGGAGTGTAATAGTGACTAACCTGTTTGTGTCTGCCTTTACCGAGGTTAGTAAATTTTTTCTGTTTTCGGCTGTCATTCAATTAGTGCTGACCGCAATAGCCATTGTGGTTTATGTGTATCAACTCATTCTGATTCATCAGGTTGATAGCAATGAGTCAGTTGTGAAAACGCAGGAACAGCTGGCTCGTTTGAAATCATCTACGCTTTGGGTGACGCGTGTGTTATTTTTACAACTTCCCGTTTGGACCACTTTCTATTTGTCTGAGGGTATTTTTAAAAATGGAAATACACTCTTTTACATTGTACAGGGTGCTGTCACTTTTTCCTTTGCTTACGTTGCTTTTTGGCTATTCCTTCACATCAGACCTGAAAACAAAGATAAAAAATGGTTTCGTTTGATTTTTGACGGAAAAGAATGGACTCCGGTGCTAAAGTCAATGGAACTTTTGAATCAGATTGAAGACTATAAAACAGAGATTTCACTCCCCTGAATTTTAGATTTGGACGCAAAAAAAAGGAGGCTGTCGAGCCTCCTTTTTTTGTATATTCTCTTCTATACCATCACCTTCTTGCCTCCGGCTGCAATGGATTTATAAATGGCTTCAATCACTTTCATATCTTTCAACCCTTCTTCGCCCGTTACGTTAGGGTCGGGTTTTCCATTCAGAATACAATCGGCCATTCCGTCCATCTGCCAGGTTTGGTGCATTTTGGTGGTGTCCCAACTCATTTCACCTTTGTTGGTGCGACCTTTGATGGGGCCATAGCCAAAAGCAGGACTGAGATCAACAAAGCCCTTTTCGCCTATGACGTAGAGCCGTTCAAAATTATTAAAATTGTAAGTAGTACCGCAGGAAGCAATCGCGCCACTTGGAAAGCCCATTTGGAATGTAATGGTTTCATCTACTTCCTTAAATTTCACGGGGTCGGTCTTGGCTTCTTCTGCCGAAACCCAAATGGGCTCTTCGCCCGTGGCATAGCGAGCGCCATTGATACAATACACTCCGACGTCCATCAAAGCCCCACCGCCGGCCAACGCTTTTTTTAGTCGCCACTGATTAGGATCACCGCTTTTGAAGCCGTCGTAGGTATTTACGTGCATGATTTTGCCCAATTCGCCTGCTTTTCGCATCCGAATTAGTTCACGAGTATAGGGTTCGAAGTGCAGTCGGTATCCAATGTATAGCTTCACATCGGCTTTTTTACAGGCGGCTATCATCTCTTCGGCCTGTTTTACACTGACGCTCATGGGTTTCTCACAAATGACGTGTTTTCCCATTTTAGCCGCCCGAAGCGTATACTCATGGTGCATGGAATTGGGAAGCGTGATATACACGGCATCAATGTTGGGGTTGTCTTTTATTTTTTCAAAATCCTTGTAATCGTAAAAATTAGCTTTGTCCAAGCCGAACTTACTTGACCATTTATCTACTTTTTCGGGGGCGCCCGTTACTCCACCCACCAATTTGGCCAGTTTACAATCTTTCATGGCAGTTGCCACTCGGTCTGCATAACTTCCAAGTCCTACCAAAGCCACGCGAAGTTGTTTGTCTGCCGCTACCATGGGCACAGCTGCTTCGGCAGGGGTCAATGCAGATACAATAGGCAGGGTTAAAGCCGAGCCACCAAGCTTGAGAAGAAAATCGCGACGAGATTTCATGAAGTTAGTACAGTTAGTTTCTCTAAAAAGCATCCATACGTCGTTTTCTATGGTTGTTACGGCTAAATTTGTCAAATACATTCAAAAGAAGTTTGTCTATATTTGTTACGAAACTCCTTAGAATGCCATTTATCATCAAACAAAACCCAATGAGAAAAACCCTATTGCTTTTGACAGGATTACTCCTTACCCTTCAATCCTTTGCCCAACTCCAATCTCCCACACAATTTTTTGGCTTTGCTCCCGGCGAGCAAATGGTGCCCACCCACCGCCTGTACCAATATGCCGAGCACGCTGCTCAGCAAGTGCCTGCCAAAGTAAAATTAATGACTTACGGGCAGACCTACGAAAAGCGCCCGCTGATTATGTTGGTCGTGAGTTCTGAAGAAAACATGCGCAATCTGGAGCAAATACGTTCCGATCACCTCAAGAGTATCGGCATGATGAGCGGACAGCCTTCGAGCAAAACCCGTCCGGCAGTAGTATGGATGAGCTACAACGTCCACGGAAACGAAGCCACTAACTCAGCTGCTTATCCCAAAGTATTGCATGAATTGTTGTCAGGTAGTACCGTTTCAGAAAAAATCTTAAAAAACACCATTGTTATTTTAGCGCCCTGTCTCAATCCCGACGGGCATGACCGCTATGTAAACTGGTATAATCAAAAAATAGGCAGTTCACCCAATGCCAATACATCAGCTTGGGAACACGGTGAGCCATGGCCGGGAGGTCGTTATACGCACTATTTGTTTGACCCTAACCGCGATTGGGCGTGGCAAACGCAGGAAATTACCCGTCAGTTAATTGCTGCCTATCACCAATGGATGCCTCACGTACACGCTGATTTTCACGAAATGGGACCCAACAGTCCCTACTATTTTGCGCCTTCGGCCAAACCATATCATGAAGATATTACCCCGTGGCAACGCGAGATGCAGGAAGTGGTGGGGACGTACAACAAACGCTATTTTGACCGTAACAATTGGCTGTATTACACTCACGAGCGTTTTGACTTGCTCTATCCAAGCTACGGTGATACGTGGCCTACCTACAACGGGGCCATTGCCATGACCTTTGAACAAGGCGGTGGCGGTGTTGCAGGATTAGCGTATGACCGCCCGGATGAAGGGGATACTTTACGGCTCTCTGACCGCGTAGCGCACGTTTCAGCGGCGAGCATTGCCACGATCGAAGCCATTGCCGACCGTTCTTCTAAAGTGGTGGATGAATTTATTAAGTTCTATGACCGCAATCAAAATAACCCGATTGGCATTTATAAATCGTACGTGATCAAAACTGCCGGTGACGAAGGCCGTGTAAAAGCATTGAAAGAGTTGTTGGATAAAAACCAAATTCGTTACGGGTATTCAAGCGAGGCCAGAGCATTGACGGGTTATAACTACTTGACCCAAAAAGACGAGCCGTTTCGGGCCGAAACGGGTGATTTGGTCATCAGTGCGTATCAGTCAAAATCCAACCTTTTGAAGATTTTATTTGAGACTAAGCCCATGCTCGAAGATTCTGTGACGTATGATATTACTTCTTGGTGCGTGCCCTTAGCGTTTGGCGTGAAGACGTACGGCGTAAAAGAAAAATTGACGCCAAGTCAGCAATCGCCAATCGCCAATCGTCAATCGGCAATCACGGGAAAGCCTTATGCGTATTTGGCAACGTGGAAATCGGCGGAGGATGCAAAGTTTTTGGCGGCTGTTTCCAAACAAAAAGTACGGGTGCGGGCGGCGGAAAAATCCTTTGAAATGGGTGGAAAAACCTACGCACCGGGTACGCTCATCATTACCCGTGCGGGCAATGAAGCTCTGGGTGATGCGCTGGATAAAATTGTGCAGGCAGAAGCGGCTAAGTTGGGCGTGGCGCTGACGCCAACCGAAGGCGGTGGCGCTACCAAAGGCTCTGATTTTGGTTCGGATTACGTCTATAACCTCAAAATTACACCGCGTGTAGGATTAATAGCTGGCGATGGTACTTCCATGACGGCCGTGGGTGAGGTTTGGCACTTGTTTGATCAGGAACTCAACTATCCTATTACGCTGATTGACCCCAATAGTCGCTCGGGAGCCGGTATTCCTTTTGCAAAATTGGATGTATTGATCATTCCAACGGGTTTCGGTGCCAATCTCCTTCGCGAAAGTCAGTTCCCGGCACTTCGTGAATGGTTGCGTGGAGGTGGACGGTTGATTTTGATGGAAAATGCCACCAGCTTATTGGCTGACAAAGAAGGATTTGGCCTGAAAAATAAAAAGGATGACTCCAAAAAAGCAGATAAGAAAATCGCTGCCGACAGTTTGAAAGTATATGCCAACCGCGAGCGTGAATCGGTTTCGGACGATAGCCCGGGAAGTATTTATAAAATTAAATTGGACAATACGCACCCGTTGGCTTTTGGCTTCCCAGATCATTTCTTTGCGTTGGTTAACAACACCTACAATTATGAATTTCTGAAAGACGGTTGGAATGTAGGTTACCTGAAAAAAGAAAAAGAAGGATACGTAGCAGGTTTTATGGGTAAAAATCTAAAAGAAAAGCTGCAAAATGCGCTCTTCTATGGCGTTGAAGAAGTAGGTCGCGGCAAAATTGTCTATATGGCCAATGACCCCTTATTCCGTGGGTTTTGGTACAATGGGAAATTGCTGTTTGCGAACGCGGTATTTATGTTGCCTTAGTGATAGAAGAAAATAGTAAAAAGCCGTCGTGTGATTCTATTGCACGACGGCTTTTCGTTGAATGGAGGTTGGCTATTGTATAGCCGAAACCCCTTCCAAAAACTTCCGTTTACTGTCGTAAGCCAATCCGATGCCTACACTGTCCAGTTTGTTCTCTTCCGATATTGTCCCATTCGGGAATAACTCTTTAAACTTTAGTTGTACCGCAGGAATTTCGGTGGAACCACCCGTTAAAATAATCAAGTCAATGTCTTGGCAAAGTATGCCCGCATCGTGTACACATTGCAGGGCTGAGGTCGCAATTTGCTCCACCTCGTCTTTAATAGCTGTTTCAAAAGAATTTTTTGAAGTTTCAACGGCACAGCCCTGCTCCAAAAAGTCGAGGGGGGCCGCATAAGTATCGTGGTAAGTCAGGGCGATTTTAGCGTCTTCGACTGCTCCCAACAAAATATGTCCGCTTTCCTGTTCAAGTAACTTTAAAAGCCGCGAGAGGCGCACCTTATCGTGTGACTCCCCTATATACTGTCGTACCTGCATCAGATTTCTGGGAGTATAGAGTGCATTGACCTTGCTCCATTCCGACAACTCGAAGTAGTATTTATGAGGAACTTGCAGATTCTTCTCTCCGTATGTGCTTCGATAACCCAATTCGGGCATAAAACCAGTTAAGCTCAAATCCTTATCAAAATCATTTCCTCCGAGCCGAATTCCTGTATTGGCTAAAATATCGCCTGCGCGGTCGATTTTATTCAGGTATTTTTTGGATAGGCGAATCACCGTAAAATCAGACGTTCCACCCCCAATGTCCACGACCAGCGCGAGTTTTTCGCCGGTTAGGTGTACCTCATGTGCAAAGGCAGCAGCAATGGGTTCAAATTGAAAATCAATGTATTTGAACCCAATATTCCGGGCAATGGTATGAAGTTCTTCCTGGGCATTTTTATTGCCCAGAGGGTTGTTATCAATGAAATGTACTGGGCGCCCCATCACTACATTCTCGATTTGTTGGTCGGCTACTGCCTCGGCTTTTTCTTTGATGTGCCTGACAAACTGACCAATAATTTTGCTGAAGTTCATGGGACTACCATTGACCAGTGTGCCTTGCTTCATCACTGAAGTTCCCAAAACGCGCTTCAAACTGCGCATTAAACGCCCTTTTTTTCGTTCGAGAAACCAGTTTACCGCTTCTCGCCCGTAGTGAGGGGTGTTGTCAATGCGTTCAAAGAAAATGGCACTTGGAATCGTGGTATGATTCCCCTCAACGGGAACCAACGTGAGACGATTGTCACGGTAAAATGCAATAGTAGAGTTTGACGTTCCGAAATCGACGCCGCAGGAAATCTCCGACATGTGTGTTGTGTTTTTTCTCCAAAAACCTCCTTTGCCGGTGTTCGGTCCGGCTCATAGCAATCGCGGCAGAAGTTTAATTTGTGTTTTTGAAACGGCATTTGGCTTTTGTTTGTTCCATGCCGGGCTGTTTTTTTAAGTAACCCCACCTAAATCCTCCCCTCTGAACTTTTACCTATACTCACGCAGTCGCTCGGCTCTGCCGGGTGACCGCTATTTTTAGGCCTCCGGCCTTTTTTGACGTGAAAATCTATCAAGAAAACAGAAGCAAACGGCTACAAAATCGTTTTCTCTTCCCCAAAAATTTCGGCAGACAGTGTTTTGTCCAGTCCATACAAGTCATTTCTGAAATTTAACTGACCTGTATAGTCTACCCAAGCCGTAAAATAAACAATGTAGACTGGCACGGAAGGGCGCACTGTGATCCATTTTTCTTTTTGCGTAGCCCATACGCTTTCCAATTTTTTTTCATCCCAAGCTGGAGTGTTTTTCAAAAGATGCAATGCCAAGCGCTCAGGTTCAGACACGCGAATACATCCATGACTGAACGCTCTTGCCGTCTCTCCAAAGAGGTTTTTGGAAGGCGTATCGTGTAGATAAATACTGTAATTGTTTGGAAATAAAAATTTTACTTTGCCAAGTGAGTTAGTCTTGCCCGGTTTTTGCCGTATGGTATACGGAATATTCTTTTTGTAAGAATTCCATTTAATCGAATACGGATTGAGTACTTTATCTCCCGATACCACTTCCATATTGTTGCGAGCCAGATAGCCCGGGTTTTGCTTTAAGCGCGGTAACATTTCATTGTTGATGATGTTGTTGGTGACCACCCAATAGGGATTCAGTACGACGTTGGAAAGGTTTCCTTTAAAAATACTCGTTTTAGTTGCTTCTTTGCCTACTACCACATTGCACATCCACGACTGAACGCTGTTTTCAAACACATGCAGTTTAAATTCGGGAATATTGACTAAGAGCATATTGGGCTCGATTTCGTCAGGCACCCACCTCAATCGCTCCATGTTGAGCATGATTTGCCGGATTCTAAAACTAACGGGACGATTGAGTTCGGTAGCAGTATTGGCGTCTATTTTTCCATTTTCGGCCAATCCCATGCGGTGTTGAAAGCGTCTGACCGCCATCGCCAATGAATCTGTAAAGATAGCCGTGCTGTCAAACTCTTTTAAATCGCCCATGAGTACCAGCGTTTTCTTCACTTCAATGAGCGAAGAATCGCTATCCTCTTTTTTCAATGCTTTCTTGGGAACATCAATGCTGCCCCAACCGCCCTGTTTTTCAATGCCCCGGTAGATACGCAGTTTGTCTTTTAACAAAGTGTAATACCGATTCACCGGTTCGCGTATGGTGCTTCCCTTGGTCGAAACCAAGGTATCAAGTAAGGCTTGGTAATCTTTCTTTTTTCGGGGAATGAACCATTCCAAATCCAGCGGATTTTTGACGGTTCCAGTGAAGGCTTTGTTGGTATAATTGAAAAAAGAAGTGGTGAGCAAAAGCTCTAACTTCTGCACTCGTTGTGGGTCGGTCAAAAAAGCTTTGCCCACCGTTTTGGCTTCTAAAAGCAAGGAGTCTATCTCTGCGTTGTAGAGGCTGCTGTCGGCAAAGTCGCTGATGTAGGCTTCCCGTTGACTATTGTAACTTAGAGCGGCATTCGTAAGGGTATTTTCGCTAAACCAAGCATATTGATACGCTCTTTTTCGGTAAAATTCACTCACGTCTTTTTGAATACTGTCGGCCACCAAATGTAACCGATAGAAAGTTGCCAACGCGGCGCTGTCCAAAACAAGGTTAGTATAGTTTTTCTTTGAATAAATGCTCGAATCAGGAGCAAAAGCCATCTGAACTTCTTCTTTTTGGCGAAATTGGTAGTAGACTACTGCACTGATCAGGGCCAAAATTCCCGTACCAATAGCGATATGCGGCCAATATTTTTTGAGGTTTTGTTTCATTCGGGGATTGTTTGCTTCCGTGGCAAATCTAATCATTTCCGCTTTGAAGAAAGGGTTAATAGAGAAATCCTTCCCAAATCATTCCTTCAAATAACGTAGTTTTGGATAATTCCGCTCGGTTGAAAAGTGGCAAAAGCTTTACTATTTTTAAAGTATGGTTTGAAAATAGTAAAGCTTTTTTCAAACCATACTTTGATTTTTTACTGGATAACTACTTTATTACGCCACTCAATCGCACGTTTTTACCTGTACGTTTGGTAATGTCATCGCCTAAATCTTCGCGGGCTTCTTCGACTACTTTTTGGAGTTCGGCCAAAATGTCCGGATAAATTTCTTTCACGTCGTAGCGTTCGGCTGGGTCGCGGCGGAGGTCATACAATGCCAATGGGAAAGGGTTATTTTCGGGTGCTTTTCCAGGAAATCCATCATTGCTGGGTACTTGCCCTTCGTAGGTGCGTCCTTCGTGTGGTAAAACGAGTTTCCAATCATCGCGACGAACGGCTTCGAGGTTGTTGCGACGGTAGTAATAGTAGAAGTATTTGCGCGGTGCCGCGTCCATATCTCCTTTCAAAAGCGGCAGAATATCCACGCCATCAATCTTCTTTGCAGGAAGTTTGGTGCCGCAGATGTTGGCAATCGTAGGCAATAAATCAATCGTAGAAGTGAGTTTATTACAAATGATTCCTTCGGGCGTAACGCCTTTCCAACGAACAAGGCACGGTACGCGTTGCCCTCCTTCAAAACTCGTTCCTTTGCCTTCTCTTAAGCCACCCGACGATCCCGCATGATTGCCAAAATTGAGCCAAGGGCCGTTGTCGCTCGTAAAAATCACCACGGTATTTTTATCTAAACCACTTTCCTTGAGGGTTTTCATAATTTCGCCCACCGACCAATCAATTTCCATCAATACATCTCCGTACGTCCCTTGTTTGCTTTTACCCTTAAATTTGGCCGAAGCTGCAATAGGCACGTGCGGCATAGAATGGGGGAGATACACAAAAAAGGGTTCTTTTTTGTGTTTTTTGATAAAACTCACGGCGCGTTCGGTATAAATTCCCGTTAGCTTCGCTTGGTCGTCGAGGGTTTTGATTTCTTGCAGTGTATCGCTGTTGTGCAAAAGTGGCAAAAAAGGGTTTCTCTTTCTGCGGTTGGTATCAGCCGTAGGCTTACCATCATAGCCAACTGGCCACATGTCGTTGGAGTAAGGAAGACCTACGTATTCGTCAAATCCCTGTTTGGTAGGCACAAATTCGGGTCGGTCACCTAAATGCCATTTGCCAAATATACCCGTGGAGTATCCTTTTTCTTTCAACAGTTCTGCGATGGTCGTTTCGTCGGGGTTCAAACCGACTTTGGCATTGGGAAATAAAGCCCCCGAAATACCGACCCGATTGGGATAACAACCCGTCATCAAAGCGGCGCGTGAGGCGCTACAAACGGCTTGTGCCGATAGAAAATTAGTAAAGCGGACACCTTCCGATGCCAATTTGTCGAGGTTGGGCGTACGGTATTGCAGTGCTCCGTAGCAGCTCAAATCACCGTAGCCCAAGTCGTCCATAAAAATCAGAATGATGTTGGGAGGAGTGGCTTTGGGGGCTTCTTTCAACGGCAAAAACTGAAATGCCGAAATCATTGAAAGGATAAAAAAACTAAGGAGGAAGGCAGAGGTTTTTTTCATGATAAAAATCAAATAGAACGCTGATTTTTAAGATGGTTATGATTGATGATGTTTTATCATAACAAATCATTAAAATCATACACAATCAGCGTTACAATAAAAGGTTAAGATTACTTCTTTACTTCAAATTTAGGATATATAAATTCCCATTCCTGGACGTGCGAGGGACGATGTTCGCGCTTAACAATTTCGTCAAATTCTTTCGCGAGTTCGGGGTGAGCCGCCGCAAGGTTGTTGCGCTCGCCGAGGTCGTCTTTTAAATTGTAAATTTCCCAAGTTGCGGCAGGATTGGCTTTTACATTTCGTTTTACCCCTTTCCAATCTCCTTTCCGAATCGCCAATTGACCTCCGTTTTCGGGGTATTCAATGTAGAGATACTCGTGTTGTTTTTGCGTGTTTTTGTTGAGTAACGTAGGCAAAAAAGAAACTCCGTCGGTAGGATAGGCAGGTTTCACGTTCAGTAATTCGGCACATGTTGCCATCACATCGTATTGCGCCGAAATGTGGTCGGTAGTTTGTCTAGCTTTGATTTTATTTTTCCAATACGCAATCATCGGAATGCGGATTCCCCCTTCATAGACCTCCATTTTCAAACCGCGCAATTTGCCTACACTTTCAAAAAATGGAGCATCTACCTGTTTGACGAACGTTGCTCCGTTATCGCTCGAAAACATAATTATTGTATTTTCTTCCAATCCCTGTTTCTTTACTAAATCCCAAATGATACCCACCTGTTTGTCCAAATAAGAAATCATGGCGGCATAAGTCGAATAAGGATAACGCGTTGATGCATAGCCTCCCTGCCCCCGATACGGTTTTTCTTCAAACTGTCCGATGTATTCTTTCACCGCTTCGGCAGGCGCTTGGAGCGAAACGTGGGGCAGTGTATAAGGCAGGTACAGGAAGAAGGGTTTGTTCTTGTTTTCAGTAATAAAGCCTGTGGCTTCTTCCGTCATTTTATCAATGGCGTATTCTTTCCCAACGTAATATTCATAGTTTTCATCGCCTTCTGCCATGGGTTTATGAACTCGGATAAACGGATTGTTGAGCGGCACTTTTTCCCCGTTTTTCCAAAGGTGAGTAGGATAGAAATTATGAGATTGTTTCTGGCAGAGTAGCCCATAGAAGAAATCAAAGCCCTGTTGATTGGGATTGCCTGTTGTATTGGCCATTCCCATTCCCCACTTGCCAATGGCACCTGTTTTGTAGCCCGCTTTCTGAAAAAGATGCCCCAACGTGAAAGCTCCTTCATTGAGTGGCATTTGACCGCCTTCTTTGTCATCTTCAAAACCACCCAATTCGTAATTTCCTCGAATGTAGGTATGTCCTGTATGGCGGCCGGTCATGAGTCCGCAGCGGGAGGGAGCGCATACGGGGGCAGAAGAATAGTGTTGGGTAAAACGCAATCCTCCCGCCGCCAAGCGGTCCAGATTGGGCGTTTTTATCTTCTTTTGACCATAGCAACCCAGTTCGCCGTAGCCCAAATCATCGGCAAAAATGTAAATGACGTTGGGTTTTGTACTTGCCTTTTGGGCCTGACCTACGAAAGAGTAAAGAAGAAAAGCTAAAACTGGCAGGTATCGCATGATGGAAAGCGGTAATGATATTGAATTGAACCCCTTTTTTAATGAAAGAAAAAAAATGCCAAAATCTATGCTAATCAAAAATAACAAAGCCTTAGACTCATGGTCAAAGGCTTTGTAAATGGAAAATGATTGGAATTATTTTAACCCTAACAGAAATCCAATGGTAAAGTTGGCATCCCAGTCAAAAACAAATTGCTTGCAACCGGTAGCGTCGGCGATGGCTTTGTAAATATTGCCGCCGGCTTTTGATTTTGCTTTGTCCAATTTATAGGCTTCTGCCGCTTTCAGCACGGTGTAACGTTCATCTCCCTTGCGCACTTCTTTTGCCAAATCGGAAGGAACGCCGCCAATGATAAAGCAGATTTCCCGTTGGGAAGTTGGTACCTGTTTGGCTTTGGCTCCTACTTCTTCATAAACGCCGTCGGCGGTTGTGCCGTTTTCGTAGTATTTAGCTCCGTAGGTTTCCAATGTTTTTATGTAACCCCCTTCTGACCAAGCGATTTTAGTGTTTCCCGAGCCAATGTCAGCAAAGAAACCTTTATTGATATAGGGTTCAGGCATCGTACATTTGAGTCCTAAGGTTCCTTCTAATTCAGGCGTTACCGTATTGACCAAGTAGCCCATATCCTTCAAAACTTTAATGATTTTCTGAGTCACCTCGGCTTTTTGAGCGCCGGAACTTACCACAAAATGGATATTTTTTCCGCTCACTCCGTTGTCAATCATGCTGCTGATGTATTTTTTGAGGCCGATGCGAATATCGTAATCAGTGGCCATATTTTCCATCACCATACTGTTGCCAAACTCTTTCTTCTCAACTTTCCAGTTTTTGCCTTTGTCAATCGTAACAACAAACGAGTTGAAACCACTGGCGCCGAGTTCTACGACACCTTTCAGCGTACCGTCTACGGGTTCAGGGGCTGTGTATGAAAATGCCGTGCCTTCAGTGCCTGTGGCCGAAGATTCGCTGCTGGCTGTATTGTCGTCAGTAGCTGCGCTTTCAGTGCTGGTACTTGATGGGCCCCCTTCTGGCGTTTTCGTTGATATTATGGACGTTACTTTGTCTTTAGTAGAATCGGGGCCAAAGTAGTAATAACCTGCTCCGAGTATGGCAGCTATTACTAAAATCAAGCCAATTTTTCCTGCTCCTGTTAGATTCATAATTGTGATTGGTTAGTGAATATCAATTCGGTTAGCTTGCCAATATCTTCTTTTTTATGTCATGTACCAAATCAATATGTTCTTTGCCGTACGATTGCCAGGCCAATCCCAACGTTTTGAGGTCAAAAGCACTCACAATGGTACCTATCTGCTTGTCTTCCGAGGGAAAACCAATAACGTAGATTTTGTCAGCCAACTCGACAGCCAATTCAATGTCATGGGTCGAAAAGATAATCGTACTTAGCTCATGCGAAGCATTCACCAGGCGAAGCATGGATTTTACGTCTTCCACATTACCTACATCCAATCCGGAAAAGGGTTCATCCAATACCAAAAAATAGCCCGATGAAAGAATTTGCGACAAAATCGCTGCTCGCTGCCGTTGCCCGCCCGAACAGTGGCCCGGGTATTGGTCTTTTGCTTTTTCGAGCCCCCATTTCGAGAGCAATTCCATGACCCGCCCATGAATCTCCGACTCGGGAGTGCTGCCTTTTTGAGCCGCTAATTTAAGTTGATTGTACAGTGTTAAGTGACGAAATAACGTATATTTCTGATCCACAAAACCAACATCGCCCTCCTTTACTTCGATGGGTTTGTTGGCCTCGTCGCTTGGAATGAGGATACGGCCCTTTGTCGGTTTTCGTAACCCTGTTATTGCTTTGAACAGCGTTGATTTCCCCCTTCCCGAACGCCCTACGACCGCAATCATTTGTCCTTGGTTATGTCCGTCGCGGATTACGTCATGCTCTTCCATGGTCACATTTTCGATAATGGGTTTATCGCCAATCGTAACTGAGACATTGTCTACCAGCAATACCGTTCCGCCTAATTTGTATTCGTGTTTCATAAGTGTGATAAGGTACTACTTCTGCGTACGGTTTACGTAAGGAAAAGAATAACGCAACTCGGATAAAAGATAATCCAGTAAAATTCCAATCAATAAAATCACCAATTGTGCTGCAAAAATGCGTCCGTGATTGGCGTAGCGGTCGGCGTTCTTGATGATGGTTCCCAAGCCTCCTGCCGACATCACAATACTTTCAACGGTGACAAGCATCATCCAAACGATGGCAAGATTTTGGCGTAAAATTTCGATGGCATAATCAATTCTACCTCTGATAATAACGTGCCAGAGTACTTCCCAGCGGTTCATTTTAAGGCTTCGGGCGTGGTCAAATTCCTCTTCTGGAATGTCGGCAATGACGCTCAACAGCGACGTAACAAAATAAACGGACATAAAAATAACCAACACACCTACCTGCATTGCCCGCCCTGAACTAATCAGGGGTGAAGTGGCCAAATAGAAAGTAATTCCGGTAAGCGGCAAATAGCGAAATTTGCTAATGCCTTGAATAACAGGACGAAATAAGGGTAACGTAGAAAGATAAGCCAGCGGTAAGCTAACCAGCAAAGCCCAGAACGTAGCCTGTGCACAAAGGCTCAAACTGCTCATAATGTGCGGGACAAGCCCTTCTTGGTATTCTTCACCCAAGCCCGTTAAGACAGATTGAGGCGAAGGAAGAAGATGTTTTTGTCCTGTGGTAGAAAGGTACCAAAAGCCAATGACGGCCACTAACCAAAAGGCAATCAGCGCCATATTGTGAGGCGCTTTCATTACCTCAAACGGAGTAATTATTTTTTTGAACATGGATTTAGGGGAGAAGCCAGGAGCGTGAAGTCAGGACGGGGCCGCCCGTGCGGTGAGAAAGTAATTTTTATACTCTTCACTTCTGACTACTCGCTCCTGACTCCTAATTTTTAATTACAATCTCAACACGACGGTTTTTAGCGCGGCCTTCGGGAGTGTCGTTGTCTTCAATCGGGTCGCTTTGTCCTTTGCCCTGTACCGCTTGGAAACGATTTTCGGGGATCCCGCGTGATTTTAACCATGCTTTTACGGCTTTGGCGCGTTCCTGAGACAGTGCGTCGTTAGCGGCGGCGTTACCGGTATTATCGGTGTGGCCATACACTTCAATTTTACCGCTTTCCGCTTCTACCAACAGGTTCAAAATCGTTTGCAACGTCTTGTAAGAATTGGTCATAATCTCAGAATTTCCGGTGGCAAAACTGATTTGCCAAGAACCTTTTCCTACCAAAGAAGAAGCGGTACGGTCGTAATTGGCCGTAGTGGCCGTTCCTTCGTCAATACCCGTAATTCCTGAAAGATACGTCAAATTCATCACCTCCGCATAGGTCGTAATTTTCTTTATGTTATCGTTGAATCCCGCAGGATTTAGGTCTTTCAAGTAGTTGGAAACTTGGTTGTATACTTTTTCGTAACGAGACGATTCGCCTTCTTTCAAACCAAAGTACATTTTGTTGTCGGCCAAGTTCATCACCTGTGAGCCACCGACATTGATGGGCAAGCCGTTTTTAGTTTCGGAATACCCTTTAAACATCTTGTACCAAAATTCAGGTGTTTCGGAGGCAAAGGTTTTTGCCACGGCACCGGATGCAAACTTTCCCCATTCGTCGTATTGCTTGATTTGATTACTGGCTTCCAACGAAGATTTCAGAATTCCAGTCACTACCTCGGGGTGTTTTTTGCACCATTCGTCTGGCATAATGAGTACGCAAGGCATCTGATTATTAAACTCTTTGGTCGAAATAATGTCAGTCACGCCCGAAAGTTCATCAAAAATCATTTTATCGGCAGGCGTCCAAGTGGAACAACCGTCAATTTTTTTCTTAATGGTCTCGCCCGTTGGTTTGCCATTTTTTACCACTTTCAACTCATACTCTAAACCCTGTTTTTGAGAAGTGATAAATTCCTTGGCGGCCTCCACGAAGTCGTCATTTTTGGCGGCTTTGAAGTTGAGCGCATCCGGGTCGTACGTATTGGGGTCGGGGTTGACTTTAATGCCGTTAATAGCTGCCCAGTTGACTGCCACTACCCAGTCGCCGTCACCGATTACCGTTGCGATGTAAGCACCTTTG
The DNA here is from genome assembly GCF_027484545.1 of Runella sp. Classification (GTDB taxonomy): domain Bacteria; phylum Bacteroidota; class Bacteroidia; order Cytophagales; family Spirosomataceae; genus Runella. The sequence continues at coordinate 8,546 of NZ_JAIXST010000138.1, read as the reverse complement.
GCGGCTTGCGGATTGAGTTTCCAGGCCACCGGCCCGATGAGCTTGTCTTCACCCACTGATTTTCCCAAGGCACCCACGATTTTCAGGTTGTATTTTCCTTTGCCGTATTTTTCATCCAACGCCTGTTGGGTAGAAGAAATGTAGAAAGGAGCACCGTCACCCATGATCATAATTCCCGCGCTGCCCTCGGTGGGGATGTCTTTTCCTGTGTCAAAGGATTCGATGAATTTCATCTGATTGTTACGGAGTTCCGACAGCCAGTCCTGACGCGTCAGCGACAGATTGACTCCGTTTTTCTCCATCAGTGAGCCTGCTGTTGTTTTTGCCCCACCGTTGGCGGCAATGATTCCCGATTGAGCATTCCACGCATAGCCTGAAATATTGACCAGTGGCTTACCGGCCGTTGAAGCACTTTCGGAGGGTAAGTCCAGTTTAGCGGACGTGGTGGTCACGTTTACGTTGTCGTTTTGAACGTCAATCGTCGAAACACTTTTTGATTCGGCAATTTTCAGTTCGGGGCCCAAGTAATAATACAAAGCCCCCGCTGCCACTGCTAACAGAACAATGATGGCAACTTTTCCTGCACCTGTTAATTTCATTTGTTTTTAATAGTTAAGGTTAATTTTTAGAAATGCCGATGCGGCACTGATTTAAATGGACTGTCGCCTCAGACAGATAGTTGCCGCGCCATTTATGGCGTGCATAAAGATGATTTTTTGCTATTTTGAGGGCTTTAGCCCTTTGACCACAGTATCCATTATTATTTAAGCGGATATGTACTGTTTGATACCGTTTTCAATCAATGTTATTTCGCCCGCTACGCCCTCTTTTGCCGTGACAGTGGCTTGAATTTTTTGCTCAATTTCCACAAGCTTGTCGGTAAACTTGCTGTCAATTCCATTCAGGGCCGCTATTTTTTCGGCTTGCATTTTTTCTAAATTGGCAATTTCCTGCTTCAATTTAGTGATTTGCTGCTCAAGGTTGGAAGCTTCGTTGTTCAACTGTTTTTGCTCCTTATCCTTCTCCGCATTTAACGCCGTTTTCTTTTGTTCCCCCGCACTTACGGTCGCTTCAAAAGCTTTCTGTAATTCGCTCTTGTAAAAATTTGCTGACTCCAACAAAAACTGCTGATTGCAATTGGGATTCAGGAGTTTAGCTCCTTCGTAGGCCGTCTTGAAATGCTCCACCGAAGGATTGCTGCTCGTGCGGAGAAGCATCAGCGAAAACTCGTAAAAGTCGAATCCGGGCTGGTTTTTTTCCTCCAATATTTTCCGAAACCGGTTCCGTAAGTCATCCACAAAATCGTTGGAGGCAGGTGGAGTAAAAACGGGAGCGTTGATGGTCGTTGAGGAATTTTTTCCTGCAAAGGATGGGGTAGGGGAAGTTGATGGCGGAGGTGTAGAAGTAGTTGGTTTTGTTTCTTCGTCCATGACCACAAAAACGCCTGCCAAATCGCGAAGCCAGCCGCCCATTTTATTTTTTTGAGGTTCTTCTGCCACTGTGGTAAAAAGTTTAATGTGTAATTAAGTTAAGAACTTTGTTCTATGAAACGGAAAGTTATAAAAACGCTCGTAATTAGGACATAAAGGTAGAGAAGAATTTATTTTGAGGTAGAGTAGAGTACAAGAGCGGTTCAAAATAAGGCCGACCAAGGCGGTTTTTGGGATGAAGTTTTTAAATAGCACACAGATGAAACGGATTGAACTGATTTAAACTGATTTTTTATGAATTTATCTGTGTTGACCCGTTAAATCAGTTAAACCAGTGTGCTATTATTTTTTATAATAAATCTAAAAAAGGAATCTTTGCTATTTTTGCCCTCCTTTAACCATTTTCAAATTATGAATAGACTTATTTGCTTCTCTTTGGCGCTGGCATTTTTTACAAATACCGTTCTTAGTCAAACCGCGCGTCCCAACGTCATTATCATTTATGCCGATGACTTGGGCTACGGTGATGTAAGTTGCTACGGAGCCAAAAAAGTGGCTACTCCCCACATTGATAAATTGGCAAAAGCAGGGACTCGTTTTACCAATGCCCATACCACTTCCGCTACCTGCACACCTTCGCGCTACTCCATGCTCACGGGTGAATACGCTTGGCGCAAACCGGGCACGGGCGTAGCCACAGGCGATGCGGCGGCGTTGATCTTGCCTGGACGAAGTACATTGCCGTTGGTGTTTCAAAAAGCGGGGTACAAAACGGGTGTCGTAGGGAAGTGGCATTTGGGTTTGGGCCCGCAGAGAGGCCCGGATTGGAACGGAGAGATCAAGCCAAGTCCCTTGGATATTGGTTTTGATGAATCGTTTATCATGGCCGCCACCGGCGACCGTGTACCCTGTGTGTACGTAGAAAACCGTCGAGTGGTCAATCTGAATCCCACCGACCCGATTAAAGTAAGTTTTAAAGACCCCGTCGGTAACGAACCCACGGGCCGGGCTAATCCTGAACTGCTGAAAATGAAGCATTCGCACGGCCACGATTTTACGATTATCAACGGCATTGGTCGCATTGGGTACATGACGGGCGGAAAATCGGCGCGTTGGAAAGACGAGGACATGGCCGATATTTTTACCGAAAAAGCCGTGTCATTCATTGAAAAACACCAAACAGAGCCTTTCTTTCTATATTTTTCTACGCAGGACATTCACGTTCCGCGCGTTCCAAATCAACGGTTTGTGGGGAAAAGCGGTATGGGCCCGCGCGGTGATGTGATTCTGCAATTGGACTGGACGGTAGGCCAAGTCATGCAAGCCCTTGACCGGCTGAATCTTACCAAAAATACCCTCGTTATTTTCTCCAGCGACAACGGCCCCGTCGTAGACGATGGCTACCAAGACCAAGCAGTAGAACTCCTCAACGGCCACACGCCCGCCGGCTCATTGCGGGGAGGCAAGTACAGCGCCTTTGATGCCGGTACCCGCGTGCCGTTCATTGTGCGTTGGCCCGGGCAGGTGAAAGCGGGAGTTTCTAACGCGTTAGTGAGCCAAATTGATTTATTGGCCTCCTTTGCCGCATTAACCAACCAAAAATTTGATTCCGCCACCGCGCCCGATACCAAAGACTATTTAGCGGCGCTGTTGGGCAAAGACAAAAAAGGCCGTGATTATTTGATAGAGCACGCCGGTATATTTTCCATCATCAAAGGCGATTGGAAATACATTGAGCCGAGCAACCGCGCCAAAAAAAGCATTGAAACCAATACTGAATTGGGTAATGACCCGCAGCCGCAGTTGTATAATCTGGCCAAAGACATTGGCGAAAAAAATAATGTGGCGGCGGCTAATTGGGAAAAAGTGAAGGAGTTGGAGGGGTTGTTGAAAGGGGTAAAAGAAAGAAAATAGTACAACAAAAGCCGACCTCTTTCGAAGTCGGCTTTTGTTTTTAGGAAACCCAATGTAATTAAACTTTGATTTCAACATCAACGCCACTTGGCAATTCAAGTTTCATCAGAGCATCTACCGTTTTAGCGCTTGACGAGTGAATGTCGATCAGACGCTTGTAGGTGCAAAGTTGGAATTGCTCACGTGATTTTTTGTTCACGTGGGGTGAGCGCAATACTGTGTAGATTTGCTTCTCTGTAGGCAATGGAATCGGGCCGCTTACCACAGCACCCGTTGATTTCACCGCTTTCACGATGCGGTCAGCCGATTTGTCCACCAAATTGTGGTCAAATGACTTGAGCTTGATACGAATCTTTTGGTTCATTATTACTTTGTTGGCTCCGGTTGATTTTAAATTACCCCATCGAAAGAGCCATTTTCTCCGATAGGAAATATTTTTATGTTTTTGATTTACGGTTTACTGTTTGTGGTTTACAGTTTATTGTGAATAACCGTAAACCTATAAAGCCAAAACTGTAAACTTAAATTTAGCCTTTTGATTTTGCAATAACGGTTTCGGCCAAGTTGTTTGGCAAGAACTCGTAGCGTGCGAAAGTCAAGTTGGCAGTAGCACGACCCGAAGACATGGTACGAAGGTCGGTAATGTAACCAAACAACTCAGACAAAGGCACATCGGCTTTGATAACCTGTGCACCCGCACGTGAGTCCATCCCTTTCATAATACCACGACGGCGGTTTAAGTCACCCGTGATAGGTCCGGTGTATTCTTCCGGTGACAATACTTCAACGGCCATGATGGGCTCCAACAATCTTGGCCCTGCTTGACGCGCGGCTTCTTTGAAACCAATCTTTGCCGCCAACTCGAACGAAAGTGAGTCGGAGTCAACATCGTGGAAAGAGCCGTGGAAAAGGCGTACTTTCATGCTTTCTATCTGATAACCGGCTAACGGCCCATTGATCATTGCTGCTTCAAAACCTTTTTGCACAGGTTGGATAAATTCGCGAGGAATAGCACCACCTACGACCTGATTTACAAACTGTAGCCCTTTTTTTGCCTCCTGACCTTCTTCATTGTCATCGCGCGGCCCGATTTCAAACAAAATATCGGCAAACTTACCACGACCACCCGTTTGCTTCTTATACACTTCGCGGTGTTCAAAGGTTTTGGTCAATGATTCTTTATAAGCTACCTGTGGCGCACCTTGGTTTACTTCTACTTTGAACTCACGACGCATACGGTCAATGATGATTTCTAAGTGAAGTTCACCCATCCCTTTGATAATGGTTTGACCGGTTTCCTCATTGGACTCAACCTGCAAGGTTGGGTCTTCTTCGATCAATTTACCAATCGCTTTCGAGAAGTTGTCTTGATCGGCGGTTTTCTTAGGTTCAATCGCGTACCCAATTACTGGATCTGGGAAAACCATTGATTCCAGAATGATTGGGTGTTTCTCATCAGAAAGGGTATCACCCGTTTTGATGTCTTTAAAACCTACAACTGCCCCAATATCACCAGCCTCTAAACGCTCGATTGCGTTTTGCTTGTTGGCGTGCATTTGGAAAATACGAGAAATACGTTCTTTGTTTTCTGAACGGTTGTTCAACACATAAGAACCTGATTCCAATACACCCGAATACGCACGGATAAAGCACAAGCGGCCTACAAAAGGATCGGTAGCGATTTTGAACGCCAACGCTGAGAAAGGTTCTTTAACACTTGGTTGACGAGAAATTTCAGCTCCTGTATTAGGATCAGTTCCTTTGATGCTTTCTTTGTCCAATGGTGAAGGCAACAACGCCATCACGTAATCAAGCATGGTCTGGACGCCTTTGTTTTTGAAAGAAGAACCACAAAGCATGGGAACAACTTTCATCGCAATGACTGATTCACGTAAAGCAGCCAGTATTTCAGCTTCCGTAATAGAAGCCGGATCCTCGAAGTATTTTTCCATCAAGGTGTCGTCAAACTCGGCAACTGCTTCGAGCAATTTCTCGCGCCATTCCGTTGCTTCTTCGAGCATATCGTCCGGAATAGGTACTTCTTGGAAGGTCATTCCTTTGTCATGCTCGTTCCAGACCATTCCACGGAAGTTCACCAAATCAACTACTCCTTTGAAGTTCTCTTCAGAACCAATGGGTAATTGAAGGGGTACTGCATAGCTGCCCAACATTTCTTTTACTTGCGTACAAACACCCAAAAAATCTGCGCCTGAGCGGTCCATTTTGTTGACGAAGCCCAACCGAGCTACGTTATAGTTGTTGGCCAAACGCCAGTTGGTTTCTGATTGTGGTTCTACCCCATCAACGGCACTGAACAAAAATACAAGACCATCTAATACGCGAAGTGAGCGGTTTACTTCTACTGTAAAGTCAACGTGGCCTGGCGTGTCAATAATGTTGATGTGGTATTTTTCGTTTCTATACGTCCAATCTACGGTAGTAGCAGCTGAGGTAATAGTGATACCGCGCTCCTGCTCCTGCGCCATCCAGTCCATCGTTGCAGCACCGTCGTGTACTTCGCCGATTTTATGGCTTACCCCTGCGTAATAAAGAATTCGCTCTGTTGTGGTGGTTTTACCAGCATCAATGTGAGCAGCTATCCCAATGTTTCTTGTGAATTTTAAATCACGTGCCATGGTTGATTGTGATTGTTATTGAATCTGTTAAGTCTAATTGCTTAATAAAAAAGGGGGCTGATTTTAGCACACCCCTGAAAATCAGAGCGCAAAATTACAGGTTTTGTCTTGAAAAAACAAACTTAGATTTGTACAAAATTTAGAGTATGTTCTATAAAGCACTTTTTTAACATGTACTTATTGTAGATAGATTCTGTAGATTTTGGTATTGTTTTTGCTCATAAACTTCTGTTTTACCATTCAAAAAATTTTTTCTCTCACTGATTTATATGAGAATACAGTTACCGGAAATGAAACATAAGCTGCATCAAATGTTAATTCTAATGCTCGTTATGATATTGACAGGAGCAACTCTTCATGCGCAGTCGCGTTGGGAGGCTGGTGTAGGAGTAGGGGGAGTAGGGTATTTGAACAAACAGGATCTTTTGTCAAAAGAATTTCATGCGGGGATAAGCGGTCACGTTCGAAAATACCTAAATGATTTTATTGCTTTGTGTTATAATTTTCAAGTTGGGCGGCTTTGCGGTCGAGATAGTCATTATCCTGACCGTCGTTCCCGCAATTTAATGTTTGAATCGCGGTTTATGGAAAATGCATTACTGGTAGAATGGGATTTTTATAACATCAATCCGGTGTTCTACCGTCAGCGGTATGGATTTCAGTCTATTTTTTCACCGTATTTTTTTACAGGAATTGCTCTTATTTACAACAATCCAGAACCAACTTTTAAGGATACCCAAACACCTTATACCTGGATTCAAGAAGGAATTGATATAGACCAGAATGCCCGTTATCCTCACTCGCACATTGCCTTTCCAATTGGAGCTGGTATCAAATATGATTTATCACCCGAGTGGACACTTGGACTTGAGATTACGTTTCGTATTGCCACTACTGACTATTTAGATGGTATCAGTTACTCGGGAAATCCTAAACGAAACGATGCTTACCAAATGGCAAACCTCCATCTTACCCGACGTTTAGGGTTAAGTGCGATGAAGATTCGCCGAAAATGGTGAGAATATTTTTTGTCATACTGTCTTTTGCTTTTGTTTGTATATTGCCTTCTAAAATACACTACTTTTTACTTCATTTTTATGCCATCTATATTTACTCGTATCGTTAATGGAGAAATCCCCTGTCATAAAATCGCTGAGACAGAAGAGTTTTTAGCTTTTTTAGACGTGTTTCCCTGCGCACCCGGCCACACGTTGGTTATTCCCAAGCAGGAGATTGATTATATTTTTGACTTGGACGATGCGCTCTATGCAGGTTTGATGCAATTTTCAAAAAAAGTAGCCGCTGCCGTTGAGCAAGCCGTTCCCTGCAAACGCATCGGCATCGCTGTTATAGGTTTAGAAGTGCCTCATGCGCACGTACACCTGATTCCGATGAACAGCATGGCAGATATGAACTTCAACAATAAACTCAAAATGAGTCAGGATGAATTGGCAGAAATAGCCGAAAAAATCAGGAAACAGCTGAGTTGAGAAACCCTATTTGCAATCGGGGTAAGTAAATGTCCGACTGTAGGTAGAAATGCCCGAACCGTCTAAAAATTTGGTGAGCGATTGTTCCGTCAGCGGAAAGCCGGTAGTGTTATACGTATAGGTATAGGTAATTTCAGTAATTGCTTTTCCCGCTTCGTATTCGGTACGTTTTCCAGCATTACCGCCTGCACTGGTGGTAAAAAGCGGGAATTTGATGTAGTCGGCATAATATTCCAATACATTGACCGACCAGCCTTTGAACGAGTCATACAACGATTTTTTGTTGTCATAGCCACTCAGCACAATACGATAAAGTTCCCGGTTGGTGCTTGCGTTCACAGTGAGGGTCTCCGTGATATTTCCTTGACTGTCGCGTTTAATGGTGGTTTGTACCCCTTTCGAGTCCGTAATTTTGGTGATACGCAGGTTGTCATCCGTCTCAAAGTTAAGGGTATAATTGACATAGGCGGATTCATTGGTCTTGACCACGGTTAGACGGGTTAAAGCTCCTTTGGAATTGTATTCCAATTTTTCTTCCACATCGGCATCGACCACCTTTACCAACCGGCTGTTTTCATACGTATATTGGATAGTTGCGGCGGGTTTTAACTGACCTGTAGCGTTGTCTTTAACCGAGACGTTCAATGCTTCCGGTAATCCACTCGCACTGTATTGATACTCCAATTTATAGGCATTGTTGACGCCAGTTTCACTGCCGATATTGCAGGCAGGAGTAGTGACGGGAGCAGGTGCCTTCTCTTTACAGGAAAAAACAAGCAGCAAAGACAAAAAAAGAATCGTTCTCTTCATGGTGCAAAGTTAGATGTATCAGTCTTTAACAACGCAAAAATGGAGAGTTTTCGCTTTTTAGCAAAGAAGTTTTTTTAACGGAAGTCCGTTCTGTTACCCGCTGAGGCTTACAAAGAAGGAGATTGACGACTGTGAACAGGTTGAAGGTTTATGGTGTACCCCATTAATTGGACAAAATAGTTAATACTTTATAAGTGTATTATGGTTTAGTTAATATTGTACTATTTTTAGTTATTGGCAGTCGTTCATTGAAAACTTGATTTGGT
>NZ_JAIXST010000302.1 GCF_027484545.1 Runella sp. | reverse complement strand
CGGGTGAGCCGTCAGCACCTCATCAACCTCGACCATATCGCCAAGTTTATGAAAGGGGAAGGCAGTTATGTCATCATGACCGACGGTCAGAGTATCACCGTAGCCCGCAGTCAAAAAGAGAAATTGGTGGAACGGTTTGGATGGTTATGAGTGCTTGCCCAAATTTCGTTGGCTAACAAAAATCTACAGAGTTTCTATTGGTAACTAAAATTAGTACGGTCTAAGATTGCGATGTAGCGGTTTTTCTGGTATTTTGTCCATCTAAATTCGTTCGATGAAATCTTTACAAAAAATAGTAGTTAGCTGCCTGTTTACCTGTGTTTTGCTGCCTCGTTTCAGTTTCTCTCAACTCACTTCCATTAAGCCAGTTAGTGCATCAAATCCTGTTTTATTGGCTCAGGTAGATAAAATTGCGGATGCTGTTACATCCAAAGTGATTGAATGGCGGCGCGATATTCACCAACATCCGGAATTGGGAAATCGTGAATTCAAAACAGCCGAAAAGATTGCTCAGCACCTTCAGTCATTGGGAATAGAAGTAAAAACCCAAGTGGGAAAAACGGGTGTTGTAGGTATTTTAAAAGGACCTTTTGAAGGGCCGGTCGTGGCTCTGCGAGCCGATATGGATGCACTTCCCATCACGGAACGCGGAAATTCATCGTTCAAATCAACTGTAACGACGGAGTATAATGGTAAAACGACGGGAGTCATGCACGCCTGTGGCCATGATGCACACGTGGCCATGCTTATGGGGGCGGCCGAAGCGTTGGTTGCTGTTAAAAACCAACTGAAAGGGACCATCAAATTTATTTTTCAGCCTTGCGAAGAAGGGCCTCCGACGGGGGAGGAGGGAGGTGCCAAGTTAATGGTGAGAGAAGGAGTGCTTGACAATCCCAAAGTCGATGTCATTTTTGGCCAGCACATTGCCTCCGGCACTGAAACAGGCGTCATTACGTTTCGCCCGGGTGGATTTTATGCGGCCAATGATATTTTCAAAATTACGGTCAAGGGCAAGCAAAGCCACGGAGCATCGCCATGGGCGAGCGTTGACCCCATCATTACCGGAGCTCAGATTTTATTGGGTCTTCAAACCATCGTAAGTCGAAATTTACCCCTTACCGAAAATGCCGCCGTGGTGACGGTGGGGGCGTTCAATGCCGGAAATCGCCAAAATATCATTCCCGAAGAAGCCGTCATGATTGGGACTATCCGGACGTTTGATGCTTCTATGCAGAAAACCATTCATCAGCGAATCCGAGAAATAGCTACTTTCATTGCCCAAAGCGCCGGTGCCACTGCCGAAGTGGAAATCAGTTCCGAGGACCCCATGGTTTTCAACAGTCATCCCCTGACGGCGCAAATGGTACCGACTCTCCAAAAGTTGGTAGGCGCGTCCAATGTCATTTTGGTGCCGGCCGGTACGGGTGCCGAAGATTTTGCGTATTATGCCCAAAAGGTACCGGCTTTCTTTTTCCGAGTCGGAGCCTTGCCAAAAGGGAAAAAACCGCTCGAAGTATTGCATCATACTCCTGATTTTCAGATGGATGAAGGGAGCTTGGGAGTAGGTGTCAAAACATTATGCCATTTGGCATTAGATTATATAGAGCAATATCATTCAACCAAATAAGACAAATGAATTTTTCTGATTATCAAAAAGGTACGGCTTCGGTTTGGGGAGGCGAAACCGAACTTTTTCCCGAAGGAGCCGTTACTCCTCCCATTGTTAACAGTGTAACGTACGGCTACAAAGATTTGGATGAATGGCACAACGTCGCCACCGGAAAGGCGGAAGGGTATATTTACAGTCGGAATACGAATCCGACGGTGCACGTTTTGGAAGAAAAAATCAAGGCATTGGAAGGGGCCGAAGCTGCTACTTCCTTTGCTACGGGAATGGGGGCTATCAGCAATACGCTCTTTGCGTTGCTGACTTCGGGCAAACGGGTGGTGTCGCTCAAGGATACTTACGGCGGAACGAGTAAGCTGTTTTTGGATTTTTTGCCCGATTACCAAGTCAACGTAACCCTTTGTGATACAACGGATTTTGAACAATTGGAAGCGGAAATTGCAAAAGGATGCGATGTGTTGTACTTGGAAACACCTACTAACCCTACCCTAAAAGTCGTTGATATTGAGCGATTGGCTGCAGCAGCTCATAAGGTAAATGCCGTAGTGGTAGTTGACAGTACGTTTGCCACACCCGTCAACCAAAACCCGCTTAAATTAGGAGCAGACTTGGTAGTGCACAGTGCCACAAAATTCCTTTGCGGACATTCCGATGCCATGGGCGGCCTGCTTTGCGGAAACCGCGAATTAGTCAAAAAGGTATTTCAGTTTCGGGAAATAAACGGAGCAAGTATTCATCCCGAAGCAGCCTACATGATAGCGCGAGGCATGAAAACGCTTGAACTCAGAATTGAACGCCAAAATGCTTCGGCCCTTAAAATTGCTCATTTTCTGGAAAGCCATCCTAAAGTAAGCAGTGTGTTTTATCCCGGACTCGAATCGCATCCCGGTCATTCTATTGCTAAAAGACAGATGTCCGGTTTTGGGGGTATTTTAAGTTTCTCGTTGGAAGGTGGTTACGAACAGGTTAAATCGTTTTTGCCAAAACTAAAGTTGGTTCACTTAGCTGCAAGTTTAGGTTCGGTGAGTACAATTGCCGGACCGCCGCGCACAACCAGCCACGTTGAATTGACCGAAGAACAACGCAAACTGTTAGGAATTCCCGAAAGTCTGATTCGTTATTCGGTCGGAATTGAAAATGTAGAAGACCTTATTGCAGATTTGGATCAGGCATTGGCTGCTCTCTAATTGTCAACATCTTTGACCGTCGGCCGATCATCATTCAGCCGCTTTTCGTATTGAATTTGAAACGCACTCAAATCGGGTGCGTTTTTTCTTTTGCGAGTCAGTTCGTATTGATAAATAGTTTGTCCCAACTGATACAAAAATGACGGTCCGCCGCTGCGGATGACCAACGCTTTCGTATTCGTACTTATTATCATTCAAAATCCCGTCGCTGTTGACATACACAGTAGCCGAAAGCAGGAATTCCACCTTGTTTTTAAAATCAGCCACGTAAGAGGCATCCGTTAAAAAACCGTAGGCCCAACCTACTTTATTGAATACTCTCACGCCTTCGGGCAATTGATGGTGCAGGCTGTCCTGAAAAAAGAATTTTACGTAACTGTCGTAGTATTGCGTTCCGTCGTATTTGGGATAATTGGTTTCGCCCGGGAATTGAGACAGGTATTGGTAGAGAAAGCTATAATCATCTTTTGTTAAGTCAAAACGCTGTTTTACAGGTACTGACAATGGAAATAATACTGATTTCAGTTGCTGATGAAAGGCTTCTAAAGGTAATTTGTTTCTCGTCGTAAAATCAATGGGCCGCTACGGCGGACCGTTCGTGAATTAGGCTGTCTTTGCCGGTCATATATCCTTTTCCAATTTTAGCAATTCGGCTGAAATCAAACGGCATTTGGTTGTAAGTCGCAGGTTGCTTATAAATCAGTGAGCCGTCTTCTTTAATGAAACGGACAGGATTGGTATGGCGATTTTCGTCGGGTGTCATACGTACAAATCGGTGGGTGATGCGTGTATCCGGATAGCCCTTGGCGTGTAAAACGCGATTGGCAGTTTCCTGTCCCACAAATTCATACATTCGGCTGTAGGCGTCATTGTCACTCACCAAAAAGGCTTTTTTGATAAAATGCGCAATGGATGGAAACCCGTTGGGCGAGGTATCATCTTTCCATTCGTTGGTTTGCCCGCTAAAAGCCGTATCAAATTGCATGGACGTGAACTTGTTCACCTGCGGTTGTTTCATTTGATTCAGTTTCTCCAATGCCAACAGAGCCAACGACAATTTGACGGTAGAAGCGGGATTGAAATAAAAGGTACTGTCAACGTTGAAATAATAATTTTTGAAAGATGGTTGGTTGTTTTTGTCGCGGTTGATTTGCGTATAAATAATCTGAAGTCGGTAAGTATCAGGGTGTTTGATTACTTCCTGAAAAATAGGATGAGAGTTTTGTACAAATAACTTCGTTAGAAAATCATCCGTTTTGGGTTGACAATAACCCATCGAAACAGTCAGGAAAATGGATAAAAATGTAATGAAGCAGGTTGAGTATTTTTGCATGGGTTAAACGATTTTATATCAATTTCATTTGGCTGAGGTGGGTAAAAAGTCTTTTAAAGTCAGTAACTTTTGTGGTTGGACTTAATTCATAATCTTCCGTAGCAAAAGGCGTTACTACCAGCACGGGTAGAGTACCTAAGTCCTGCGAGGCCACCGTCGTTCCTTTGGTGATTTTTGGGGCGTTGGCATATTTTATTTCTATTCCTAAAACGGGGCTGAGTCCTTTAACCAATACTAAATCCAGCTCTGAGCCGTCTTGTGTTCTGTAATAATAGGGATAAACGGAAGGTTTCAATTGCGCTATAATTTGTTGGATAACAAATCCTTCCCACGAATTGCCTTTGCCTATATACCCTTCTAAATCTTCTTCGTTTTCAATTCCGACAACAGCGTGCAGCAACCCGGAATCTCGAATATATACTTTGGGTGACTTTACCAACCGCTTGGAGATGTTAACAAAGTAAGGCTGTAGTCTTCTGATTAAAAATGAGTTCTCAAAATAATCTAAGTAACGTTTTACCGTATTTACATCAATCCCTAATGACTTGGAAAGGTCAGAGTAATTAATAATATTGCCATGCACATGAGAAATCATACGCAACAAATTTCGCAACATAATTGGAGAAACTGAGAGCCCAAGTAAAGGAAGTTCTCTTTCCAGATACGTCTGAATAAAATCCAGTCTGTTAGCAAAACTTACTTCTTCACTTTGGGTCATCAACATGGTTGGAAAACCTCCTCTAAGCCACAATTGTTGAAAGGAATAACTGCCGCTCACCTCAGGATAAATAAAAGGATTGACCTCTATATAAGAAATTCTGCCGGCCAATGTTTCAGAACTTTTTGCCAATAATTCTGGAGATGCTGAACCTAATAACATAAATCGTGTATTACTTCTGTTGCGGTCAATGACCGAACGTAATACAGGAAACAATTCCAGCATTCGTTGTACTTCGTCAATGATCAGTAATTTATCATCCCGTTGCAGTAAATAGCTTTCTATGTTTATTAACTTATTGTAATCTTCCTGCGATTCCAGATCAAGGTAAATACTTTCTTTTGCAATTTCTTTTTGCAGTTGTTTCGCAAGGGTTGTCTTTCCAACTTGTCTGGGACCTAATAAAGCTACCGCCGGCAGATTTTCAATCCGTTCCAATACTCTATTCGTAATAAATCGCTTAAAATCCATCCTGTTAAAGAATTATTCCTGCAAATTTAGAATTTAATTCCAAAATTGCAGGAATAATTTCGTATAAAGCACTTAATGAACAAAACAAGGCAGAAGAACCAACAACAAAAAGAGCAAGTGAAACCACTCGCTCTTTGTTTTAACTTCATAGGAAATTTAAAAACTGTAGAAATTAGGATTGGGCTTAGAAATTTAATTTTTATCCAGTACGACGATACTTTCAGCTTCGTATGTACCGCCTTCGGTTTTTAGGTTAAACACTTGTGAGACAGTGCGGGCGTTGACTTCAATTTCAGCGATTTCGGCAGTTAGGTAGCGACCCGATACTGCATCCCGGACAAAGAGCCAATCTCCTTTTTTGAGTTGACCTACTGGTTGCTTGCCCGTCAATGTTAGAATAGGATGATTTGGAGTAGCTTCCAATGCAATCAGGCCGCCTTTGAGGTGAGTGCTTACCCAAGCCTGACCATTAGGACGTACCAAAATTCGGTTGAGTTGGAAGTTTCCTTCGTGAAAATCTACCCGCACTACTTTCCCTTCACGAATACCCGTTACGGTATCGCCAACCTTAACTTTCGCGATGGCTTTCTCGCTGCCATCGGTCAAATTAATGAATGTTTCAGCAGGAAAGCACACGTCATTAGTATCTTCGGTGGTGCTGTCTTTTTTGATTTCGGTCTTTCCCTGCGCCAGTAGAAAGGCAACGCAAACGGCAAGACCGTCAGCAGTCTTGTTACCTGCTTTGAGATCATTTAGATATTGCACCCATACGTCGTTAGGGGCCAATTTGTTGGGAATGGCCATATTGATTTGTCTGCCCTGCATGGCAAATACCGCGAATGAGCCGATACTTACAGCGCTTGCCCCATCCATGATGTGGTACAAATAAATCTTGCGCTCGATGCCGTCGTTCAAATTAAAAGAATACGGTTTCTCCTCAGGGCGGTCAAAGATGAATCCCTGGTCGCGGATGTACGTTTTCTTTTCAACGTTTTTGAGGATCACTGTTTTTACTTTGGAATATTCGGCCAAGGTAATCCCTCGCTGATTGACCTGCGCAAAGGCGCAGGTACAAACAGCCCATAAGGCAATCAATAAAAACTTCATGAAGGGCGTGTTAACTGATTGATTTGGCAAATGCTTCTTTGAACGCTTTCATTTCGTCCATGGTCCCAATGCTGACGCGACACCAGTCCTGTTGGTCAAAAGACCAACTCCGTACACTGACGCCTTCGGCCATCATTTTTTGCAGAAGCATTTGCCCTTTCATTTTAATCGGAAATAACACAAAGTTTGCTGATGAAGGCAAATACGTATAATCCATCGCTTTGAGGGTGTCATAAAGAAACTTCTTCGACTCAAGCGTGTTTTTTAAAACCATTTCCTGAAAAGCTTTGTCTTTAAAGCTCGCAATGGCTGCTGCGGCGGAGGTCGTCGAAACGGTAAAACCTCCTGAGCAGTATTTGCGTAAGTCTTTCAACAAAGCTGGCTGACCCAATGCGTAGCCGATTCTCAATCCCGCAAAACCGTGAAGTTTTGACAAGGTTCTCAAAATCAGCACATTTTGTCCTTTACGTACGCATTCTACCATGCTGTCTGTAGCGGGGGTGGGTGCGTAATCAATGTAAGCCTCATCCACCAATACCGTTGATTTAGGAGAAACTGTGTCGCAAAACGACTTCAGTTTTTCGGAAGGCAACATGACTCCCGTGGGGTTGTTGGGGTTACAAATATAAATCAAGGCCGTCTCTGCGTTGACGCGAGTAGACATGGTATCCAGGTCGTATTGATAGTCTTTGGTCAAAGGCACTCTGTCCATTTTCATGGTGGCACCGTCTTCGCGGGCATCCCTACCTGAGATATAACAAGTTTCGGCAATCATCACTTTACCTTTCGTCGCGGCCATCATCAAACTTGCCATGAGCAATTCAGACGAGCCGGCTCCCAATAATACTTGGTCGGGAGTTACCCCGTTCATTTCGGCAATGGCTTTACGGAGTTCCATCGTAATGGCACCTGCGTACAAAAATGCCTTGGGTGCTGCTTCAGAAATTGCTTTGATAGCTGCGGGTGAAGGACCCCACGGATTTTCGTTGGACGAAAGCCGTGCTTTGATTTGGGGAGCCGCCGCCAACAGGGCTTCCTGTGCCAATTCCATTTCACGTTCGGCATAGACATCCAAAACTCCAAAGGAAGTTGGACGGGCAGCAAGTGCCGGGCTTGATTGACCCAATACAATTCCGGTTGACGCAAGTAAACCTGATTTCAACCAATCACGACGATTGAGGATGGATGACATAATAAGGATTAGAATAAAGGTTTTTAGTTTGTTTTCCAAAAGGAAAAACTTGACTCTCGCTTGGCGGCGAATCCTTCCATTCAGATAACCTGTACTGTTTAAATTCTCTAAATGGTTAGTGAATGCAAAATTAGAAAAAGATAATTTATAATCAAATTTTGTAACAATAATTTAAAACAAAAAAAAGTAAAAAATCAATATATTGGTCATTTTTGAATTAAAATTAAACTAAAAAAACAAAAATACTCATATTTTAATGTAAAAATACCTAAATATAAAACTTGAATGTAGTTTTCTATTTGTTGATAAAAATAGGGCTTATTGGCTTAATATTAGAATAAAATCTTGTCAAATAAAAGAAATAATTGTATTTTTCTTATAAAATTAAAAAAAATCAAAAATAGTACTTGATAAATTTGACTTTTATATTTTATCAGCTTACTTTCGACTTATAGTTACGAAAAAATACAATTTACTACTCATTAATAGACTTCTTTAGCCGCACTTGTAGTTGTCTGTTAATGCTGAGAATAGAGCTAAACATATAGTAAAAAATCTCTTTCTCAACTCTGTTGCCAAGCCGACCTTTCGGGGCAGGTTGGGTTCTCGTACTAATAAAAAAAACAAAAATCTCTATTCTGAAAAAATTGAAAACAGAGAGTTAGTTCTGTCTGTGCACAAGACAGATTACTTAACTTTTCTGGGAAGAAAAAGGAGGAAGATTTCCTCTTGCTTGGCCACGCTTGCCCGACTGTTACGGTTGTTGGCGCATATGCGGCCTGTGTTCAATGATTTACACAGTCGGTGCAAAGCGTGAACTGCCTTTAAACTAACATATAACTACGAACCAAATTCTTATTTGATGAAAAGAACTCTACTTCTATCAGCATTGCTGATGACAGCTTGGGCAGGATTTGCTCAGCGGTTCGTCACCGGTACGATTACCTCCAAAGATGAAGGCGTATTGCCGGGAGTCAACGTACTCCTCAAAGGTTCCAGAACGGGTGTAGCAACCGACGGGACCGGTGGTTTTAAAATAAGTGTTCCCGATGACAACGCCGTCCTGGTGTTTAGTTTTATCGGATATAGTGTACAGGAAATTCCGGTAGGCACTCGGTCTACCATCAACGTTGAGCTTTTACCTGACGTAAAAGCCCTTCAGGAAGTGGTCGTAACCGCTTTTGGTATTGAAAAAGAAAAAAAGGCACTTGGCTATACCGTACAGGAAGTAAAAGGTTCTCAGCTTGTGGAAGCACGCTCCAACAACATAGTGAACAACCTTGCCGGACGAGTGGCTGGTGTACGTGTTCAAAGTAACGGCGGACCGGGCAGCGGCTCAACGGTACAGATTCGGGGAGCTTCTTCGGTTTCCGGAAACAATCAACCGTTGGTTGTTATTGATGGTGTTCCTATTGATCAAAGTACTTCCAACTCCATGACCAGCGGTGAAAAGCAATTTGGGGGCGGGCTTTCGGAGGTCAGTCCAGATAACATTAAAGACATCAGTGTATTGAAAGGCCCCAATGCCGCCGCATTATACGGCTCACGGGCGGCAAACGGGGTTATTTTGATTACCACCAAAAATGGGGCAGGTACCAAAGGAATTGGAGTGGAAGTAAACTCGAACATTACGTTTGAACGCCCCTTGGTAAAGCCTGATTTTCAAGACATGTATGGCGGTGGTAATGGCTATCGTACTTGGTATTCTGACGGTTGGTCGGGTGCCATTACAGGCTCTGCCATTGCGCAATACCGCGCTGCTTACGGTCCAACAGCCCCGTTGTTTGGAACCGATGGAACGGATGAAAGCTGGGGTGCGCCTTTGGATGGACGTTTGGTTCGTCATTGGTGGTCAGGTACGGAAGTGGCACCGCTTACTCCTCAACCCAACAACTGGGAAGAATACTGGGAAACGGGTCAAACGCGTACTAATAACGTAGCGCTTTCAGGTGGAAACGATAAAGGCAATTTCCGCCTTTCTATTGGTCGGATGGGTCAGGATGGTATCATGAAAAACAATGATTTCTACCGTAACAACTTCAAGTTAAATACGGGGTATAACTTTACCCCAAAGCTTAACGTAACTCTTTCGGCTGAATACATCAAATCGGGTTCTAAAAACCGGGGCTATCAGGAAGGACAGCAGTTTATTTGGTCGCATCGCCACATTTCGTGGGAGCAACACAAAAACTACGCGGACTATACCGCTACCCACGTTCAACGTGCGCTTCCCGGTCGTTTGCCAGACAGCGATCCGCCAAACTGGCAACACACTTTCTTTACTAACCCGTACTTTATAAACGATAACTTGCCATTGAGCAACGTAAAAGATCGTTTGGTAGGTAACATTGCGTTGAATTATAAAATCACGCCTTATTTGAGTTTGTTGGCGCGCTCAGGAACGGATTTTTGGTCCGATACGCGTATCAACATTATCAACTTTGAGCGGGTTCGTAACGGAAACCGTACGCCCGGTCAATATTCTGAAGAAGTACTGCGGGCGCAGGAAACCAACTCAGACGCTATCTTGACTTTCAATAAAACGTTGGCCAAAGATTTCGCAATTACGTCTCAATTTGGAGGAATTCTCCGTCAGAATTATGCCAAACGTAACTTTACTCAGGTAGGGGAGTTGGTCGTTGATGGTCTTTATAACCTTTCTAACTCCGTGCCAAGTCTCAACACAGTGGCAAGTCGGATTGAAAAAACCGAAATGCAGTCTCTTTTCGGGACATTTCAGGTGGGTTGGCGCAACGCATTATTTCTTGACCTGACGGCTCGTAACGACTGGTCAAGTACTCTTCCTTCCGATGCTCGTTCGTATTTCTATCCTTCGGCTTCGGTCAGTGCGGTTTTTACCGATTTACTTAATATTCAGAGTTCTATCCTGACGTTTGGTAAAGTACGCGCCAGCTGGGCGCAGGTAGGTAACGATGCTCGTCCTTATCAATTGAACCAAGTATATCGCTCGGGTGGCGCTTGGAACGGCTCTACGCCTCAGTATTTCGAAAATGTCACTATTCCTAACTCAGGGCTAAAGCCTGAAATTACGACTGGTATCGAGTTTGGAATGGATCTTCGCTTTTTGCGCGGTAAAGTGGGCTTAGACTTAACCTACTACAATCAAACTTCTCGTAATCAAATCCTCGGTGTTGAAATCTCGAAAGCCAGCGGTTACAATAACCGTATCCTAAACGCGGGAGAAATTGAAAACAAAGGCTTGGAAATCGTCTTGAGCGGTACGCCTTTCAAATCAGTCAGTGGCTTCACGTGGGATGTAGCGTTCAATTACGCACGCAATCGTAACAAAGTAATTGCTTTGGCTGATGGCTTGACAACCTTGATTCTGCACCAACAGCGCGGACTTAATTCGGAGGCTCGGGTAGGCGAAGCGTACGGTACCTTATTCGGAATCGGGTTTGAGCACAGCCCGGACGGGCAGATTATTTACAGCAACGGCTTACCGGTTGTATCCACTACGCCGCGTATTTTAGGAAATATTCAGCCCAAATGGACGGGTGGTTTGAGCAACACCTTTACTTACAAAGGCGTATCACTCTCGGCTTTGGTGGATGTACGCGTAGGCGGCGACTTCTTCGATGAAGGTACGGGCACAGCCCGCTGGACGGGTCAGTACGAAGAAACGGCCGTAGGTCGTGAAGAGGGTATCATCGGAAAAGGCGTGAAAGTGGTAAGTACAAATGCCGATGGTTCAGCAGTTTATGCACCCAACGACATCATCGTAGCGGCCAACCAATTGTATGGTTACAACAACCCACGCCGCTATCACGAAGCCGTTATCTATGACGGAAGCTATGCAAAATTGCGCGAATTGACCTTAGGATACAGCATTCCTGAGGCATTGTTGAAAAAATACATGATTCGTACCGTGAAATTCTCAGTAGTTGGTCGTAACCTGGCTATCTTGTTCAGCAATCACCCCCACATTGATCCCGAAGTGGATCGCTTTGGAGGAAACCGTCAGGGATTTGCCTACGGAGAGTTGCCAAGTTCACGGAGCTTAGGATTCAACTTGACTTTTGGATTCTAACCTACTTGGTGGCAGGGCAATCGCTGCCACCAAGCTCATTTTTAATCAAACAGACTTATACTATGAAAAAATACATACTACTCTCTTTGGCCATGATTCTTACGGCTACGTCTTGTACGAGTGAGTTCGACGAGATGAACGTGGATCCCAACAACCCGACCAAAATCAGTCCCCAGTACCTGTTGCCTTATGCCCTTGAGCGCTCAATTGACCGTTATTGGGGCGGAAGAACCCGTTTTGAGCGTCTTAACCTCGATGGTGCGATGCTTTGGATGCAGTACCTTTCGCGCAATATATACTCTAACGAAGGGGATAATTACGGTATATCACCTGCCATGCAGAACAACAACTGGCAAGCATTCTTTAATGATGGGTTGGTGAATTTTCAACGGATTATTACCGAAACCGGGCCACAAGGAACAGCCCCTAACGCAAATTATGAAGGAGTAGCTTTGGTCATGCGTTCGTGGTTGTTTTCGGTGATGACTGACCTTTGGGGGGCAATACCGTACAACGATGCGCTCAGGGGTACGGCCACCGAAGCGATTTATACCCCCGCTTATGACTCACAGGAGAAAATCTATGAAGCCTTGCTGAATGATTTGAAAATTGCCAATGAGAAGTTGAATCCTGCCGGACCGGCCATTACTGGAGATATTGTTCACAACGGGAATATCTTGCGTTGGAAACGTTTTGCTAACTCTTTACGACTTCGCTTGGCCAATCGTCAGGCCGTCAAAAAATCGGCTGAGTCGCGGGCGATTATGCGTGAAATCCTGAGTGACCCTGCTAAATACCCCATCATTACGGCCAATGCAGACAATACCGTTTTGCGTAGCACTTCCGTTTTACCCAGCAACAACGAATGGAACCAAGTGTTGATCCAAGAAAGCCGTACCGACTGGAATATCAGCAGCACCCTTGCTGATAAAATGAATAGCCTCAACGATACCCGTATCACGGTCTATGCAAATCCTGTAGGAGGCAAATATGTAGGCCACCCCAATGGTTTGCCCGATGCCATTGCCACAACCTATTTGGCCACCAGTTCAAACGTTGGTTCCGCATTTACCCGTATTGATGCCCCAAGTGTACTCATGACGGCCGCTGAGGTAAACTTGATTTTGGCCGAAGCCGTACTTGACGGTGACATTACGACCGGAACCGCCAAAGGGTATTTTGAGGCAGGCATTAGCGCTTCTTTTGAACAATATGGTTTGACCGTACCGGCTACTTATTTCGCTGCCGTAGGAGCAGTAACCCGGGAGAAAGTGCTGGAACAGAAATGGCTGGCGCTATATGGGGTTGGCATTGAAGCATGGACGGAGTACCGTCGTACTGGTTTTCCCGTACTTCCTGCAAAAGACCCGCGCGCCGTATTTGAAAACGATGGCGTATTGCCAACGCGTTTGCCATATCCAGGAAGTGAATACTCCCTTAACAAAGCCAGCTTGGATAAAGGCATCGCCCTCAATGGGGGAGCTGATAATATGAAGACCAAGCTTTGGTGGGTAGAGAAATAAGTACAATTTGTAAGTAAACGAAACTAAGTTTGCCAATTTTTACATTTTTTTTAATTTTTAGGCCAATAATAAAGTTAATAATTGCAAATTGATTAACTTAGTAGCTTAAAACCGAACAAACACAAACCAATTATCATACAAAAACACTATACTAATGACACAGATTATCAACCGCCGCAGTTTGCTAAAATCTGGTTTGATGACCCTTGGAGGCATGGCCGCTGCTCCTGCAATTGGCGCTTTTGCTAATACACCTTCCCGTTTGGATGCCAATGGGAATATTTTTCACAGTCCTTTGTTGAGAGAGACCTTCTTAGACAATACCACTAAAACTCCTCCAACGCTGGTACGTATCAATGCCAACGAAAACCCGTATGGTCCGCCAATGAGCGCTCGTAAAGCGGTTTCTGAATCGGTAGCTACGGGAAGTCGTTATTCTTGGAAAGAACTGGAAAACTTAGTAAGCAAAATCGCTAAAAAAGAAGGCGTCGCTCCTGACCATATTATGATGGGACCGGGTTCGTCTGATTTGTTGGAAAAAGTAGCGATCGTATTGTTCCAAAAAGGCGGAAACGTCGTTTCGGCCGACCCAACCTACATGTCGTTGGTGAAAGTAGCCGAAGCTACCGGAGCTACTTGGAAAGCCGTTCCCTGCAAAGGAGATTGGTCACACGACTTGAAAGCCATGGAAGCGGCAATCGATAAAGACACTAAACTCGTCTATATCTGTAATCCGAACAACCCTATGGGAAGCATCACTTCCGGCAAAGAGTTGTTGGACTTCTGTTCACGGGTATCGGAAAAAGTGCCCATTTTTGTGGACGAAGCCTATCTTGAATTGGCAGTAGGTGCTGATACTCAAAGTATGGTGTCGTTGTTGGCGCAAAAGAAAAACGTCATTATCGCCCGTACGTTCTCTAAAATCATGGGAATGGCAGGTCTGCGTGTTGGTTACGTGGCTGCTTTGCCTGCTACGTTGGATCAAATCCAAAAAATTACTCGCGGTGGAATGGGTATCACTCAAACTTCAATCGCGGCTGCGGTGGCAAGTATGGATGACGCTGAGTTTCAGGATATGACCCGTAAACTTAACCACGAAGTAAAAACGTATCTCTGCAAAAATCTGGATCGTATGGGTTACAAATACGTAACGTCTTACACCAACTTTGTGATTTTCCCCATCAACATGCCAAGCAAAGAAATGCTTCAAAAAATGATGGCTAAAGGCCTGATGGTCAGAGGTTACGAAATTCAGGGTAAACCTTGGTGCCGGGTAAGTATGGGTACGATGGACGAAATTAAACAATTCGTAAGTGCACTTGAATCAATAAGCTAATCAGGAGCGAGGAGTGAGTAGTCAGGAGTGAGAATGATTAAAAATGTTCCACTCCTCTCTACTCACTTCTGACTCCTCACTACTCCCTGAAATTATGAGTGAAGCTTTACAAAAAGCAATTACCCTCTTGTCACTGATTGGGTTAGGTTTACTGTTGCGTTCAAAATTTAAGCATAAAGAACAAACCAACGGGATAAAAGAGATGGTGTTGTCGGTAGCGTTGCCTGCCACTATCTTTATCGCGTTGATGAAAATAGATGTTGATGCCAAATTGATTGTCGTACCGGCACTAACGTTAGTTTTCAACTTCTTTATGTATTTCGCCGCGCCTTTGGCATTTCCATTTTTTGGAATCGAAAAAGATACTCCCATGGGGCGCACATTAGTGATGTTATTGCCTTCATTGGCTCCCGGGCTTTCCTGCTTTCCTTTTATTGCCGAGTTTTTAGGTCAAGAAAGCGTAGCAATGGCCGCTTTGGGCGATGTTGGGAATAAGTTCTTTGTGTTGATTTTTCTGTATGTGGTGGCTATGAACATGTTTCTGAAAAACACCAAAACAGAAGAGACAAGAATGGGTGATAAAATCAAAAGTCTTTTACTCAATTTGGTACAGGAGCCTATCAATATCATCATTATCTCAGCGGCAATCCTGTTAAGCTTTGGTGTTAGTTTTAAAACACTTCCTTTGATTGTGCAGGATGTGTTTGACAAAACCAGTGCCATGATGACACCGTTGGTATTGATTTTTATCGGGGTGGCAGTTCAATTAAAACAGCGTAAAAAGCGCCTGATTGCCTCCTTATTAATTTTTCGGGCGGGTTTAACGATGCTGTTCAGTGCGGGAATGATTGCTCTGTTGAACATCACTGACCCGACTATGGTTCTTTTGGCGACCGTCATTCCTTTAAGTTCAGCGAGTTTTTGGCCTTTTGCTCACATTTCAGCGTTCAATTCGCGGGAAGATGCGCAGGAAATCCCCAAAGAGCGCCGCACTTTCAGTGTGGAGTTGGCGGTCTTGGTGATGGCTTTTTCGCTGCCATTCTCGACAATGCTCATTTTGGGCATTCTTTCTACCGGCACATTTTTCGCACATACCGGCACGATTGCCATTACGGGTGTGATTTTGCTTGCCCTTGGATTGCTGCCTACCTTATTTGGGCGGAAAATGGTGCGCCTGTCGAAAGCGTAACCTTTGAAAATCTGAAGTTATTTTTCAACAAAACTGCTTTTAATATGAAAACTGCAAAAATACTCCTTTTCGTTGTTACAGTCTTTGCGGCTGCCTCTTGTAAAGTGGAAGATCCGTTTGTAGATCGTGTCGTTGCCCCTGTCTTGTTGGTATTTGACAATGCGATTGGTGATGGTGGTGGTTTTACCACTGAACCCACCGTTACATCCAAAGCGACTGCGACCCCTACAGTAAGTGTGCGAATTCTGGAATTAGACAAAACCAATATCCTTGATTATAAGAAAGGAATTGATTCTATTCCTGTTACCGGATTGGCAGTATCCCTGACAACTCGTGCCGGCGTAAAAATCGCTGATGTAACTACCGATGCAAAAGGTCGGGCAACCATTACAAAAACGTGGGCAGAATTTGGTGTAGCTGCCCCCAAAGCGGGAAGTATTGTTACATTGACATTGACAGGAAAATACAAAGAACAGGCTTTCTCTAAGTTAGCCCGTTTACAGGCAAATTAAAGACTATTGGTGGGTTTGAATAATCAATGATTGAGCTGACAACTCCGAAGCGAATGCTTCGGAGTTGTTTTTTTGAGATTACTCAGGTATCAAACAAAAGTTCTGGCGTGTTTTAAAGTAGATGTAAATGCCATCTAATCAATCTAATAACGGTTAACGGATACATAGATAACTGCGCTTTATTGAGTAAAATGCAGTTTCATGCCTTCGTGGGAGGCTTTGAAGCCTAAATTTTCATAAAAACGAATGGCATCGGGGCGTTTTTTATCAGTGGTCAATTGTAACAAATGAGCGCCTTTTTCTTTGGCCCGTTCAATGGCCTATCGAAATAACTGTTCGCCAATTCCCCTGCCTCTTTGGTCACTTCGTATTCTAACGGCTTCTATTTGTGCTCTGATTCCCCCTTGGTAGGTTAAGTATTGGATAAAGCTTAACTGCAACGTTCCAATAATTTCACCCAATTCATTTTCGATGACGGTCAATTCCTGATTGGGGTCATTGTCAATGGTTGAAAAGGCCTGGTAATACTGCTGAGGTAATGGATCTTTAAAGTCTTCTCTTAATTTGCCCAATTCATCGTCGGCCATTAGTTGGACAATAAAGTGAAGGTCTTCTTTGAGTGCTTTTCTAAATTT
This sequence comes from Runella sp., assembly GCF_027484545.1. Taxonomy (GTDB): domain Bacteria; phylum Bacteroidota; class Bacteroidia; order Cytophagales; family Spirosomataceae; genus Runella. Next base: position 756 of record NZ_JAIXST010000302.1, on the reverse strand, counting down.
CATGTTTGAGAATGGGTCTTTATTCATTGCAAACTATTGCACAAGGTAGAAATAGAGCTATCGCTGCACCATCACCACTCCCCGAAATTCATAAACAGAATCATTGTTGAGCGGCCTGTACTTTAAAATATCCGGATAGTTACCGGTTTGGCAGGCTTCCCCTTTGAATTTGCCATCCCATTGAGGAGCAGCATTTTCTTCACTGTAAATGATACTTCCCCAGCGGTTGTAAATGTCAAGCCGTACCTGAACGCCGCCTAAAATAAATAGTTTGAAAACATCGTTTTCGCCGTCACTGTTGGGAGTGAAAATATCAGGGGCAAAAATGCGGGTATTGCAGGGGCCGTTCACCTTAATGGTTCGGGTCTTTGAGCATCCAAATTGATTAGTGATTTTCACTTTATAAATGCCGTCCTCGCGGATGTTGACGGTGCGTGTCTTCTCACCTGAGTGTTCCCACAAATAAGTTAAATTAGAATCGAAATCTCCGGCGATGAGAGGTTTATCACTGCAAGTAGTTTCGTCCGCTGCTACAACAGGCATTGGATTTGCCGTTACTTTCACGGAGTCGGTAATTGCGCAGGAAGCTTGAGCTAAGGTCAATTTATAAATCCCGGTTTTATAAACTTTCAGGGTATAAAATGTACCCCTTAGTTACAACAGTTATTACTTAAAACGAAACTATTAGTTGTTGTAATTTTTCTTTTTTGCTTCCGCTTCAGCGGTCCGATTTTTTCTTTTGTTAATTGTGTGGAT
>NZ_JAIXST010000065.1 GCF_027484545.1 Runella sp. | reverse complement strand
GATGGTTTGGGCTACGGCGTTGTGGGTTTTTTGTTCGAGTCGGGCTATGTCCACGCGGATGTCGGTGAGGCGGCGCAGGGGCTTGTACTCGTAAAACTCGCGGTTAAAATTGATCTCGTAGCCGCGCTTGCTTTTGTCGTGGTCAATCCACGCGTCGGGTACGTGGGGAAGCACTTCGCGTTTAAAATACGCTTCGATGTCTTCCTTGAGCGGCACGTTTTCGGCGTCGCGGAGGTTGGCGTCGGGCTTGGGTTTGCCGTTTTTGTCTTTTACGGGCTGTCCGTTTTTGCGCTCGGGCCGCTCAATCGTGATGCGCGTGTAGCCAAAATCTTCGTTATCGTAGATTTTGAGGAAGGGCGTGGGCGTAAAAGCCCCGTATAGCTGCGTGATTTCCTCAATCTGCTCGGGTGTGATGATGTTGCGCTTGTTGTTGAGGCTGCGCTTCATTTTTACGAAGAACGAAGACGCGTCCAGCAGCACCACTTTGCCCTTGCGTTTGGCTTCTTTATGGTTGGTAATGAGCCAGATATAGGTCGTGATGCCCGTGTTGTAAAAGAGCTGGTCGGGCAGGGCAATGATGCCTTCGAGCAGGTCGTTTTCGATGACCCACTTCCGGATGTCGGAAGGCCCGCTACCCGCGCTGCCCGTAAAGAGCGGCGAGCCGTTGAAGACAATGGCGAGGCGGCTACCGCCTTCGTGGGCGGGCTTCATTTTGCCCACCATGTGCTGCAAAAACAACAGCGAGCCGTCGCTGATGCTCGGCAGTCCGGCCCCGAAGCGTCCGCCGTAGCCTTTGGTGTCGTATTCGTCTTTGATGACTTTCTCCACCTTTTTCCAGTTCACGCCAAAGGGCGGGTTGGACAGCATGTAGTCGAAGGTATCGTGTTTGAAGCGGTCTTCCGAAAAGGAGTTGCCGTGGCGGATGTTTTCGGGGTTTTGGCCCTTGATCATCAAGTCGGCCCGCGCAATGGCGTAAATCTCCTCGTTGAGGTCTTGCCCAAAGAGGTTGATGACCGAGCTGGCGTCGCCGTTGTGTTCTCTGAAATACTGCTCGGCTTCGGTGAGCATCCCGCCCGTGCCGGAGGTGGGGTCGTAGAGGTTGATGATCACGCCCGGTTTGTAGGGGCGGCTATCGTTGACCCACAGCAAATGCACCATGAGCTGAATCACCTCGCGGGGTGTAAAATGCTCCCCGGCGGTTTCGTTGCTGGCCTCGGCAAATTTATAAATGAGGTGTTCAAAAATGTAGCCCATTTCCTGCCGCTCAATATTTTTGAGGTCGAGGTCGTTGAAATCCTTCACCACTTGGAAGAGGAGGTTGGCCTTGTCGAGCCGCACGATTTGTTCGTCAAACCGAAAACTCTCAAAAATATCGCGGACGCTTTTGGAAAAACCCGCGATGTACTGTTGGAGGTTTTTGCGGATGTCGTTGGGCTGACCGAGGAGTTTTTCAAAGTCAAAAGCGCTGTGGTTGTGAAAATACTTAAAGCCCGATTTGGCATTGAGTACTTTGTCAATCACCTCTTCGCTTTGGGTTTTGAGGTACTCGTACTGGGTCAAAACGGCGGGTTTAGCATCCATCAAAAGGCAGTCCAAACGCCGCAGTACCGTAAAAGGAAGGATAACTTTGCCGTATTCGGCCTGTTTATAATCGCCGCGCAGGAGGTCGGCTATGCTCCAAATAAAATTGGCTCTGTCTTGAAAGTTGTTCATAGTAAAAGGTTGTTATGTTAACCTCACCCCAACCCCTCTCCTTTCAGGCGAGGGGCTTTTTTTGCCCATTTAGCGAGGGGAGTATTCATTCTCTCTTGGGTTTTTTATGGTTAAGGGGGAGGGTCGGAGGAGGTGATTTTGCGGGCGGCTTCAAATTCCTTGTTGAAGTGTAACCCAAGTTCGGGCAGTATTTCGGGAGCGGACAATGCCCACGAGACGTAGTAATACGCCAGTAAATGATAGCCCGAAAACAGTTTGTTGGGCATAGCGCTGACGCGGTAGTTTTGCCCTTGGGGGTTGATGCCCTGCGCACCGAGCATGGCTATTTCAAAGGCAATTTTTTGGGTCTGTTCTTTCGGTATTTTTTCAAAAAACCGCAGGGCTTCGGCCATGTACATCATCACGGCGGGGTTGGTGTCGGCCGCCGAGTGTGCCTGCTGAAATTTCTCCTTTTCGCGGGCTTTGGCGGGGTCGGTGCTGTCCAAGTCAAACGGGTCGTTTTCGATGGAAGTCAGCAGATTGTCGAGGTTGGTGCGCTTGGTTCGGTAGGCGATTTCGTCCACCAACTCAAAGTGCGTACTCAGTTTGAGGTCTTCGGCCCAATTCGCCAACAATTCGTATTCTTCGGCGGGTTGGCGGTCGTTTTTATACTGTTGGTATTCGTCATAAAGCTCCTGCGCGGTTTTGAGCTCGGCGGGTGTAGCCTGAAACTCTTTCAGCAGATCCAAGCCGTACAATTCCCTGAATTGCAGGGCATTGATGAGATTATAGACTTTGCTTTTGAATAGGATGTCTTTGGGCCAAACGGTCACTACGTTTTTGTGGGTCATGGCCCGAATACCTTCCTGAATCAGGCCGTGTATTGACACAAACTGATAGGGGCGCAGTGCGGGAAATTGGTCAAAAAGCAATTGCTCGATAAATAAATCAATGGGCGTGTTGTAAGCTTGGAGATTCAGGCCGTCAAACAGCGCGTTGAAGTAGTTGGTGATGTTGGCATCGGCTACGTTTTGTTGGCGGAGTTTCTGTCGTGTGGATTCCAGATTTTTGGCAAAGGCCGCCCGGTGCTGTTGGGTGGCCGTAAAAAGTTGGTTGGCCTTGGCCTGACGGGCTTCGATGACAAATTGCAAATGTACCAACTCGTGCATAATGAGGTGCTGCACGGCGGGGTAATTGGGCTTGTAGCGCACCACGTGAACGGCGCGTTGGTAGTTTTCGGCAAACTCAATTTTGGCCGCCGTAGTTATGTCGGCATCTACTGCGGTTTCAACTTCGGTGCCGCCTTGGGTCGTCAGTTGATGGGTATATTGCGCCACGAGGGCGCTTGCTTCGGCCCGTTGAATCACTTTATCAGCACTTTCAAACGCCTGTTTTATGGCATTTTGGTACAAGGTTTCGTGGTTTTTGGGGGCTTTGAGCACACCCGAAAAATGCGTAAATGCCGCCTGAAAATCGCCTTCGCGCTCGTTGACTAATCCCATCGTAAAGAGAGCATTGGCGTAATTGGGTTGAATTTCAAGGGCTTTGTGTAAGTAGTGTTTGGCCTGCTCGGTTTTTCCGTCTTGGTACAGTAGGTAGCCCGCGTTGGCAGCGGTCAGGTAATCGTCGGGCTTTACCCGCAGGGCTTGGTCGTAGAAACGCAGCGCGGTCGGAAGGTCGCGGTGGTATTGGGCCACACTATTTCCCGCCATCAGCAAGGCGTGGGTATTGGCAGGATTCCAACGCAGGGCGGTAATCAACGCCGCGAGGGCCGCGTCTTGGTCGCCCCCGTCCGACAGGAGTTGGCCCAACATCCGATGGGTTTCCGAATGGGTCGGATTTTGTTGAATCAGGCGTTGAAGAAGAGGTTTGGCTTCGGCGTATCGGCCTTTTTCGCAGAGCGCCGCCGCCTTGCGGAAGTCGGTTGCGTGCAGGGTAGGATTCGGTGCTTCAATGTCAATCGTGACCGAATCGTCGTCAACTGAAATAGTGGGGATGAATGAGTTATAGGAAAATAATTTTATTAACTCATTGATAATCAGTGATTTATTACCCCCCCCATGAGGTTAGGGAAAAGGAGGTCAAAAAAGGTGTCTAAACGGTGAAGGATTTGCATACGTGCGTATTTCCGGTCAATAAAGGCCAAATTTACGACTTGTTTTGAGAGCAGACCAAGGATTGTTTTTTCTTTTGGGGAGGCATAACTTTTTTGCAGGCTGAATACTAAGCAAAATCATCTATTAAAGTGTCCGTTGTCATCAACGGGGCTTTTGTATCCATTTAGATTTAGGGAACAATCAAATTCGATTTGTTGCCATGGACTACAAAGATTATTATAAAATACCGGGTATTGACAAAAAAGCGTCGCAGGATGAAATCAAAGAAAGCATTCCGCAAGCTGGCGGTTCAGTACCACCCTAAATTTCAATGCTATGGAAATCTTACATGTTGTTCACTATTCCGGTTATTCAACCCCGACAGGATTGAATGACTTTGAAGAAGCGCTGGGGTATTCTATGCGCTGTTATTCCATGCGTCACCTGTTGTTGACGGGTACCATGTCGCAGGAGGATTTTGCGGAAGCCCTGCAAAAATCCATGCAGGTTTGTGCTTTTGCAGGGATTGATACAAAAGCCCATTTCAAGAAAATTTACGTGTCTGACTCAAAGACCGGAGCTATTTATTCAGATTGGTTGATGAGTAAAAAAGGATTTAATTTAATGATTATGCAATGTCAGTCATTAAATGAGCAAATTGCGCATTGGTTATGGAAATTAGCCGATTAATCCATTTGAGTTGAAAGACATTACACGCACAGTTTGGGTACTTTCGTTAGTGAGTTTGTTTACAGACACAGCAAGCGAGATGCTGTACCCCATCATGCCCATTTACCTGAAAAGTATTGGCTTTTCCATTGTTCTGATTGGGGTGCTGGAAGGCGTCGCTGAAGCCACTGCGGGAGTAAGCAAAGGTTATTTTGGAAAACTCTCCGACAGCACAGGCCGACGCGCTCCCTTCGTCCAATTCGGCTACGCACTAAGTGCCCTCTCAAAACCTATAATGGGCTTTTTCATTTATCCGCTCTGGATATTCTTTGCACGAACCATAGACCGCATTGGTAAAGGAATCAGAACCGGAGCCCGGGATGCGATACTTTCCGAAGAAGCTACTCCTGCCACCAAAGGGAAAATTTTTGGCTTTCATCGTTCCATGGACACGTTTGGGGCGGTATTAGGCCCCATATTTGCGCTTATTTATCTCTATTATTATCCTCAGGATTACAAAACCCTGTTTTTTATTGCATTTATTCCGGGGTTGCTGGCGGTAATGAGTTCTTTTTTACTGAAAGATAAAAAGCAGCCCAATCCGACAACGATTGCTCGAACTCCTTTCTTTTCTTTCCTGAATTATTGGAAAAGCAGCCCAATCCTTTATCGAAAAGTAGTCATTGGGTTATTGGCTTTTACTTTATTCAACAGTTCGGATGTATTTCTTCTATTAAAAGCCAAACAATCCGGGTTGAGCGATACGTGGGTGATTGGGGTCTATATTTTTTACAACCTGGTGTATGCGCTCTTTGCGTTTCCGATGGGGATTTTAGCCGATAAAATAGGTCTAAAAAAGACCTTGGTCACGGGGCTTCTATTGTATGCCGTCGTCTATTTTGGAATGGCAACCCATGTGGATGGATATCTCTACGCAGGACTGTTTTTTCTTTACGGATTGTATGCCGCTGCTACCGAAGGGATTTCGAAGGCGTGGATCAGCAATACCATCGACAAAAAAGACACCGCTACGGCCCTCGGAACGTACTCTGGGTTTCAGAGTATTGGCACCATGCTCGCCAGCTCTTTGGCGGGGCTGATTTGGTTCCGGTTTGGAGAGGCTGCCACCTTTATCGTAACGGGCGCAGTAGCCGTACTGGTTGTTTTGTATTTTCTGGTTTTCGTAAAATTGCAAAGTGCTGCTGAGTAAACATAGAAACAAAATTCTGTAAGAAATGCTGGTGAAACAGCAGATTCAAATCGACCAATTGAAAATGGTTGTGTCGGAAAAAGGAGAGGCGTCAGATACACCTGTACTTTAAGCAGAAAATGCGCACGAAGAAAGTGATTGTTGAGGCAGTGTAAACTTTTATTTTTTTAAGGGATACAACAGCCTGAAAGCATTGAAAATGGCCTGATGCGTAACGGTAGCGTGGTCTTCCTGGGGTAAATAATCAAAATGTACAGTTACGTTTTTGTTTTTGGCGGATTGTAGTCTTTCCACTAAAAGATTGGCATCTACTTCCATGACGTGCGGTATCTCGCTCGGAGCAAGTCCTTCTTTCCCGACACCAATATAAATGTCCGTTTTTTGCTTAAAACTTTCTTCCAATAGAAGGGAAGGCTGCTTCAATAGCGATAAATTATCCCACCAGATACTGGGACTGATAATGATGTACTTGTTGAAAAGAGTGGGCTTTTTTAATAAAATTTCGGTAGCCAGAAGCCCGCCCAACGATTGTCCGATGATGGTTTTTGAATTAGTGGTTTTGTAAGTACGCTCGATGTAGGGTTGCAGCTCCTTCTCCAAAAAAGCGATAAATTTCTCTGATTTTCCTGCTGTTTTGTTCCGTTTTTTATCTTCTTCCAGCGTGGTTGGATAGGTGAAGTCTCTTCTGCGGTCTACATTGGCGATGCCTACTACGATGGATTTAGGGATACGGTTAATCCACGGAAACGTATTGAATTGAACCAAGCCCACTACGTGAATAAAGTCTTCGTCGGCCGAGCCGTCCAACAGGTAAATGACGGGATATTTTAACGTGTCATTTTTGGTATAACCCTCCGGAAGATAAATATTCAGCACTCTTTTTTCGGCCAACTGTTCCGATTGGATTTCGTCAATTACCCCCAATACAAAGGGTTTGGCAGTGCCTGATTGAGCAAAAGACAAAGTTGTAGCGAAAATTAGAATAAAGATTGATAAGGCTGCTTTCATGAATGCTTGGGATTGTTTTTGTTGCGATTTTGATCCAAAATCGCCGTTGGAATGTCTAATGGATAAATCAACGAATATTGTTTCGTATTCGACTGAGGTGGCGGGGAGTGACTCCCAACATAGAAGCTAAGTATTGCAAAGGAATATGCTGTAACAGATGAGGTTCCTGAGTGAGCAGTTTTTCGTAGCGTTGCTCAGCGGTGAGTACAATTAGGTCATGCCGACTGGCATCAATTCCGCAAATGGAAGCCTCCAAAAGGCCAATGTAGAAATCCTTGAATTGAGGGATTTCATCCACCAATTTTTTTAAATCAGTTCGACTTATCAAATGGATGCTTCCGTCCGTTAAAGCGCGTATATTTTCAAGCGCCGGTGTCTGACTTATAAAACTCATTAAGGAAGCGAAAAACGTGTTTTCAATGGATATATAGCTGGTTTTTTCTTCTCCATCCTTCACTACATAATACTGAAACATCCCGCTTTCAATCAAGCCAATGTACTTGCTCACTTTTCCTTCCTGTACCACAAAATCATTTTTTTTAAACACCTGAAGCTTGAAAGAACTCAGAATTTTATCCAAAGGCTCTCCTGCAAAGCCAATTCGTTCAAAATAGTTTTTGAGCTTTTCCATGGATGGGTTTAGAAATGGATTTTTGTATATGTTCACTCATGTCCTTTACTTCTCCCCGTATTCAGCCAAACCACTTTCTGCTCCGGTTGGTGGGATTGCCCGATGATGTCTTTGTATAAATCAGGACGTCTTGCTTTTATGTAGCGGTGGCCGCCTGCCTGCGTCAATTTGTCGGGAACGATGGTTGCCGTAACAAAACTATCGTCGAACGAACGACATTCGGCAATAATATCTCCAAAAGGGTCAATAATCATTGAACAACCGTTTTTTAATTGGTCATCATCCATACCGATTGGATTTGAAAAAATGGTGTAGACGGCATTGTCATACGCACGGGCAGGGAGCCATTTCATGAGCCATTCACGTCCTTTTAAGCCGTCAAATTCTGCGCGTAAGGAGGTCGGGTCATTTTCGCGGTTTTCCCATAATTTAGGGTCCACAAAACCCGCGCCCGGTCGGGTAGAAGGCGTCCCCATCGTGACGTGAGGCATGAAGATAATATCGGCACCCAGCAACTTTGTGGCTCTTACGTTTTCAATGATGTTGTTATCGTAGCAGATTAAAATACCGCATTTCCAACCCTGAATTTCGAACACACAATAGCTGTCACCGGGTGTTAAATGTGGATTGATGAACGGATGTAGTTTTCTGTATTTGGCCACCAATCCGTTTTTGTCTACGCAAATGTATGCCTTGAATAAACGGTCCTGATTGTCCTTTTCAAAAAGCCCAGCCAAAATCACAATGTCATTGGCTTTTGCTATTTCGGTAAGTTTTAAAATGCTTTCTCCTTCGGGAATAGATTCGGCCAAATCGAGCATTTGTTCTTTGGAAAGATGCCTCGCAAACGTATATCCCGTGATGGAACATTCGTGAAAAGCAATGACGTTGGAGCTTTCCTCCGCTGCTTTTTTGGAGAGTTTTTCAATGACCGACAAATTATAGACTTTGTCTCCGCTTTTGTTCTCAAACTGGGCTGTGGAAATTTTTAACTTATTCATGGGTTGCTGAGAATTTATTGTCACGCCTGTATTTTTAAAGATAGATATACTGCTTACTGCGATGTATTTTTATTCTTTATACGGTTCAAGGAATTTATCACCATTGAAATGGACTAAATGGTCCGGATTATCTGCTATCCAAACTTCTGTTTCCCAAGCTATTTCAGTCATAAATTGACGAAATTTTTGGCGATTTAAAAAAGCAGTTATGTAGACAATGTCATCTATGCTTTATCCGGCAACTTTTAGGGACGGAAAATAGCTGGGGAGCAAATTAACTGTTTTGCGCATCAGGTGACTCTTAATGTTTTGAGCCAAATGAAATGCGAAGTAGGGCGCAACGGCATTACCAATTTGATTGTATTGATTGGTTTCAGTTCCTGAAAATTCAAACCAATCCGGGAAACTTTGCAACCTTGCCGCTTCCCTTACCGTAATTCTTCTTCTTCTTCCATCTCTTAATCTTACTCTGTGCATATCTCCCGTAGCGCCGGCCAAATTTCTGCAAGTTAATGTTCGTGCAGGTCGGTCTAAATATAAATCTCGCGGATTGATGCATTTTGAAGCTTTTTCGTAGTTGGCAACATACCTATCCATGGATTCGGTGAAAAATTTTGAGTCCTCATCAAATTGGAAAGCAAGCTCACCCAATGCCTGTCCTGCGGTGATTACTCGATTTGCTTTGCTCGGTAAGTTCATTTTGTTTTTAGAGCCAATGACAATGACTCGTTCCCGATTTTGGGGCACTTCATAGTTTACAGCGTTGAGCAAAGCATAATTAATGTAATACCCTAATTTTTCCAGCTCTTCAATCACTTCTTTTAGGTACCACTTATTTTTATAGAGCATTCCCCGTACATTTTCAAATAAAAGCACTTCGGGGTTTAATTGCCTGATAGCCGATAAAAAGATGGGAAAACCGTCTCGTGAATCTTTAAGACCAAGTTGCTTACCACCCACACTAAACGGCTGGCAAGGTGGACCTCCTATCACAATATCTGCTTTAGGATAAGTTGAATCTATTGTTAATTTTTCGTTTATACATGCTCCAATTAAATTTTGGTTATAAGTTTCGCAAGCATTTGCATCCATTTCATAACCTATTGTTTTAAATCCATTTGCCTCAAAACCAAGGGAAAGCCCACCGCAACCAGCAAAAAGGTCAACTACCGTTTTGTTCAAATCAGTATCAACCCAAGGCTTGAATTTCCTGTTTATTTCTTCCCAATATTCCATGTAGTAAAGTTACGAGTTTCTTTTGGTTCGATTGGTTGGTACGAAGAATAGCGCCGAAGTTATATGTTCTCTTCTTTGATTTTTCAATAGCTTGGTAGCTTTTTAGGGGAGAAGAAAAAAGTGTGGCAGTTTTGGGGTCTCTGACCTCCCAACAAAACTACCATCACTATGTTCGATAAACTTACGTCTATCAAGGCAATAATAGGAAAAGT
>NZ_JAIXST010000295.1 GCF_027484545.1 Runella sp. | reverse complement strand
CAACAGTGCCAGGCTGCACTTTTTTTCAAACTCCAAAAGAATTTCAATATCTTCCTTTATCTCTGATGCATAGTCCATATTTGCAAATATACGACACCTTAATTCTTATTTAGTATTATTAGGAATTTTTGAGACCTTTGACAGAAAGTTAATGTTTCCTGCCTTCTTTAAAATTCTTAGAAATAGACCTAATGTTAAAACTATTGAAGACGCCTTATCAAATATTGCTTATGCCAGTTCTAAATCGTTGAATAGGAATTTAACACCATTTTTTAAAAATGTTCTAAAATTCAAATTAAACAAAGATGTCGAAGATGAGCTTTCTCTTCTGTTAATGCCTGAAAGCAAATTGATAAAAGATGAACCTGTCTTATGGTTTTTATCTCCAATGGAGACAATAAATTTAAATGTAAGAAGTACCAATTACTTAGCTGATAATGCAATATACAAAGTTATTATTGACGGGAAAGATTTCTCTAATTCCAAAACTGGAAATAATGTAATTTCATACGAACTATTAAGGGGTAAAGACGAAGCGAATATTTCTTGTCAACTCATTATTGATAATAAAGTAATTGACCAATATTCAATACAACTAAAAAAAAGGCACAATGTAAATATATTTAATTATCATTCTGACTTATATGCTTATTATCTTTCAAATTTAACCAATAAATCATATTTTGATGATAATAACCTTATTATTGAAGATTTGCAACAAAAACAAATCAACTATGGTTTAGTTATGTACAATTTACCCCTATCAAGGGGAAGGACATTAAAAATAACCGGACAAATTAGACAAGTTTCTCCTCCCTATGAGGATATTTTTGGGTTAGTAGGAAATTATAAAAGTGCTGGATTATCAAAAATTAATTTAACTTTTCCCGGAAGGTCAAATGGGACAGCAAATATAGGTGCAGAAGTGGGGTTAGGTGAAAATTCCAAGTACTTTGATGTCAGTGTTTCTGACAATTCAAATTTATTCTTCTTTGATTCAAGAAGATATATTTTAGGTCAAATTCACTTCACTAATGCAGGTTTTGGTCTTAAATCATACTATAAAAATGTTATATTAAGAGACATTACCGATACAGATAGTGACGGTTTAGTCGATTTCGAGGACAATTGTCCATTAAATTTAAACTCTGACCAAAAAGATTATGACAAAGATGGGATTGGAGATACTTGTGACAACGATATTGACGGAGATGGCATTCTTAATGATTTAGATTTATGTAAAAATACCCCTCTTGGGCTTAGTGTCGATTCAAAAGGCTGTGCTTTGAGTGAAAAAGACTCAGATAATGACGGTATTAATGATGATAAAGATATGTGTCCTAATTCTTTGGCAGGAGTTAATGTTGACAAAAACGGATGTCAAATCGTGACAGGTATTATAGAAGAAAATTCCCAAATTGTCATTTCCCCTAATCCTTTTATCCAAAATATAAAAATTGAATTTCCTTCTGAGTTTGGATTACGTTCCAATGTTGAAGTTTTAGACTTAAATGGAAAAATGGTCTGGAGTATGATGAGTATAAAAAATCAAGAAATCATAAATTTATCAAAGCTGCCTAAAGGTGTTTTTCTTCTAAAAATCACCTCAATCAATACTGAAAAGACTAAAACGATTAAAATCAACAAATTGGAATAAAGTCTTAACTATTTTTCCTCTTCACCTTTATCAATTTTCTGATTTTGGTGATTGTATTGATGCTCAATCCCGTAATTTTGGCGGCTTCTCTAAATTGCTCGCCCTCTTCCGAAGAATGACTGCGAACGTAAAATAGAAAGCCTATTTGTAACACAATAAGTGCCAATCATGTAGCTAAAAAGCAAGGATTTTGGTGGAAAAACACCAACATCGACAGGTAAGCTTGTTTGTAAAACGGTAAGTGCCAATCAAACAGCCTAATAACCTTCAAAACAGATAAAAATCTTATCAAAGATTTGTCATCTTCTTAGGGTCCACTACCACATACTTAATGGATTTGTTGTTTTTGTCGGCGTGAGCGGAGTAGGTAATGTGCAATAAACCCTCGGCGGTTTGAATCAGGCAAGGGTAGGAATAGCCGCCTTTGTCGCGGGCATGGTCTTCGAGGCGCGTTTTCCACTTCCACGTTTTCCCCTCATCCTCAGAGAGATACAGACTCATGCGGTAGCGGCCGTCGTCGATGTCATTGCCTAAAAAGGCCCATTTGCCGTCCTGTAACGTCAATAGTTCCACGCTTGCCGTATTGGGAATGTCGGTTTTGAGGGAGGCCGTCCAACTTTCTCCTTTGTCCGACGATTCGCTGATGTGAACGCGGGTAGGGTCGTCCCCGCTGTCGCGCAGGTACGCGACCAAGTTTCCGTTTTTACGTTTGGCCAATGCGGGTTGAATCGGCCCACGACCTACGAGCGGCAGGCTTGGTTTCCAGGTCGTACCAAAATCGTCGGAAATGGCCATGAGTGAAAAGTTATACCCGTCGGAATACAGAGGCAACACAATGCGGCCGTTTTCCATAAGTAGGGGTTTGATGCGCGTCATCCAGCCGATGCTGCGTTTGGGCGCGTCTTTGGCGGCTTCGATGATTAGGTCGTCGTATTTAGGCGCGTACCCCGCCCAACCTGCGGTGTTTTCGGGTAATTTTTTGAATTTTTCGGCTACTTCTTTGGCGAAATGGTCATCGGGTTTGAGCAAAATATTATCCTGCCAACTCCAAATGGGCGGGCCGCTTTTGGCGTAATCGGTAGAGGTTTTAAAACGCAAAATGGACTGTTCCCATTGGTTGGCCTGCACTGCAATCCACACCAAAAACAGTTTACCCTGTTGGTTCAAAAACAACACAGGGTTGCAATCGGGTAGGTGAGGCGTGTCGGCCATTTCAAACGGCTCACTCCAAACGGTTTCGCCTTTTTTCAAACGAGCGCCCATGATTTTGACATCGTCGGCGGTGCGTTCCCCGCTTCCGTAAAACCACACGGAAAGAAAATCGCCATTGGGTAAATTAACCAAACTGCTGCCGTGGACGTGCTTTTCCTGGCCCGGAAAAATCAGCATGGAGCGAATGATGGGGGAGGATTGTGCAAAGGTAATTTGAAATGAGATTGTGAAAATTAAAAGTGTAATTGGCAGTTTCATTAGGCTTGCTATTTTTTTTGACACAGAGTTGCACAGAGCGGTCCGCCGCCGCGGGTTTTCACAGAGTGGCTCAGAGTAAGTCTTTGTGAAACTCCGTGCTGAACTTCGTGTAACTCTGTGTCCAAGAGTTATTTTACTTTCTTCCGGCGCTCCATCACTTCCCGCCACGTAGTGAGGATGATGCCCTGCGATTGGATGTAGGCTTTCAGCTCGGGATTCATCATGGACAGCATATCTGCGTAGCGTGAGCCGCCTGATGCGCTGATGTATTTGAAGGCATCGGTCACGTCGCTGCTGTGGACGATGAACATGGCCAATCCAGGCTGCATGTTGTTGAGGGTTTCGATGAATTTTTGGGCTTTGTACTTGCCCCATTCTTCAGGCGTTGGGTTAGGTTTTTCAGGCTTCCAATCGCCGCTGATGGTGTGCAAATCATCCAACACCGGTAAGCCCGATTGCCAGATTTTCTGTCCGACCGCCCCCGACATTTTGGTTAATTCGGGTTCGGGCAATTTCATGCCTTCCTGCCATTTTCCTTCGGCTTTCATGCGTTTGATGATGGGGTATTGCTGACATTCGATGAGCAATTTGTTGTTACCGCCCGGAAACATGACCGGAATGCCGTATTCTACCCCAACTTTGATGTAACGCTCCATGAAAGGAATGTGCGCAAAGAGCGTTCCCATGTGCGAATCCATGTGGGTGGGTTTCAGGCCCATGCGCAATGCTTTTTCCACCTGCGCTCTGATCTCTTTTTCCACGTCGTCGGCGGTGCCGTTTTTGACCACTTGTGCCACTTCGTGCCACAAATTTCCTTCCTTATCTACCAAACTCGGTACGCTTTGAAAGCCCGCAACCGGTCCCCACCGGTAATCGCGCCATTCAGACGTCAGCGTCAAATGCACCCCCGCGTCGAGATTGGGATTGCTTTTTTGAATATAATTCACAAAACTCGCCGACCATGAGCACGGAAACATGATGCTGCATGACGTGGCGACGCCCTGTTCGACGGATTTGATGGTTCCTTGGTTGGAAGAGTACGACATGCCCGGGTCGTCCACGTGGAATATCACGACTTTGGCTCCTTTGGGCCAGCCGAGTTTTTCGGCGTAGGTTTGTTGGGCTTGGCTTGTGAGGGTTGCCAACAAGAAGAGTACGAATAGTGTTTTTAAGGTTTTGGTTATCATTGGGTTTGGTTTGTAAAATGTAAAAGCGTGAACTTGTCATACTGGCCTCTGATGGCAGTAGCTTACGTCTCGCGACGGGGCGACCCATGCCGTGACCACTATTTTTGGGCCTCTGGCTTATTTTAATCACTGAGGCCAGAGGCCTTCAAATAATCGTCACTCGCGGGACGCGAGCGACTGCGTGCTCTGCGAATACGGCGCGGCATTTTTACTCGTCGCCCATGTTTTGTTAGGTTGGTCGCCCATCACGAACGCCAACTCTCCGCCGGCCATGATTTCGGAATGGTCGATCCAACTTCGGTCAAAGGATTTGCCGTTGAGCGTGGCGGATTGGATATAGCGGTTTTTGGAGGACGTATTCCGGGCAATGATTTTGAATGTTTTGCCTTTCCCGACGTTAAATTCAAGTTCTTCAAATACCGGACTGCCGATGGCGTATTGCGTGCTGCCGGGAGCCACGGGATAAATGCCCATACTGCTCAGCAAATACCAAGACGACAGCGAACCCATGTCTTCGTTGCCGCACAGGCCGCCCGGGCCAATGCGGTAAAAACGCTCCATGATTTCACGAGCCCAATACTGTGTTTTCCACGGTGCGCCGGCGTAATTGTACAGATACGCCACGTGATGCGAGGGCTGATTTCCGTGCACATATTGCCCGATAGTACCCACGACACCCACGTATTTTGGCGTACTGATGGAGGCATCCATGGCAAAGAACGTATCCAAACGTTGATTAAATGCTTGATTTTCTCCCAATAATTGAATCAAACCTGCCGGGTCATGCTGTACCGACCAGAGGTATTGCCACGCGTTGGATTCAGTATAATGACGGTTGGGACGGCGGCCCACCAACAATGGATCAAAGTAGCGGTAATAATGATGCGCTCCGACGGAATCAATGGTCTGTTGATTGGTGCCGATGGCTTCCAACCACGTGCCATTTTCCCGGCGCGGACGCATGAAAGCCGTGGAAGCGTCAAACACATTTTTGTAATTCTGAGCTCGTTTGTAAAACAATTCCGCATCTTCTTTTTTGCCTAAGGTTTCGGCTAATCTTGCAATGCACCAGTCATCATAGGCCAATTCCATGGTGTTGGGAACGGATTCGGTGGTGCGGTCGGCGGGCGCGTAACCCAAACGAATATAATCTGAAAGTCCGGCACGGCCTGCGGAGGCGGGAATATTGGCCGGCGGAGATTCCAACGCTTTGCGACGCATGGCGGTGTATAACCCTTCAATGTCCCAATCGCGGTAACCTTTGAAATAGGCGTCTACAATGACGGGAATCAGGTGGTCGCCAACCATGCTGGGACGGTACGTATTGCGGAAATGTTGCGCGGGCAGCCAACCGAATTCGGTGGTTTTGGCAGCAATGGATTTCACAAAATCGTTGACGTGGTCAGGAGCTACTAAGGTCAATAGTGGGTGCTGCGTACGGTAGGTATCCCAACACGAAAACGAGGGGTAAAAGTCGTAGTTTTGAGCATTATGTACTTTTTTGTCCATGCCCATGTATTGCCCGTCCACGTCCTGCCCGATGTATTGGGCCAATAAACTGCGGTAAAAGGCGGTGTAGAAAACCTGTTTCTGAGCTTCGTCGTTGCCTTTTACGGCAATGCGCTTGAGCTCTTCATTCCACGTTTGACGGGCGTCATTTTTTACTTTGTCAAAATCCCAATGCGCCACTTCGGCCTGTAAGTTTTTCTTGGCACCTTCTACACTGACGTGCGAAATCGCCACTTTGACCGTCACTTGGTCATCTTTTTTGGTTTTATACCCTACAAAAAAGCCCACGTTCAGGCCTTTTTCTTCGTTTTTGTACGGCCAATAGCCTTCTGATGATTCGGGCGTGATGTAGTCATTGTCCCACGTTCCATAGTATTCAAACGGGCGACTGAATTTTGCCACAAAATACACCGTGGTGCCGTTGGCGTCTTTGTAGCCTTCAAGTGTAGAATCATTGGTCATTTTTACCAACGACTCGCCACTCGTGGCATTGCCGCCAATCTCGTGGCCGATGTCGAGCAAAATAGTGGATTTGCGCGATTCGGGGAAAGTATAACGGTGTACGCCTACGCGCTTGGTGGTGGTGAGTTCGGCTTTTATGTGGCTGTCTTTTAACAACACTGAATAATAACCCGGCGAAGCCGATTCGTCTTTTTTATCGTAACGAGAACGATACCCCGAATCAGGGTTGTCCTTGCTTCCTGCCGATGTCTGAATTTTATCACCAACGGTAGGCATCACCAAAATATCACCTCCCGTGGTCATGCCGACGCCACTGAAATGCGTGTGGCTGAATCCGATGATGGAGCTGTCGGGGTAGGTATATCCAGAAGCATAAGTCCATCCGTTGACGTCGTGGTCGGGGCTGAGCTGTACCATACCGTAGGGAAGCGTTGCGCCGGGGAAGGTATGGCCAAAGAAATCAGTGCCGATGAACGGGTCTACGTAATCAACGGGTTCTTTTGTGGAAGTTGAACAGGAACAAAGGAACAGTGTTAACGTGCTGACTAATGAAAAGTAGGCAAGATGCCTGTTAATAGTCGTCACCGCACGGGCGGCCCCGTCGCAGAGCCGAGCGACTGCGTTTGCGACCTTGTTAATAGGGCCGAGTGGCTTGGTCATTCGTAATTCTATTTAAAAAATGATTCGTCATTCGTAATTCGAAAAATTCGTCATTCGATCATGCCGTTTCGGAAACTTCTTCCTCCTTAAAAAGCAGACTCACCAATTTTCGGTATTGTGAGAAATCTGGAATGATCAATTGTGCACCGGCTTTGACGAGGCGCGGACGTTTGTCAAAATTATGACCGTGACGCTGTACTTCGTTACTCGTGATTCCAATGGATATTCCGCCTGACCGACGCCCTTCACGGATTTCGTCGGGACCGTCACCGAATACGGCCAATTCGTTGCCGTTCAGGTTATTGTCGCGGATAATCCGCTCAATGATCATCTTTTTGGAAAACTTGGTGTACTCGCGTAAGGCACCGTAAATACCGCCGTCGAACAAGTCAGCGTAACCGAGGACGGTGGCTTCGTGGCGAACGTCGTCTACGTCAGTACCGCTGGCGAGATACATCACCACGCCGCGCTCTTTGAGTTTGTGCAAAAAGGAAACCGCGCCCTTCATGGTGTAATCTTCCCAATCCAACTCACCCGCCTGTAATTTGGACATGCGTTTGTTGACCAATTCCATCAGGGCATCGTTGTAAATTTGTTTGTATTGAAACTTATCCAAAATTTGGTCTTCGGGCACGTAGCCTGCTTCGCGCACCCTATTGACCAAACCTTCCATTTGATAAATGGTCTGGATTCCGGTAGTTTTGTGGATAAATTCCTGCGTTTCCCGCTGTACTTTTTTGAAGTTTTCGGCATCAATTGTATCATACGAATCGCCCAAAATCGCTTTCATCATCACGGGTTCCATGATTTCTTCCCAACCGTGGCGCAGGGTGCTGATGGTACCGTCGTGGTCAAACACGGCGTATTTGATGTGGCCGAGTTTTTCCAACACCGACGGGTCGCAAAGTTCCGTTTCGGAATCCAGTAAATAGATGGCCTGACGGGGATTTTCGGCCAAATCAGCTTGGTAAATATAGTTGGGGTCTTGGCTGATGGTTAGGATTTCTTCGCCGTTGGCAGTGCCCGTAATGAACAGCTTTTGTACGGTAACAGCTGCCGCAAAATTGGCGAATTGTGCCGCTTGGTTAGGGCTGATTCCCGCTGCCAAGCACAAGGTAATGGCACTGATGACCGTATCTCCCGCGCCGACGGTATCAAGTTGAGCAGTGAGTTGCAAGCCCAGGTGTTCATGGTAACCCATTGAATCAAAGGCGGTAATGCCTCGGGCGCCGCAGGTGACGAATACGGGTTTTTGCGATTGGCCAAACAAAGATTGACCATATTCCAACACGGTAGCGCGCGGCAACATCGTGCGCGGCTCTACCTGAATGCCGTTGAGGTGGGCAGCTTCCACGTCGTTTACTTTTCGATACACGTTGGAAAAACGGTCGTTGAAGTGACGGGAATCAACCAGAATAATTTTGTCGTTGTATTGTTCAAAAAGTGCGTTAGCTTTATCAATAAAACGGTCATTCGTAATGCTTCCGACGACTTGCTGATTGAAAATGACGGCATCGTGGGTTTCCAAAGCATCCGTTAAGCCGGCTAAAATTTGCTCGTCGATTTCTTCCGAACGTTTGTTGTAAACACCAAAATCAATGCGCGGCTCTTCTACGCCCTCGATGTATCGTTTGAGATACGCGTAAGTGTGAAAATGTTCTTTTTGAATGAATAAAGAGCTGGTTTCGGCTCCGAGTTTTTGCAATTGAGTCGTCAGCTCGCGTCCGTGAATATCGTCGCCCACTACGCCAATGACCTTGATTTGAGCGGGTTTTAGCGCCGAAAGATTGGCAACGACATTGGCTGCGCCACCGGGAGAATAATAATGTTTTTCGACGGATTCGGCTTGCAGGCCAGTCTCAATGGAAACTTCCGATTTGCGCGAATCCATGATCCAGTACGCATCCAGACAAAAATCGCCATACACCGCCACTTTGACGGTTTTTATTTTTTCAAGAATAGATTTGATTTGAAGGGTGTCCATAAAAATGAAATGGGAATAGCTACTAACTATCTAAGTAAATACTCCAATTGCACTACTCAAGGCTATTCTTTCATTTATTAAATATTTCGGACTGTTAATCTGCGGCTTTCAATTAGATAGCCCTAAAAGCAGTAACTTTTTGATTAAAAATGGATACCCGATGAGGCACAAGGCAAGGCCCCAACGAAAAAGCGTTTTGGGCAAGGTTCCCGCACCTTCGTTGGCTAAGATCACTTCTCTGATGGATTTGTAGAAATAATAACGAACTTCCACTTTCTGCCCGACATGGTAAGGTGTAGGCGTTTGATAATCGGTGGAATAGTGACGATGTGAGCCATTATAGGTGACAAAATCCACCACAGGGGCTTCTCCTTCGCCATCTTTTGAAGAAAACAAACTGCCGGGATTTTGGCGAATTTCAACTACCGTTCCTTCGGTCTTGACGCCTTTGGAAGTAACACGTTCGACAATCTTTGATTTATCGTAAGCAATGATCAGCAGATACGTGCCGATAAATGCCAAAAGCGGCATTAGTTGGAGAATGTAAGGGAGAGGGTTCATTTTTTTCATTGTTATTAAATAAAAACGATGATGTAAAATTGAACCCTGTCGGTAACCTGTGAAACTTTAATTAAACCAAGCGTTACAAAATAGAAATAACACGACAATAGAGACTGCTGAACCGTAACAAAACCTTTGTTACCACTCGCTCGTACCTGCCGCAAAAAGCAGCGTTGCTTTGGCTTTTTCGTACTTGGATTTCATGGATTCCAACTTCACTTTCAGTTCATTGAGTTTAGTTTCGCGGAGGTTAACTTGAAAGAGTTGGGTTTCTCCAATGCTGAATCGCTGTTCGTCGGCGCGTAAAACCTGCGTTTGGCGTTCGACGGCGAGTTGTTGATTGATAATTTGTTTTTCAAGGTTAATAACGTCGTTGTAAGCTGCCACTACATCGTTGTTGATTTCGCGACGGACTTGCTGAAGTTCCAGGTTGTTTTGCAGTTGTTTAATGCGAATCGTTTCTAATTTACCGCGCTCTTTACGAAACAGCAACGGCATGGAAAAATCGACGTTTAGTTTATAAAATGGAGGGAATGTACCTGTTTTAGGCATTTCCAAACCTGTAATGTAGCGGTGCATGTAATTCAAAGAGGAAATACCGACATCAAAACGAGGTTTTAACATCTCTTTGCCCAGCCGCTCATCTATTCGTAATTGTTGATTTTTGAAGTCCAGTTTTTGGATTTCAGGGTGACGTTGCCGCGCCATTTCGAGCAATTGGTTGAGCTTCGTCCCATCAATTCGTTCAGCGGGAGAGGCTTGAGGGAGTGCGTTTTCAGGAAGTTCAAGCGGATTGCCTTTTTCATCCCAAAGGTAGTTGGAAAGCAGTAAGCGGGCATTTTGGAGTTCTACCGTGGCCTGTTCAAATAATACGCGGCGGTCTAGCAAAGTGACTTGGGCATCGGCCGTATCTACGGCGGGTAAGTCTCCTTGGGTAACTC
This sequence comes from Runella sp., assembly GCF_027484545.1. Taxonomy (GTDB): domain Bacteria; phylum Bacteroidota; class Bacteroidia; order Cytophagales; family Spirosomataceae; genus Runella. The sequence goes on along the minus strand of NZ_JAIXST010000295.1, from coordinate 9,196 downwards.
GCTTGATGACCAATTGAAACCGTTGCGCGGCAAAGTCCTGAAACTCTTTGATAAGCAGGTAATTGCGGTAAGCGAAATACCAACTCCAATACTCTTTGGCGGCCGAAAGGATCAATTTGTTGACCATTTTGACCCGTTCGGCTTCGGCAATGTTTTGGAAAATACGGGCATTTTGGAGCGTAGCCCGGCGTTCATCAATCACAAAGCGCTGTAAAACGGGGATGTTGACGCCCACGTAGCTAAGGCCGTCGATTGGCGTGCGGATGTCGGTGCCGAGTACATCCCCCACGTTACGTTCAAAGCCCGCTTTGATGTCCATTCCACCCCAATAAACGGGGATTTTAAGTTGGTTATCCCAGAAGTTGAAATAGGCTTTATTCTCAAAGTATTTACGGTCAAAATTTACGTCCAATTTGGGGTCAAATCCGCCCTTGGCCATTAACAATTCTGCTTTTGCCTGATTGGGAAGGGTATTGGCTTGCCGTAACACAGGGTGGTTTTTTACCACTAAATCATAAAAATCGTAGTAAGAAAATACCTTGGAAGTATCGGTTTGCGCCTGTGCTTGTTGGAAAAGCAAGAAAAAGAGGGAAAGCAAGTACAATGATTTGAGCAGGCCTGCCCCAAAACACACTCTACTGCTATTTTTTTTTAGAATATTCATCTATTTTTTTTCTTCTTTGGGTAGTATATCTTCCAGATAATCAGGCGGAAATCCGTTGAGCTGTCGCCAAATCTCCCACCAAATGGGTACGTCTTTGAGCATCACGAAGCCGTTGACACCCGAGCCGATTCGAAGCTGTTCGGGCCATATTTCATTTTCATTTCCCTCATGATTGGGCTTGATAAGTAATCGGTATTCACCGTTTTTGCTGTTGACGCGGTCAATGATAGCAACGGTTCCGCCAAAGGTTCCCACCGAAGTGCCCGGCCAACCGGAAAACTGCAAAGCAGGCCATCCGTCAAATTCCAACCGGACGTGGTGGCCGGGTGCAATGAGTGACAAATCCATGGCTTTTATGTACAATTCCACGGCCAATTCGGGCTGATTGGGTTGAAGCGTCACAATGGATTCGCCTTCTTTGATGGTTTCGCCAAGACCCGCTTTTAGGGTTTTGACGATGTAGCCATCCTGCGGGGCATGAACCACGTATTGGTCGCGGCGAATGCGAATATTCTCGTATTTGTTTCGGAGTTTGGACAACTCAGATTCACCTTCGGCCAGACTTGACAGAGCGGAACTGCGGTCAGAAAAACCTTTGGCAATCTCTTTTTGATAATCTGCTTCTACCGAACTTACCTCGATTCGGGCATTGATAAGCTCATTGCGCGAGATGCCCAACTTTTGATTTTGTGAAACCAGTTTGGCTTGGTCTTCCTGAAATTTTAACCGACGGGTTTCCAAATCAATCAGTGAGATGGTGCCGTCTTTGTACATGGATTCTCCTCGGTCAAGCCGCTCTTTAGCCACCTGAAAATTACGGTTGACGGCTATTAAATCAGCGCTGTCGCTGCGTACTTTCAGACGTGCCTGCAACAGCTTGTTTCGGGTTTTTTCCAAACTCAACTGCAAGCCTTGCCGCAGGGCTGTGATTTGATTGTCGGACGCCTTGATTTTGGCTTGGTAAGCGTTGATAGCGTCCTGTTTGGCCTGAATCTGTTCCTGCGTACGGACGAGAATCTGTGGGTCAAAGTAATCGTCTTTGATTTCGGAAATAATCAAAAGTGTATCGCCTTTTTTGACGAAATCGCCTTCGCGCACGAGCCATTTTTGAATTTGTCCGGCTACGGCATTCTGAATATTTTGGGGACGGTCTTGGGGCGTTAATGCCGTGACGTAGCCTTTGCCGTTGATGTTTTGTTGCCAGGGCAAAAACATAGCCAACACCATAACCACAACAATTCCGAGTATCCAGCGATACACAATTTTTGCCGTTTTGGGCGAATGGAGCGTGTTCAGAGAATTGACTTCGTTTTCTATGGCGGGTATATTGACCCGCTGATGGGATATATTGAGCATGGTCTTAGTTTTCGAGCAGAGATACTTGTTTCAAGACAGTTTTATAAGGGCCATCGGCAATGATTTTTCCTTCTTCCATGACAATGACGCGGTCGCAGACACCCATAAAAGCGGGGTCGTTGGATAACACCACCAACGTCCATTGGTGAGAAGGGTCCGTTAATAAATCAATGATTCGCAAGCGTTCTTTGCGTTCAATTTCCCGTAAGGCGTCGGTGTACAGCATCAATTTGGGCTGAATGAGCAGGCAGCGAGCCAACGCAATTTTGGTCACAAAACTCAACGAAAAGTGGCGCCCTCCCGAAATAATAGGGGTGCTTAGTCCGTCGGAAAGTTTGGCGATCTCTTCGGTCAAATTCATGCGCTCCAATACAGATTGCACCTGCTCAATGGTAATGCCGCCGCGCCCCATGGTGAGATTTTCGAGGATAGTTCCGTCAAAAATTTCCTGATTGGGAAAATTCATGCCCGTATGGGCCCGTAAGGCGTTCATGTCCAAATCGCGCAGTGAGAAGCCGTTGTACATCACACTGCCTTGGTAATCAGACAGAACACCCGACAATACTTTCAGAAGCGTATGTTTTCCAGAACCGTTATGCCCTGTCAAACAAATTCGTTCACCGGACTGAATATCCAAATTGATTCCTTTGAGAGCTGACTTTGACGTTTCTGAATAGGAATAGCTCACATCGCGTGTAGTGAGTTTCATGCCTTTGGCAAACTGCGCCGGCGAAAACCGAAAACCACCATCTTTTTCGAGCGGAAGATCGGAAACGTAGCCCAATTTATCAACCGCCGTCAGCAAATCAAACACTACATCAATGCTCAAAAACAGTTTTTCAACCGCCCCGGTCAGTAACACAATCACGATTTCCGAAGCCACAAATTGACCTAAAGAAATTTGACGGTTGATAAGCAAATACGTTCCTAATACCAACAAACCTCCGATGACGACTACTTTGAAAATCAGGGCATAGTAGTAAAAACCTTCCAAAATCCGGAAATGTTTGGTTCGGTAAGTAAGGTAATTAGTCACGAGCCTATCCATGCGGTGAATGGGTAAATTGGTACTCCCCGCCGATTTGAAGGAAAACAGCGTGCTTGCCATCCCTTCCAACCAAGCCACTACGCGGTATTTGTATTTTGATTCTTTGATGCTGGTTTCCATTCCTTTACGGCCGTTCAGGCGAACAATGGCGATAAAAATCAAAATCACCATAAAACTGAACGCAATAAAAAACGGGTGATAAAAGGATAGTAATAACAGCCCGAATATAATCTGTAAAAGGGCAGAAGAGAGATCAATAAGAAATTTCGGAAGCGACTTTTGAACCGTCAAAACGTCGAAAAAACGGTTCATCAATTCGGTTGGATTGTCTTGGTTCAATCCTTCGTATTTTAAGCGAGGCACGCGGTAGGTAAATTCAAAAGCCGCCTTGGCAAAAATTCGCATTTGGAGGGTTTCGACCAACGAGATTTGAATGATTTGCATAATCCCGCTCCCGATGAGCCCTAAAATCACCAATCCCATCAGTACATACACCGAACTGAAGACCGAGCCACTGGAAACCAAACTAAAAATAGCCTGAACGCCCAAAGGAAGAATAAGACTGATGAGCCCCACCACGACGGCATAAAAATAAATATAACCAATGTCTTTGCGCTCGTTGCGCAGGAGTCGTAGCAGGCGCTGAATGGGAGACAAAACTTCCTGCTCCGCTTGGCGAAGTGAGCTATCGTCGCTCACTAAGGGCTGCATCGGAAAGGCTGTTATGTAGAGAACATGGCCGTTTTTGGTTGAATCAGCGTAGTTTTCAAATAAAAGCGGATTTTCAACGCCGGCCGTGGTTGGCTGAGAGGCGGTAGCAATAATGGGAGTCCATTTGATTGGTTTTCCCTGATAATTCTGCCCCACAATGACGGGCGTGAGTCCTGAAGTGTGCTTCTCAAAATAAATAATGGGGTAGGTTGAGGCAGTCACAAAATCAACAAACTGAGCATAAGGCAGGTCGTTGACAATCAGGGTCAGGTCATGCAACCGCGCATTTTGGCTTAAATCTTCAATGAATTTATGAATTTCTTCGGCCGTATAGATGGCGGTTTGTTCGATAAAATCATGTTTATTTTTATTTCCAGTAAGAGGCTGCCCGGTGGCAGCAGCCAATTGTTCTATAATCTGTCGGATGTATTGAGAATTCATTGCTTTATTACTTAACTATTCAATCTTACTATAGAAAATGATTTGGTTTGTATATTTGTTTCAGCTTCATTCGATTCTAATTGAATTCTAATATGCCGAGAGAAGCCCAAAATCGCTTAAATACAATACCTGTTCGTAAATCAGTTTGTGCTGCTTTGGGAACTGTGTCCTTCCGTTCCGAGTTCTTAATGCACTGTTTACGTTTTTCGTAACTATGAAAAACAAGATTTTAATCCTGTTCTTTATGCTGCTATTCCTGGGGAAAGTCACTGGGGCTATTTCCTTCATCGCAGACAGGAATGAAATAGGCGTTTGTGATTCGCAGGAAGAAGATTCATCAGAAGATGGAAATGAAGGCGGCGATGGGGAAGACGAGGAAAATTCAGATGACTTGTATCATCAGAAAGAAATCCACTTCCGACTTGCCGGTTTCATTGCAAGAGAAAAAATTAAGGTTGTCGATTTTTTCATTCCTTCTCATCTTTCCTTAAAGATTACGTCTCCTCCTCCGGAAGCCTAACTTCCTAATTGTTAAAGTTAACCTTTTTTTAGGCATTTACACCAAATGCTCAAGACAGCATCGTATTGACGCTCATTCACTAAGCTTATTTTATTCTGTAATATACCAGATAAATTACGCTCTAAAACGATTGCGTTTTGGGTTAGAATCTTATTTCGTTTAATTCAAAAATCATGCTAAAATCAACATTGAAAAATGATATTCCTGCCGGTATAGTGGTATTTTTAGTGGCTCTTCCATTGTGTCTCGGAGTGGCTTTAGCGTCAGGAGCACCTCTGTTTTCGGGCGTTATTTCGGGGATTGTAGGGGGCATTGTGGTTGGTTTATTGAGTAAGTCACAAACCAGCGTCAGTGGTCCGGCTGCGGGTTTGGCGGCAGTAGTTTTAGCTTCCATTACTCAATTGGGCTCCTTTGACGTTTTTCTCACGGCGGTATTGTTGGCTGGAGCTTTGCAGTTGGGTTTCGGGCTCTTAAAAGGCGGATTTATTGCAAGTTATGTTCCCTCCAATGTAATCAAAGGGCTATTGGCATCAATTGGTATTTTGTTGATTCTCAAGCAGATTCCTCACGCTATTGGCTATGATAAGGATGCCGAAGGAGAGTTTGCCTTTTTTCAGCCCGATGGAGAAAATACGTTTTCAGAACTCTACCAAATGCTGGATTTTATCAATTTGGGAGCCGTCGTTATCAGTATTGTATCCCTCTTTATTTTAATAGGTTGGGACAAAACACCTCTCAAGAAGTTTAAATTTTTCCCTTCTTCGCTGTTTGTGGTGCTCTTGGGAGTAGCACTCAATGAGTTGTTTTGCGTCTATGTTCCTGTTTTGTGCATTGAACAGTCGCACTTGGTCAATCTTCCCCGCATTGATACCAACGATTTGGCATCTTATCTCCATTTTCCCAAGTTAAGTCATCTTAGCGATTATCGCGTGTACACTACCGCAGTGACCATTGCCATTGTAGCTACCTTAGAAACCTTATTAAATATTGAAGCCGTTGATAAAATTGACCCACATAAAAGAGAATCTCCCCCTGACAGTGAATTGGTCGCTCAGGGAATTGGGAATATGATTGCGGGCGTATTGGGAGGAATTCCGATTACCTCCGTGATTGTCCGAAGTTCAGTTAATATCAATGCGGGAAATAAAACGAAACTGTCAGCCATTTTTCACGGAATTTTCATGTTGATAAGTGTGCTGATAATGAGTCCGGTACTCAATAAAATTCCTTTGGCTTCTTTGGCCGCTATTCTGCTGATGACCGGTTATAAGTTGGCTAAAATCTCTTTGTTCAAAACCATGTTCCAAAAAGGTTGGCCGCAGTTCATTCCTTTTATAGCGACTATTTTGGCAATTGTGTTTACTGATTTGCTGATTGGGGTGTTGATTGGATTGGCCATCAGTATTTTTTACCTGTTGCGCAGCAATTACGAGAATCCCTTTACCCAAACTACGGAGCGCACATCGGCGGGGAAAGTGATAAAATTTGAATTGTCGGAAGAAGTATCCTTTCTGAATAAAGCGGCAATAAAAAGTACGCTTTGGAGGTTGCCCAAGTATTCAAAAGTGGTGATTGATGCCACGTATTCCAAATACATTGACCCTGACGTGCTGGAAATGTTGGATGATTATCAAACTACTTTTGCTCCCGAAAATGATATCACACTTAGTATTAGAGGATTGCCGTTGAAAAATTGAACAGCTGTCGGAATCACAAAAACTCAAAGGCTGCTGACTAAAATCGGTAGCCTTTGAGTTTTATGAAAATTTTGGTTCGTACCTTTGCTTTTGGTGCCATCTTTCATTTTATTTCAAAGTATGTTATCAAAGAAACAAGGGATTGGGGTTTGTTTCGCTTTGCTGTGTGCCATCCAGGCCTGCACACCTGCCTGCGAAGAATGCGCCAACCAACGGACGGGGACGGAATTTTTTCCAATAGAAGTGGGGCGTTTTGTGGAATATGAGGTCAGCGAAGAAGAAGTAACGTTGGGGCGTCCGGCTACTTTGCGTCAGTATCAGTTGAGAGAAGTAATAGCGGAGCGTTATACGGATCCCACGGGGCAAATTGCGTATCGAATAGCCCGGTTTCGACGCAATCTCGACGGTCAGCGTTGGGAACCCGATTCAACGATAACGCTTCGCCTAAAGATAGACCACGCAGTTCGCAACGAAAATGGTCGTGATTTCGTAAAGATGTTGTTTCCGGCTGTGGAAAAGGTTTCCTGGAATGGTAATATTTACAACAATTTGGGAGAAGATAGTTATGAATTAAAAAGCGTAAATAAGTCTCTAAAGGTAGGAGGAACTACTTTTGACCGTACGGCCACGGTAGTCCAACAAAATGACTCCACCCTCGTTAATCAGGATAAACGCGTAGAAATCTATGCCGCTGACGTGGGACTTATTTACCGTGAGCGAGTTAATGTACAGTTTTGTTCTTCCACGTCTGCGTGTGTGGGTAAAGCGCAGGTTGACTTTGGAACGCGGCAGTACATTCGTTATAAAAATGCAGGGAAAGAGTAAGTTATAGTTTACAGTCCACAGTAGTTAGATAACTTGCAGCTGTCTTTGCCTGAGTTCGAATTTATAGTTTATAATCGACAGTTTTAAAAACAGATATTTTGTCATGCTGAAAGCATCTACTTTTGCTTATTTATCACTTCCGAAGGTAACTCCATTTGCAAAAAAGTGGGTTTTGTTCTTGCTACTTATCGCTTGTTTTCTGCCTACTACTTCAAAGGCACAAAATGCCAAGTATTTGGTGTTGTTGAAAGATAAAACGGGTACGCCTTTTACAACTGATAAACCCGAAGCTTTTTTGAGCAAACGCTCTATTGAGCGCCGTTCACGTCAGGGAATTAAAGTGGTATCGCGCGATTTGCCCGTTAACCCAACGTATGTCACCCAAATCCGTCAAACGGGGGTGAAAGTTTGGTACACTTCGCGTTGGCTCAATGCGGTATTGGTGGAAGGAACTGCGGCTCAGTTGACTGTCATTCGCAATTTGTCTTTTGTCAGCGGAGTAGAATTCAATCGCGCTTTGGCCAATGCGCGTTTGTCGGCCGAAAACCAAAGTCAGGTAACGAATCGAAAATTTGGAGAAGAAACTTTCAGTTATGGGCCTTCTCAAAATCAAATTGTGATGCTGGGCGCAGATAAAATGCACGACCAAGGCTACAACGGCAAGGGAATACTGATAGGGATCTTTGACGGAGGATTTGCCAAGTCGAACGTAAATCCCGCGCTAAAAACCATTTTTGCCGAAAATCGTGTCGTGAGCACCTATGATTTTGTCAAAAAGGAAACGAGTGTCTACGAAGACGATTCGCACGGCAACAACGTGTTCAGCATCATGGCGAGTTTTCAGGAAGGAGCTTTGATTGGACCTGGTTACGGCGCTTCTTTTACGTTGTTACGTACCGAAGATGCCGCTACCGAAACCCGTTTGGAAGAAGCCAATTGGCTTCTTGCCGCCGAATATGCCGATAGCCTGGGCGTGGATGTCATCAATACGTCCTTGGGTTACAGCGAGTTTGACAATCCTGCGGACAGCTATACCTACGCGGACATGAACGGAAAAACGACGCTTATTACCCGTGCCGCCGATTGGTTGGCTGGTGTCGGAGTGGTTGTAGTAGTTTCTGCTGGTAACGAAGGAAGTAGTTCGTGGAAATACATTTCTGCCCCTGCCGACGGCGATTCCGTACTGGCGATTGCTGCCGTAAATAGTGCAAAAATAGCTACTTCCTTTAGTTCGTACGGTCCTTCGTCCGACGGCCGTGTCAAGCCCGATGTGGCTGCTCAAGGGCAGGGTACGGTGTATTCCGATTTGAACGGAACTATTAGAGCCGGTAACGGAACTTCGTATTCGGCGCCTTTGATAGCGGGATTGGTGGCTGCTTTTTGGCAATCGCAACCGCACCTGACTGCGATGCAGGTCATTGATTGTATTCGCCGCGCGGGCGACCGTTTCAGTGCACCAACGCCCCAGTACGGCTACGGAATTCCAACTTTTGCAAGTGCCACGCAGGTAGCTAAAGACCGATACCCCACTTTGGCAGTAACGGATTGGACAAAATTGAATGAAGCCTTTGTGTATCCCAATCCCCTTGGTGTTAACTCTTCTTTACAAATTCATTGGGGTGGAGTTTTTGCGGGCAAAAACGTAACTGTTACCTTGATAGATGCCACGGGAAAGGTTTTGAATCAACAATCCATCCTCGCCACCGAACCTACAGGCAAAGTAACTTTACCCCAGAATATGTCCAACGGCAGCTATTTTCTGAAAATGAATGACAGCCAACACGAAAGAGTGTTGAAAGTGATTAAATGACTTGAATTTAATTTGTAGAAATTAAAATAGGCATAACAGATTGATTAACAATTTGCTATGCCCGACAATTGGAGCCAAAGCTCTAAGTTTGTAGTGACCAAACAACAAATAGACTTACCTCAAT
>NZ_JAIXST010000188.1 GCF_027484545.1 Runella sp. | reverse complement strand
GGGTAAAGTTCGTAATCAAGTAGTTCTAAGTCGAGCTCGGAAGGCAAAAGGAAGGCAGAGTCCATTCTTCAAAATTACAACCCAAACCTCGACTTTCACCAAATGTGACGATGAACCAGGTTGCTCCCAAACCGGTAGAGCAGCCTCTGCCGGGTAGCTACGATGAAGTTCAAAGTCCTTATTCAAAAGTGCCCGCGTCATTTCGGTTTTACCGTGAAAGTGAGGTGACGGTTGAGACATTTGCTGAATTTATGCAAAAAAAATACGGGGTAAAGCTACAAAAGCAAGCAACAGTTTCGCTGCCGACGGGTTCTGAAATCACCACTTTTCAACAGTTTATCAATGAGTACCCCGTTTTTGGGGCTTATTTTAAAGTGAGACATGAGGCTGACGGAAAAGTGCTTGCCGCTTCGGGCGATGCTTTTGATTCATCACGTTGGCCGGAGTTTGCGGGAACAATAATTGACGAAAATCAAATCTTTCAAACGCTTCCTAAAGAGGCGAAAACTTCGGCACCTATTTATGAAAGTTTAGTCATTGTCCCCGAACGCCTCAACGTTACTGCCCAAAAGTTGCACTTGGCTCATCAATTGATTTCAGGCAAAACGAGGTATTATTTAGATGCGTATCGGGGCAATATCGTGCGCCGTGAGTCACTGATTTTGGATTGCCTTGCGCTACATAATACACCTCGTAACGAGGATAAAAAGCCCACGGTTACGATGATGAAAACGTATCATTTTGGGCCTCAAAACATCGAAATTCACTTCAACGAAGACTCTGCTAAGTACATTCTGGTGTCGCACAATGAACCCTTTGTGGCAGTGTACGACACTACGAAGTGGGTCATCAATTACCCCTCAACCCAATGGATTGACCCACGCCTCACCACGGAAGGGTTTGCCGATGCGGCTTTTGTGGGAAAAAAGACCATTGACTACTACAAAACTCAGTTGGGGCGTAATAGCTTTGACGACCAAGGTTCAATGCTTATCATGCGTCGGGCGTATGATGATGATGGACACTTGGAAGAAGGTGCGTACTGGGATGGGACTAATAAACAGATTCATTATGGAAACAAAGGCGATAAGCCGTTGACTTCGTTGGATGTGATTGGACATGAGTTTACGCATGGTGTAGTACGCTCGGGATTGGCCGATTTCGTCGGGGAAGGAGAGTCCGGGTCGCTCAATGAGGCCGTTGCCGATATGCTCGGTACTGCCATAAAACATTGGGCATACCCCTCTACGCCTGATTGGGTGATTGCGCCGTACGTCTTTCCTAATGGTATCCGAAACTTAAAATGGCCTAAAACAACTATTCAATCGAGAACTTCTCTCCCGCATCCTAATACTTACGAAGGGGAGTATTGGCAAGATACTAACGGCTGTGTAGCAAATGATAAGAACGGAAATTGCTGGGTTCATAACAACAGTACGGTCGCCTCCCATTGGTTTTATTTGTTGTCGGAAGGGGGAAAAGGAACCAACGACCACAAACAAACCTATATCATTGATAAAGGCATAGGCATCCAAAAAGCGGCTAAATTGGTCTATCAGACGCTGTTTAGCCTTACTCCTTACACAAATTATGAGCGTTTTGCGGAGGCTACCGTCAGTACCGCCGAACAGATGTTTGGCAAGTGCGCCACCGAAACGCACCGCGTGAAGCAGGCATGGTATGCAGTGGGCGTGTTTGACGATGCCCCCGCCCGTTGCATGAATTTGACGTTTGATTTTACGTACGACCCCGAACCTAATAAAGCCATCCGTTTTTATGTGAAAGGCGACAGTATTGTGTCGGTAGCGCGTACCGAAGATGGCTGGGTGAAGACCTACAGCGAACGAAACAGTGCTTTTATGCATGTTGTATCCAAAGACGAAGATGGCGTACAAAGTCATACTCTTCCTAAAAACTGGGCGGGTACAATCTATAACAAAATGGAAGAATATGAGCCACTCATGGAACAAATGACAGAAGAGGCTTTGGAGAAAGCTAATGCTGAACTGCGTAATCCGGCCACATTGCCTGAACGAAAAGCAGAGTTAAGCAGAGTACTTCCGGAATTGGAAAAAAATATCGCTGAAGGCAGAAAAACAGTAGGCGAAACAAAAAAAAATCTCAAAGAATTGAGCGATGGTACTCACTTAACCTCCGAGAAGGCGTTTTGGAAAACCCGCAAGGCAAAGCGAGAATTTGACAAAGACAATGTAAAAAGTACCTACCTCTACCAAGGAAAATATTTGGCCAAACGATATGTATTAGGGGGAGGAATGGAGTGGGTTTCTACGACCGAAATACCGTTGCGCTTTTCGGATTTGGGAATATTTGTACCGCTCAACACAGGTCAGCTAAGAATGGGAGTAGATCACTTTATGAGAGGGTTTCCCCTTAAAATGTTTGGAGGAACAAGCATCAAAAATATCAAAGAAAATATCCCCGCCAATTTTGACGTACTTTTCTCTAAAAGCCCCGTTTTTAACTGATGAAACCTGTCTCATACCTGCTTTTGACCCAACTTCTTTTGGGAATAAATTTTTCAATGTTTGCGCAAAAGCCATTGAATTTTGCCGAAATGCTCACCTATGAATATGTGCAGGAAGGACAAAAGAAAGAGTTCAGTGTTTATCTCGACCGAAAAACTTCCACTTGGCTTTTTACCAATGCCGACAGTTTTGGCGGTACTGCCGACGGGCTGGAGTTTGTGGTGGCGTACCCCAACGGCAAATATCTGGTGTGCGGTACCGACGATGTTGGCCAAAAGTTCTGTCAAACCTTTGATAGTCCATTGGCTCGAAAAAATACGCCCAAAATCAGCGGAAAAGCGTTGGGCAAAAGTCGGGTTTTTGGTCAAAACAAATACGGATGGCCTACGCTCAAAGCCCAACTGTATCAACTCAACGCAGGCAGAATGACGCAGGAGCTGTACGCCGCCACCGTTTCTTTTGACTGCCGTCCGCTGTATGCCTATAATTCTTTGCTAGAAATTGAGCATTACCTCCCCGCTTTTCAGCAAATTGACTATCCTTCTTATTTAATTAAAAACCAATTGATTCTGGCCGAACAAAGTCCCTTGAACCTTACCTTATTAAGCATTTCACCAACGGATTATTTCGTGAATTTGAGTGAATATAGGCGAATAAAATAGGGTGGACAGAAGCAGTCTTGGGCCAACGATGCGCTTATTTATTGTCAGATTTATACTCGATCTCTGCAAAACCTGTTATTTTTGGGGTTTACGTACCTCAAATCATGAAAAAGGATATTTCTTTTACACCCGTAACGGGCATTTATGTGACCATTGCCCGCCGCATCAACGAACTCGATCAGCCGGAGTGGAATGTGTACCTTATCAATCGGAATCCAACGCTGATTACCAACGTATTTGTGACCTCTCGCGGTTATTCGGGAGATGATATAAAAAAGAAGGAAGAGCAGCAGCGGACGTCAACGCTGCGGCATTATTTTACGGAAATTGAAGCAGGTCAATCCGTGGTTGTCGAGCCTATTATGCCCGATGTTTTTCACCTCAACAATGAATATTGGGTGAGTTACTACGTTGATAATCAGATTTTTGATAAAAAATTTATCTTTGTTCCCGATACCATTGTAGAAGCAAATCTCGTACCGATCGAAGAACTGGGATTGGATGGGGTTTTGCATGAGTAAGCTATTTAGTGCGCTTCCCTGATGTTAAATCAGGGCGAGCAAAGCATTTATTTTTTCCTTGCAATTTTCTCAAATTCCTTCGCCAGATTCGTCGCTACGATCTCAATGTCGTACAATGTTTCCACCATTTTTCGACCATTTTGGCGAAGCTTGTCGGCGTATTCCGGCTGTTGCAGCAATTTTGCCAATCCTTCATAGACTCCTTCAACGGTCAGCGGTACTTCATGGGCCGCTTGGTGTTGCGCTACGGTGCCGTCAAAACCGATACGGTCAGAAACCAACGCCGGCACACCTGCCGTCATGGCTTCCAAAGCGGCAATCGAAAACCCTTCTGAATACGAGGGCAGCGCAAAAATAGCAGCATCAGCCAAGGCTGCTTTCTTGGTTTCGCCCGTTAGCATTCCAACCATCCGCATTTTGTCTTGCAGTTGATTCTCTTTAATAAAACGTTCGGTTTCGGCTTGGTAGCCGTCGTCTGGACCGGCTAAAATGAGCAATGCATCGTCGTATTTTTCGGTATATTTTTTGAACGCAGGCAACAAAAGGTCTAAGCCTTTTTTGATGTTTAGGCGGCCCATGAATAAAACGAGCTTTTTGTCGGCAGGAAGATAGAATTTTGTCCTAAACGTACCCTTCGGAGGTAAATCAGCCAATTCAGCTAATTGCATTCCATTGGGAATAATGGCAACGTTAGGATGCTGAAAGCCTAAAAATTGACGTAAATCATTCAGCTCGTCGCGGTTATTGATTTGAATAAAATCGGCTTTTCGTAAAAACCTTTTTTGGAACAATAGCCCAAACAATCTCTTTTTCCAATAGCCATGATTGAGCGCCCATTTGTCTAATAATCCATGAATAGTGACGGCTTTAGGGGTATTATTTTTAAACAGGAAAGGAGCTACGCTTCCAAAATGCCAAATCCCGTGGCAATGTACTACATCGTATTCATGAATGTGTTTTTTGAGAAAATCCCAGGCTTCCAGTGAAAATTCAGGAAAAAAACGGCTAATAGGTTCAGTACGTCTGCAAACAATCACGCGAGCACCCTCTGGAGTAGGATAAATTTTGTCGCCGGAAGAAGCAGGGCTTAAAATATCTACCTGATGCCCTTGTTTTAAAACAACTGTGGTATGGTCATAAATAATGCGGGCCGGCCCGCCAATTGACCAGGTATACGCGCAAATGTTCAAAATTTTCATGGAGCAAAATAACCACATAGAAACATAGCACACAATAGTAAAGTAAGACTGACGATTTTGGCACGCTATTTGACAAACTTCTAAATGAAGAACATTCTCAATAAACCCATGCGAAAATCTACACTCATTTGCCTTTTATGGATAGCTTTTCAAGCTCAATCGCAAAATGTTACCCTTTATGGAATATCTCCGAGTTATTCACAAATGGGTAAATTTAACAGCAAGTTAGGGTATAATATAAATGTGATGTCGGCCATCAATGCGGTGAGCCAAACGGTTGAGAAAAAGTATTTTCCGGCAGGACATACGCATTTGCTCCTTCATGGCCTGCTGGTCTATCAATTCAATAAAAAATTGTCGGTAGGAGGGGGCTATGCCTTTGGAAGACATAATATTTTTGGGCTTCGAGAAAACGAAAATCGCCTCATTGGGCAGGTCACGTATCAGCACAAGCTGGGAAAATTTGTCATCACGCACCGCGGACGCTTTGAATGGCGTCAACCCACTAATTTACAGACCAAAATCGCCTCCCAAGCCGACATCGGGCGTTATCAGGTTTGGGTTACGTATCCGCTTTACGACCCCGAGAAACAAAAACAGGGGTTTTATCTTTCGGCATCCAATGAAGCTTTTTTGTACTTCAAAGGAGCAACCAACGGCCCTGTTAGCTCTCGCAACGGCTCTATTCTCTCCGAAAATTGGATGCACGTAGGAGGTGGGTATAATGCCGGTAGAACACGCGCTGAATTGGGTTATTGTTTTCAGGGATTGGTTCGTAATAAAGCGCAGGATTACCGCTTTTTTAACCTTTTGCAAATCAATATATACCATACCATCAACTGGAATGATGTGCAGTTTTGGTGGTACATGTAAAATTTTAGGCACGAAAATTGTATTGGATTATTGTGTAGTGTTTTAAAGTTTTAAATACCTTTGAATAATAATTAAACTTTTTCTTGAAAAAATTAACTGCTATCGGCCTTCTTATCCTGCTGCTCTACAACATGTTTGGGCTGACGGTAGCTGTTTTGTTTTTTGAAGATGACTATCAATCGGCTTCTCCCATCCGTGAAGATGATAAGTGGCAAACGGTTAAAATGCACTTGCCGACTTTGCCGTATAATACCACTTGGGAAAATTCGGATGGACAGGAAGGTTTGATTCGGCGCGGTGATGATTTTTATAACGTAACCGAACAACGGCATGAGAATGATACGTTGTATGTTACGCTTAAAACCAACCAACACGCTCGTGATCGCTTTTTTGAGTTGGCTAATATGATTCAGGAGATTACTGATCAAAATGCCGATACTCCCGAAAGTCCGTTAAGTAAGGCAATAAAATTGCTGAACGATTTATTAAAAGTATACCTCCCGAATCCATCCATGGGCTTGCTTGTTGATACTGTCATAAGCTCGACCTCATACCATTTATACGCCACACCAAACCAATCATTGCTTCAAACGGTTCGGTTGCTCCATTCTCCTCCTCCTGAGTTAGCTTAGTGATTTTTTGTAAGTAATGAACAACGCATCGTTGTGCATTATCGGTCTTTGTGTGCTTTGTTCAAAACAAGCATACGTCACTTACATTTATTCATTAACCAAAGCTAACAATGAAAACGCTGTTAGGCATGCTTTTGCTTTCCCTTACTGCTTTATGTACTTGCAGCGATACGCAGGCGGGTATGTCCATAGAAGTGAACGCATCACATGAATGTCAGGTCGCGAATCCATCGCGCTGTTTGGAATCTACTGAGAGCGCTCATCCTGTGATATCTGTGAAAGATATTCCACCTGTTGGATGTGCTATTCCCATGGCCCAATTAGAAAAAGCCGGGCAGGCCCAATAGACCATTTTTCATACATAAAGGCTTTGGTTGAAAACAATCTCATTTTCAACCAAGACCCCGACCGCGTTCGGGTGTTATCAACTGTCTTTTATCATGAAACGTATTATATACTCTTTAATCTGTTTGTTTTTAGCAAACGAAGCTTTTTCGCAAGGTTGCGTAGCTGTTCGCCACATGAGCTGTGCTGCTACCAATTCATTGTCGTCTGCTGAGTATTTCAAACAAAAAAATGCCCAATGGCAACTTAGCATGGGCTATCGCTATTTTCGTTCTTACAAACATTTTGTAGGAGATGAAGAGCAAACACAACGTGTGGAGCAGGGAACTCAGGTAATTAACCTTTCTCATGCCCTTGATTTGGGATTGAGTTATCAACCAAATGCCCGTCTTTCATTCAGTATAAACTTGCCTATCCAATTCAATGATCGTTCGTCGTTGTATGAGCATTATGGCAACCCTGCGGCAGGATCCGGTATCAACCCTGATCAAAACCGTTTTCATACTCAATCGCAGGGAATAGGTGACATGCGTCTTTCGGCTTCGTATTGGATGCGTAATCCTTACAAATTACCTAAGTTTAATTTTGCTTTAGGATTGGGTATTAAATTGCCTACCGGAAACTACGGTGCAACGGACGAATTTCACAAGCTGAACAAAGAAAAACAGGATTATACCATCGTAAAACCGGTAGACCAATCCATTCAATTGGGTGACGGAGGAGTTGGTTATAGCTTAGAAACTCAAGGATACTGGCAAATTGCGAAGAAAACGACCGTTTACTTCAACGGATTCTATCTCTTCAATCCCAAAGAAACCAACGGCGTAGTTCGTAGCCCGGAAGCTACAACGATTGACTTGGTAACGGGATCTTTCTCGGTTTCTGATCAATTTGCAGGTCGTGTAGGTTTTAGCCAATCCATCGGCAATGGACTTTCCATTATGTTGGGCGGCCGCTTGGAAGGTGTTCCTGCCATTGACGTTTTTGGCGGTAGCAAAGGTTTCCGTCGTCCAGGATACATCGTTTCCGTTGAACCGGGAATCGCTTACATGAAAGGTAAATTTTCGGCTGCAGCTACAGTACCTTATGCATTATATCGTAATCGTACCCGCAGCTATGCTGATCGCCTTGACCCACTGGGTTTAAAACATGGCGATGCCGCATTTGCAAATTACTTAGTATCGGTTAATGTTAGTCGTTGGTTCTAAGAACAACTCATTCTCATCTTTACAATTTTTTATTTATGAAACGCTTATTCATAGTAATGGGCTTCCTGTGCGCTTATATAAACGTGCAAGCTCAAATGCCCAACGATGCCATTTATATGCCCAAAGGAACTGTCTGTGTAGGGACCATGTACACCCACAGCAGTTGGAGTCAATATTGGGAAAATACGCTCAAACGCGAAAACCTCAATATCGGAACGCACACGACACAGAGTGTAATGGTGATGCCGGCCATAGGTATTACTGACCGTTTCAATGTGATTTTGAGCCTGCCTTATGTATGGACCAAAACCAGTGCGGGCAACCTTATGGGCCAAAAAGGAATTCAGGACTTTTCGGCTTGGCTGAAAGTGAAAGCAGTGAATATCAAAGGTTTTTCTGTCAATGGTTTGTTGGGAGCGTCTATTCCCGTCAGTAAATATGTGCCTGATTTTCTGCCGATGTCCATTGGTTTGCAATGCCGTGTAGTAACCGGCCGAGTTTTGCTTAACTATACCCATCCTAAAACCGGTCTTTATGTAACGGCACATGGTTCGTATATGTGGCGCAGCAATATCAACGTAGACCGGGATGCGTATCAGGCCGATGGCCGTGTTTACAACACCAACGAAGTACGCGTTCCAAATGCGTATGACTTGGGCGGACGTTTGGGTATTTTGAAACAAAAATGGCAGACTGAAGTGTGGGCAGAGCGTAACTCCTGCGTGAATGGCGATAATATTCGTCGCAATGATATGCCTTTTCCTACCAACAACATGCAGGCTACGATGGTGGGCTGGTATGGTAAGTTTCAACCCAAAGCATTGGGCGTGAATGCCCGCGTAGGTTACGTAACAAACGGACTTAACGCAGGCCAAAGCACCAGTTATATGGTGGGCGTACTTTACCTGTTTGGGGTAAGAAAATAATAAACACAATCCATTAAGAAAATGAAGAAGTTTCCAACTATTCTAAAATATAGCAGTTTGGCCGCCGCAATTGTAGTGGGTATCGCTGCCTGTAATAAAGACATTGAAGAGCCGCAACGGGTGGGTTACTCGCCGGTAAGCGTAGACGACAAAGCAGGTACGTGGAAAACGTACATCTTGGCTTCGTCAAGTGAAGTTGCTGTTCCTGCCCCGAGTGCCGTTACCTCAACGGACTACGTGGCTGAATTGGCTACATTGAAAGGTCTAACCACTAATTTAAGTCAGGAACAAAAAGAAGCAGTGGTGTATTGGGGAGCAGGAGCCGTTTATCGTTGGAACGAAATTGCTCGTGAATTGTCGGCTCGTTATAACATACCACCTGCCTCTAATGCAGAAGGCAAATATCCTGTTCCGGATGCCGCCAATCCTTTGGCTGATCCTAAGTTTCCTTTTGCCAATCCACCTTATACGGCCCGGGCTTTAGCCTATCTGTCTGTGGCGCAATATGATGCGTTGGTTTCGGCATGGAACTACAAATACAAGTACAAACGGTCGGCTCCTTCTAAAGTAGATACGAGTATTCCGGTTGCCTTGCCGGTATCAGCTCTGCCTGCGTACCCTTCTGAGGATGCCGTAATAGCGGCGGCTTCAGTGACCATTTTGAAAGCAATGTTTCCGGGTGAAGTACCCTATTTGGAAGCTAAAATGAAGGAACATTTGGCAAGCCGCCAATGGGCCGGAATGAACGTAACGAGTGACTTAACCGCAGGCACCGACCTTGGAAATGCAGTAGCTGCCAAAGTAATGGGACGCGCTAAAACTGACGGTATGGGCGCAGCCAATAACCAAGCTTTAACGGCCGGTATGATTGAAGCGGCCAAGACCCGTGGTATCAAAGAGCCTTGGTTGAGCCAAGAAGCGCCTTTGCGTCCGCCGATGTTGCCCAACTATGGAGCTGTAGCAACGTGGAATTTTGATAAAACGACACTTGCCCAAATCCGCCCTGCCATGCCTTATGTAGTAGGATCGGCAGAATGGCAGAAAGAATTGGATGAATTGAAAGCCATCCAAAATAAACAAACCCGGGAACAGGCACGCATCGCCAATTATTGGGCAGATGGTGCAGGAAGCTATACACCGCCGGGCCATTGGCACCGTGCCGCAGCCAATGCTGCCAACGAAGCTAAATTCAGCGAAGTACGTATGGCACGTACCTTGGCGTTGCTCGGTACGGCTGAAATGGATGCAGGTATTGCCTGTTGGGATACGAAATATTTCTATTATACGCCTCGCCCTCAGCAGTTTGGCTTGAAAACGTCGGTAGGATTGCCTAATTTTCCTGCCTACACATCGGGTCACTCTACATTTTCGGCGGCAGCCGCTACGGTATTGGCTTCTATCTTTCCAGAACAGGCTGACAAATTCAATGCTCAAGCCAAAGAAGCCTCTGAATCACGTATTTATGGATTGATTCACTACCGGGTTGACTGTGAAATGGGCTTGAAACACGGAAAAGTGATTGGTGATTACGCCATTGCGCGTGGCAAGGCGGATGGCTCAGGATTATAACAATCAGACTTTCCAAGACTCCAAGTCTTGGAAAGTCTTAGAATCAATTTTTAACGAAAGTATTACCTATTTCTAAAATAAAGTCCCCAACAGTAGTAGGTCTTTTCTAATATATCAATGATGAAATTTTTTAACATTCTATTTTGCGCGCTCTTAGTAAGCAGCAGTATTTTTGCACAGGACACTCCAAAACAGGAAGTAGCTCAGCAGATTACCAATTGGCACAATGGATTGGTAAAAGCTGATTTAGACGGCCTTATGGCACAGTATGCCAGCGATGCTGTGTTTTTTCCCACCTTCATTAACGCTGCCCGTACGGCCGACGAACGCAAAGCGTTTTTGCAGGTACTCATTGCCAAAAAGCCGGTTGCAGTACTGAACAACGACCAACGGATCCGATTGTTTGGCGACGTAGCTACCTGTTCTGGTTCGTGGGTATTTGACGTAAATGCCGCAGATGGCAGTCGCGAGAAAAAACCTGTTCGTTATCTGTTTGTTTTTGAAAAACGCGCCGGAAAATGGCTCATTGTTGAACAACACGTATCCGCATTTCCCGAAAAACCCAAAGCATAATCAAACTCAAACTCGACAGGGCTTTTGATTTCAGAAGACCTGTCGGGTAAATCAAAAAAATCGCTTGAAAAGACTCGTTTCTATACTGCTTCTCAGCCTTTTGCTCTACAACATGGTAGGCTACTCCGTAGTCTATTGGTTTGGAGGCAATGTGGCATTGGAAGCACAAAAAGACGAGCTTGACTCCTCATTAAAAGAGGAGTTGATTACTGTAAAAGTACCGGTATCGTTGCCATACCAAACCAACTGGACGGCTCCACAGTCGGTGCAGGGTAAATTACAGGTGGGCAATGAGTTTTATGAAATGGTTGAGCAAATTATGCTCAATGATACCATTTACATCACCTGTAAGCCCGACCGCGATGCACGTGCCAATTTTTATGCGTTGGCCGAGCACATCAATAAACACATCAATGACAATGCCACCGACGGTCCAAAGCCTTCCAAATCCATTGTTATTCCATTGTTGAAAGAATATGTTTCCTTTCAACGAGTACACACTTTTTTTGTAATAGAAAGTCGTTCCGATGCCACACCGTTAAAACAGTCCTCCTTTTTGCTTCTTTCCCGCGCCTGTGGCGTGTTTTCTCCCCCTCCCGAATCCCTTTAATTTTTTAAGGTAAAAAATGGAGGCTCATCCCTGTACTGCGGAGATGAAAAGCCTTAGTTCTATTTTTTAAATTCTTAGGAGGAAGAGCTTATTCTTCTTCTTACAACCTTATAAATTTAGGTATTGTAAATAAAAGTGGCATTTTGTTATCTAAGCAGCTTGCTGCCAAAACTGTTGCCATTTATGGTTAATTTCTACCGTTTTGAGAATAGCAAGACTTTCCGAACCATCATTGC
>NZ_JAIXST010000096.1 GCF_027484545.1 Runella sp. | reverse complement strand
GGACTAAAACAGGTTTGCAACAAGTAGCTAATATTAGGGTCGCTTTTAAAAAAAATCAGTGCAATAAAGTAACCGATTTAATAAAAATGGCGGCTTAATAAACTTGTCCTACACCCATTCAATTCTAAGATTCGTGCCGCACGGGCGTCGCAGCGGCGCCCCGATACGGACGTGTTTTTGGTCAAATAACTTACTGTATATCAGTATTTTACAAATCGACCGAGGCGGCAGATTGCAATCGTACATCATAAATAGTATTAAAACTGAATAAAAATGAAAGCAATAAAAACCTACTTTTGTTTGGCACTAATGATTGGACTAATAGTAATGGCATTAATAACTAAAGATGTTATTAATAGTAAACTCTTCGCCTCCTTAGGAATAATAACAGGAGCTTTTGTACCTTCTAATCTATCGGATAATAGTAGAAATAGTAAAGTCGATAAATAAAAAAGTAAATATGTTCAACGGAAGAAATTTGTTAATAGCAACCAAACACGAAAAAGAAAAAGTGATTGCTCCAATTTTAGAACAAGAATTGGGTGTAAAATGCTTTGTTCCATCAAATTTAGATACTGATGAACTGGGAACTTTTACAAACGAAGTTCAAAGAAAAGACGACCCTATAACTACAGCCAGAAACAAATGTTTTATGGCTATGGAGTTAACTAATTGTGATTTAGCCATTGCCAGCGAGGGTTCTTTTGGTCCGCACCCTACTATTTATTTTGTTCCTGCCGATGATGAATTCTTACTTTTTCTCGATAAAAAAAATAATTTAGAAATTATAGTAAGAGAACTAAGCACTGAGACAAATTTTAATGGTTCAAATATTAAAACATCTAAGGAACTCAACGATTTTGCTTCCAATACAAATTTTCCTTCGCATGGTTTAATACTTAGAAAAGCTAAAGATGATTTTTCAGAAATTGTAAAGGGAATAACAAATGCTGAACAGCTATACAACAAGTTTAATTACTTTATTTCGAGTTATGGGACAGCCTTTATTGAAACCGATATGAGGGCAATGTATAACCCTACTCGAATGAAAGTGATTGAGAAAGCAACTAAAAAATTAGCAACTAAAATTAATACGCTTTGCCCCGAATGTAAGACGCCAGGATTTGGAATTACCGATACAACACAAGGACTTCCTTGCGAAATATGTAATTTTCCAACTCATAGTACTTTGAGCTATATTTATTCGTGTCAGAAATGCTCTTATATAAAAGAGGAAAAATATCCCAAAGGTAAACTTACTGAAGACCCAATGTATTGTGACTTTTGTAATCCATAGAAAGTAACATATGAAGAAAAAAATAATCAAGCAAGCATCTATAGTTAATGAAGGAAAAACCGTAATAGCAGACGTATTAATTGTAGGAGCAAGAATTGAAAATATTTCAAGTACCTTATCAGAGAGTAATGTAGAAATTATTGATGCCAAAGGCTTGTATTTGCTGCCTGGAGTAATTGATGACCAAGTGCATTTTCGTGAACCAGGTTTAACACGCAAGGGAACTATTTATTCTGAATCAAGAGCAGCAGTGGCTGGTGGCGTTACCTCATTTATGGACATGCCTAACACGTTACCCAATACCTTAACACAAGAGTTATTAGAGCAGAAGTATACCAGAGCATCAAAAACATCTTTAGCTAACTATTCCTTTTTTATGGGAATCAATCAAAATAATTTAGAAGATGCCTTAAAAACGGATAATGAAAATGTTTGCGGAATAACTGATGATGGATTATATTTTAATAATGACGAAGGCATTTTGGCCAATTATCCTGAATTTTTAGAAAAACTTTTCTCAAGAACAGACTCCTTGGTTGCATTGCATAGCGAAGATGATGCTATAATTAAAAATAACACATACAAGTATCGTCAGTTGTATGGAGACAATATTCCATTTGAATTTCATGCCTTAATTAGAAACGAGGAGGCCTGTTTATTTGCTACAAAACGTGTTCTTGAAATTTCTAAAAAACACAATAATCGATTACATATATTTCATATATCAACTCTTGAAGAGGCCAATTTATTCGACAATAAATTGCCTGTTGGAGAAAAAAGGATAACAGCAGAAGCCTGTGTTCATCATCTTTGGTTTTCGGATAAAGATTACAAAAGGCTTGGTGCTAAAATAAAATGGAATCCATCTGTAAAGACTGAGCAAGATAAAAATGGATTATTAGCAGCTCTTTTAGAAAATAAACTTGATATTGTCGCTACAGACCATGCTCCACATACAGTTAAAGAAAAAAACGGCACGTATTTCAATGCTTTGTCAGGAGGGCCTTTGGTTCAACATGCTTTACCTGTAATGCTTGAATTATTTCACCAAGGCAAAATTAGTATTGAAAAATTAGTTGAAAAAACGAGCCATCATGTTGCTGAGATTTATAGAATTAAAGAACGTGGCTATATTCGAGAAGGTTATTATGCTGATTTAGTTTTAGTGGATTTAAAAAATGAATGGAAAGTAACCCCTGAAAATATACTTTACAAATGCCAATGGTCTCCATTTGAAAATCAATGTTTCAAAAGTAAGATTGTCAAAACGTTGGTAAATGGGAATTTGGTGTATGACAGTGGTATGTTCAATGAAACTTGGCGAGGTACAAGGCTGAAATTTTCAAAAATAAGATAATTAAACAATAAATTAAGAATAGAAAAACATGAATTATAACTTACTAATTGATAATTTAACAAATCCTGCATTACTCTTTTTTGTGTTGGGTATTGTTGCTGTTTATTTAAAAAGTGATTTAGAAATACCTCCTAATTCATCAAAATTTATTTCACTTTATCTGTTATTTGCAATTGGCTTTAAAGGTGGGCAGGAATTATCTGGCGAAACATTTACAATCGAAATTGGATGGTCAATGATATTTGGTATTTTTATTTCATTAATTATTCCGTTATACACATTCTTTATTCTGAGAAGAAAACTGAGTGTATTTGATGCAGGTGCAATATCTGCAGCGTATGGCTCAGTAAGTGCAGTAACCTTTGTGACTGCAGTTGCTTATCTCGAATCGCAACAATTAACACTTCACGGGCACATGGTAGCGATTATGGCTTTGATGGAGTCACCTGCGATCATTATTGGCTTAGTGTTAATATCAGTATTCAACAGTGAAGAGTCTAATACATTCAAGAAAAGAACAGTTATAAAACACTCCTTTACAAATGGTAGCGTATTACTAATTTTTGGAAGTTTAATTATTGGATACGTAGCTAATGCTAAACAGGCAGAAGGAATAAAACCATTTACAAACGATCTTTTTAAAGGCTTTCTTGCTATTTTTCTTTTGGACATGGGTATTACAAGTGGTAGAAAGCTAAAAGCATTTTTTTCATTCGGATGGTTTCCTCTTATTTTCGCAATTTTAATTCCACTAATTAACGGCTGTTTAATTGCACTATTAAGCTCATTTGTAACTCAAGAAATAACCAATAGATTTATATTTTCAATTTTAGCCGCAAGTGCCTCTTACATTGCAGTCCCTGCTGCTATGAAAATATCTGTCCCTAAAGCAAATCCTGGACTTTTCTTGCCAATGGCTCTTGCAGTAACCTTCCCTATAAATATAACAATTGGAATGCCTATTTATTTTTTAATTGTTCAAAATACCTGAATCAACTTTGTAGTGAGTATATAGGTGCAAGCACATTTTCAAACCGCTGTAAGCTGACACACATACCAAAGTTTGCAAAAGAGTTTATACCTTTCTCAACAGTTTTTTTTACTTCCTAATTTCCTCACAGGTCTATCTACCCTATTGCTTCTTCTAAGGGTTATTTTTTGTGGGTACTAAGGGGTAAATAAGTCTGTTTGGAAGGACATTTCAACTGTTATTCTTGACAAGACGGGTGGGGAAATAAAAAATTCCAGAGGTTAAGTCGGTACCACATACGACGTGCCAGTATTGTTGAAATACGCGGCCGATAATGACATCATGCACGTCTGCCCTTCACAGACGTAATATAGCAAAATTTCATCGTCTTTAATTTACGGCGATAAATTTTCCGTGAGTGAGCATTTTCTACCGAGGCGCAGGCTCCACAAAAACAGCGGGGAGTTTGGCTGAAATTTCAGTTTTGTCTATCATAATGTTCTTTTGATACATTGTAATATGCTTTTCTGTCTACATTCACTCGCTTTTTAGTGCCCTATCCAAATCTTTTCCAAAGTGCCCTGAAAGAAACTCAACGGGTGTACGAATGTATGCAGGATTGCTTCCTAAGCGGCCATTCTGACCAATTGAATTACCTCATCCCATTGATTACTAAGGTTTTTTGTTCTCAGATTTAAAACTTGCTGTGCTCCATTTAGCGTCCAGCGTTGTCCGGAAAGTTTAAGTCGTTGCTGCACTACTGTTCTTTGAGCAGACTCAATGGCACCGGAACCAATCAGATAGCCTTTATCCGAAAACGTTTTATAAGTCATTCGATGCAGGTTATTGTCTAAATAGGTTAAGAGTGCATTTTTCTTTTCTAATCTATCGCCCTGACAATCAATATTTTGTATTTGTATTATAACTTCTTTGATCTCATCATTGAGGAGTAACTCTTTTGCCTGTTGGCACCATGTGTCAAGTTCCTCTTTATCTTTAAAGATTATCGTAGCCCATTGGCATATTTTCTCGAAAGCATGATAAAAGTCCAGAATTTGAATAGCATTAGGATAATTATCAGTGATCCAACGCCATATCCAAGGCGCACCGTCTGCAATAAAAACAAGGCAAGTCAGGCAATTGAGCAATGGGGTCATTTTTTCAATAAAATCCGTGTGTTCTCCTACGTATGCCACATAGTTTGATTCCTTGATAATTACCCGTTTATCACTGATGGAAAAATTATCGCTCGCCTTAAAAACGCGACCTACTTTTGTCTCTCGCCACCCATCTTCTCTACTTAAAATATAACTGCCGTCTACCATGGCATAATGCAACGATTCAACCTTCTCAACTACTTCTTTATCAATACATTTATCCTCTATCGCTTGCCCATAATAATGACACAGGTTCTCTATTTGCTTCCCACTTAAATCTACACCACAAAGGCGTTTGAGCAATTGGCTTGATTGCGCATAAACATGGCCTTGACCTAATAGTAAGGCACTCTCCTGCAAGTATGCACTTTGACGAAAACTGCCTTTGGGAGCCAGTAGATGATCCTTCTTGACTACTAACTCCCCAACTTGTGTTTGAACTTTTTTTTTGAGTTCCGATCTTGAGGCAACTCCCCAATGCTTAGTTGTAGTAACTCTTTTTGAAGCCCTTGCATTACTTCAAGGAAGCTCTTCTCGTAAGAGTACCCATCAGGCTTGGGCATTTTTTCCCATTCATCTAACTTGGAAAGTAGAATTTCTGTCGCTTTTTGTTTGTCCATCGTTTTTTGTGGCTAATTTAGTATTGCTCTGCATTTATTCGTACACCCGAAATGAAGGACTGGCAACGCTTTTGGAAAGCCCTGTTTCGGATGGCTAAAGAGCGCGGCATTCAAACGTTCATTGTCAATTGGAACATCGTGGTGTCGCCCGAATTTGCCAAAGCCTACAACGCCAAAGAATACAATGACCGTTCGGAATTAGTGAAACGCTACACACGAGAATCCGTCACGCAACTCATTGATGAATACGAAGATTTGACGGGCATCGGCGTCACACTCGCCGATTGGATGGGAACATTTGACGGCAAAATGTCACCGCAGGAACGGGAAGATTGGATTGAAGGCACCTTTGTGGCCGGCATGAAAGCCGCCAAACGCCCCGTTAAATTCCTGCATCGCTCGGTATTAGCTGGTGACCCGATGGCCATGCGCGGCGTCATTGACCGCGCCAATCTCTCGGAACCTGCTTTGGTAGAAATTAAGTTCAACTGGTCGCACGGACATTCGACGCCCACTTTGGCCATTACGCACGATTATCATTCGGGAAAACTCGACGAACGTTTTTGGACACCTTCTCCTACTAATTACCACATTCAATGGATGATTCGGAACGAAGATTTTTTCATTCTGCGTTGGGGGCAACCCGATTTTATCCGAAAACACATTGCCGCTAATACCCCCGATTACGTCAATGGTTATTTCATTGGTTCAGAGGGTTATATTCCTGCCAAAGATTATTCACAGGTAAATTCTCCCGTAAAAACGTGGCAATACGCCTTTGAAAAACAATGGTTATTTTACAAAACATGGGGGCGATTGCTGTACAATCCTACCACGCCCGACGCTGTTTTTGCCTCTGCTTTTGACCTGAAATACGGAAAAGGGATTGGAAAACCGTTGCTTCAAGCTTATCAACTGGCAAGTAATGTTCCCTTGAGATTGGCGTCTTTTCACCGCTCTACGTGGGATTATACGCTGTATTCCGAAGGTTTTATCGAAGCTGAGCCTTCCGATTCCAAGGGCGTTTTTGACCGTTCTTCGCCCTTTATTTCGATTGACGAATTTATTTATCACGAAACGCTGGATCCACAGTTACTGTCCATTCCTGCCTACGTGGCAAATGTACTGCAATCAAAAACAAGCGCTCAAACTTCACCGCTTGCGTTGGCGGATTCTGCCGAAAAAGACAGCAAAAACGTGCTTCAATTGGTCGCAGATTTGCGTAAAAAAGTAACCAAACAATCGGGAGCACTTACCTCGGAACTGGACGATGCCGCCACGTGGGCGTACTTAGGATTGTATTTTGCCGAAAAACTGCGGGCCGGTGTCGCTTTGGAACTGTACCGCCAAACGGGTGATGAATCGCAAAAGAAGAAGTCTGTTGAAATGTTAAAAATTACCCTTTCTCACTGGGATAATGTAGTGGCTTTAACCAAAAATCGATACCTCCCTACGCCCCACGTAGCGACTCAAAACTACAAAGAGAACTTTACGGTATTTTCTTGGGAATTGCTTCGTCCGCAGGTCATGCGGGATATTGAGTTGGCAGAGAAAGCTGTTTTTAAGAAATAAAGACAGACCCTTTAAGCGATTTTATACGATTAGGGTCTAATTTTTACAACGAAACGCCTCGTTTCCAGGGAATAAAGTCATCCTGTGCCAAACGCTGGGCGTGAGTAAGTTTTCCGCTCGCCACTTGGATGATTTCTTCCAATAAGGCATCGGCATTTTGGGCAATGGTTTGCTCTCCTGTTACGACGGGGCCGCAGTCAAAATCAATCACATCTGACATTTTGTTAGCCAAGGTCGAGTTAGTCGCGACTTTCATCACGGGACAAATCGGATTGCCCGTTGGCGTTCCCAGACCGGTTGTAAACAGAATGACCGTGGCACCGGCGGCGGTTTTTCCCGTAGTGGCTTCTACGTCATTGCCCGGAGTACAAACGAGTTGCAGGCCTTTTTCGGATGATATTTCGGTGTAATTAGTTACGTCCTGAATCGGGGCCGAACCCCCTTTTTTGGCGGCACCCGCCGATTTGATGGCATCGGTGATGAGTCCGTCTTTGATATTGCCGGGCGAAGGATTAAATGCAAACGCCGAACCTACCGCATCGGCCTTGCCCGAATAATCACGCATGAGTCTTTCAAACTTAGCCGCTTTTTCTTCCGTAACGCAACGATTCAACAATTCCTGTTCTACACCGTGCAGTTCGGGAAATTCCGCCAACAATGTTTTTCCACCCAAGGCCACCAGAATATCTGATACCTGCCCCAAGACGGGATTGGCCGAGATTCCTGAAAAACCATCCGAGCCTCCACATTTTAAACCTACTACCAATTCCGTAATGGGAACCTCTTCACGCTCGTGTTTGTCGGCTTTGATCAGTCCTAAGAATGTTTGCTTGATGGCCATTGACATCATTTCAGCTTCGGTGCCCTGTTGCTGTTCAAAAATGTACAACGGTTTATCAAAATGATGACTGCGTTTGTGAATTTCGTCCATCAAAATCTTCTCTTCCGAATTCTGACACCCCAAACTCAGCACCGTAATCCCGGCCACATTGGGGTGAACGGCATACGAGGCAAACAACGAGCAGAGCGTGTGCGCATCCTGCCGCGTACCGCCACAACCGCCTTCGTGGGTCAGGAACTTAATGCCGTCTATATTCTTAAATGGACG
This sequence comes from Runella sp., assembly GCF_027484545.1. Classification (GTDB taxonomy): domain Bacteria; phylum Bacteroidota; class Bacteroidia; order Cytophagales; family Spirosomataceae; genus Runella. The sequence goes on along the minus strand of NZ_JAIXST010000096.1, from coordinate 3,175 downwards.
CTTTGTTATGACTGAAGCATCTATAGCCGCAACGGGAGCAAAGGGTTCAATTTTCTTCAAAACATCTATTTGTCCCTGTTGGTACAAATGCAGAAACTCCCGCACTTGGTCGCGGTACAGGTCGGGCTGGGCATAGCCCAACTCGCGCTCAAACGCATCTTTTAGGGTCAATACATTACGGTTTTCGCAAAAAACCAAGGGTATTACTAACCAATAATTATACGTCCCCACTTTACCATCCGAGCGACGATAGCCTTTGAACGTTCTGCCTACCCATTTGCTCACATCAGGCGGCGTCCAACTGTAAGGTTGGCGCTTGGCTGTGCTGTACGGCTCCGAATCGTGTTTTAAATTATACGTAGTAACGGGCTCGCCTCGTTTGATGGGTTGCGAAGCACGCCCCACCAACACGCCATACATCATGACAGGGTCACCAATGGCTAAGTCTTGGGTTACAAACTTGTGCTTGGCATAAACAGTATACGGCAATACATAGCTTTCGCCTTCAAAATCAACAGCTTCTCCCGCTGCTAAATCGCGGAGCGCAACGATGACATTATCGTTTACATTTACTTTTAAGACTTTATGTAACATACGTAGGTGAATTATGGAAAAAAGCGATAAATCTCTTTTCGGGGTAAAATTCGGGCAAATACAAGTACATCGCCTTCTAAATAAAGACCAATGCTGTACTCTCCTATCCGAATTCGATAAGCATTTTTATAACCCGAAAGTTTTTTGAGGTTGGGAATATTCTTAACGGCCGACGCCTCAGCTACTTGATTATATACGAGAAGTACGTCACTGAATACCGAAACGGGACTTTTCTTTAAGTCTCGTTCAAAGGATTTATTGGTTTGAAACAGCATCTTTCATCCATTTCAAAAAATCACTTTGTTCCTGATCTGACAACCGTCCTTCTTTCTTTCCCTCCTGCATTGCCAAATACAGGGCAGTATCCTCTTCTTCTTCCGTAAGTTCGCGAGGCTTTATTTCAATATCCAGTGCCTTGAGTACGCTCATCAAAGCCTTTTTTTGCTTAGGAGTTACCTGAATGTCCAGCATGAGGCGTTGTTTTCGGAGAGTTGCCGGTGCAGCCATTGTCTTTTGTTTTTTGGTAAATTTAGAGAGATTATGATTTCTATCAAAAGCGATTCAGCGTTTTGTGTTTACTTTTGCATTCAATATACATTAGACTTTTTCCAGTATCTGTGTATTTTTACATTTCAATTTATAGATATTCTATGAGAGTTGTTTCTTTATTTTCCGGTGCAGGAGGTTTTGATTTGGGTTTTGTACAAGCAGGGCATGAAGTTATTTGGGCAACGGATTACAATAAGGATTGTGCAGCAACTTACCATCATAATATCGGTAATCATTTTGTTCTTGATGATATTCGTAACATTCCGACCAGTCAAATCCCTGAATGTGATATAGTTATTGGAGGATTTCCGTGTCAAGGATTCTCACAGGCAAATAGGAATAGAGATATAAAAGATGAAAGAAATACTTTATATCGTGAATTTGTCAGAGTTGTCAATGATAAGCAACCTTCCTATTTTGTAGCAGAAAATGTCAGAGGATTATTAAGTATTGACAAAGGAGAAGCTATAAAGACAATAATCAATGATTTTCAAAGTATTGGTTATAAGGTAAGCTATCGTCTATTTAACGCTGCCGATTTCGGTGTTCCACAAAATAGATTTAGAGTAATCATCATAGGCATCAGGAATGACATTTTTCAAGGTACATTTCCATTTCCGCAACCTACTCATTCTCAAAAGCCTTCCTTGATTACTCCCAATAAATGGGTAACAATCAGCGAAGCTCTGGAAAGTATTCCCGAACCAGAAGAAGAGCATGATTTATTAAATCATATCTATTCTAAGTACAAAGTGACTGACCGTAACTTTATCGGTCATCGGAAAACAGACCCTCATAAACCTTCACCTACTATTTTAGCAAAAGATACGGGAGGAAATGTAACTACTCAGCACCCCAAAAATCACAGAAGAATGTCAGTTCGTGAAAGTGCTATCATTCAGACGTTTCCATTGGATTTTGAATTTAAGGGTTCTATGGGAAGCCAATACAGGCAGATAGGGAATGCTGTTGCCGTAAAGTTTGCATTGAAAATCGGAGAAGAATTTAGAAAAATTGAGAAAAGTGAGTTAATCTTACGTGATAAAAAAACACTATTAGCAGTATGAAAATCGTATCTCTCTTTTCTGGTATTGGAGGTTTTGACTTAGGCTTTATTTGGGCTGGGCATCAGGTAATATGGGCTAATGACCTATGGAAAGATGCTGTTGAAACTTACAAACTCAATATTAGTAAGCATATACAGTGTAAGGATATTAGAGAAGTTCCCTCTTGTGAAATACCTAATTGTGATATGATAATTGGTGGTTTTCCATGTCAAGGTTTTTCACTTGCAAATCAACAGAGGAATGAACAAGACGAACGAAATTTTTTATATTTAGAATTTGTACGAATTTTGAAAGATAAACAGCCATCTTTTTTTATTGCCGAAAATGTCAAGGGTATTTTGAGTTTGGGAAAAGGTAAAATTTTTGAACTCATTTGCAAGGATTTTGAAGCAATAGGTTACAATGTAAGATATTCTGTTTTAAATGCCGCCAATTATGGAGTACCTCAAACGCGAGAAAGAGTTTTGATATTTGGGCAAAGAAAAGGATTGGATATTAATATCAATTTCCCCCCTAAATCTACCCATCAAAAGCTCAATGGCATTCCTTTATTTGAAGATAGACAGCAATGGGTAAGTATTGGGGATGCTTTAAAGAATATTCCTCATCCAGAAGAGTTACACAATCTTGAAAATCATGAAGCTTCCAAATATAAATTAAGATTTAATGGATATTTAGGTCATAGAGTTATAAACCCAGATATGCCATCGCCAACTATAACGGCTCGTGGTGATGAAAAAGGAGGAGTGGTTGTGCATCACCACCCCAACAATAAAAGGAGGTTATCTCCAAGAGAAACAGCTATAATTCAATCATTCCCAATTAATTACAAATTTTACGGTACAAAAACTTCTTAGATTCAAGGAGTAAATGCAACTTTTAAAGAGGGCAAGAGAAGTAATATTTTTGAGAAAGAAGGGGTATCCCCCTTCTCCCCAAGGATAAATTACGTATAATTGCCTTCC
>NZ_JAIXST010000298.1 GCF_027484545.1 Runella sp. | reverse complement strand
CGAATCAGTACTAAAGTGCTTTTGCGCTCCTGTTCCACTAAATATTCTATACTTTCGACTATTTTTGTTTCATATTTCATTGTACAAAAATACGACTATCTAATTCTAAATTAGTATTAACTCCTTCTTCATTTACGCTAAAGCCTTTAAATATTTCTCACGGCCATACAACCTTAATTTTTCGTACGATTCAATAACTGCCCAAATCAGCAAAAACGAAACACAATAAGTAATGGCAAATAATAAGGTGTATTGTTCTCGATACATTATCACATATTTTGTGAAAGTATTTAATATTTGAGGAGTCTGAATGAAAATGAAATACCAAGCAATATGATTTGAGGTTGAAAGTTTATTCATCTCTTGGTTGTTCCTCATAAAAACAAAAGCAGAATATCCTAAAGTGCTTATTAAACCTATAATAAACGACGTGTCTTTCGCTGTTTCAATCAATTGATTATCAGCTTTATCTAAGAAGGAATAGATTAACCAGAGCAACAGAAGAGTAAAAATAACTTTGGGCCAACTGAAAAATGACTTCAAACTTTGGATTATATAACGATCGTACTGACGCGCTACTTGGCGGCGTTTTTCATTTACCAAACCATCAAAGCCGGTAAATTTTGAGAGTGTAGAATCAAAAAGTTCTTCAGGTTTTATAGTCATTTGCTCTTCTATGACAGAGGCAATATGATCCACAATTTCCACCTGTACATCATAAAACTCTACACCCATGCCTTCCACATAGCTGTGAATGCGGCTGATGTCAACGTAACTTAACTCCTTCTTCATCAGCCAAGTGACAGTTTGGGATTTAACAACAGTTGCATGTGTTTGACAAAATCAGTGAGTTCTTCCAAACGGTTTACTGTTTCGGTTTCTCCTTTTTCGGTCAATGCGTAGTACTTGCGGGGGCGATTGCCGACGTGCTCGATGCTTACTGTCAGCAGCCCTTTGGCTTCGAGTTTGTGCAATGACGGATACAGTGCCCCTTCGTTAATGACCAATTCGCCATTGGTTTGCTCTTTCACCTTTTGAGTGATTTCATAGCCATACATCCGCTTATTTTCTTCGAGCAATTTCAAGATAATTAGCGAAAGGCTTCCTTTGTATAATTGGGAGTTGTTCATGACGCAAATATACATCAAGAACTGATACATCAAAATCTGAGGTATATTTTTGAGCTAAAAATTTTTGGAACAAGGCAAGGTCTCAATTACTTCAACAATTGACTGAGATTGTTTGCCAAAGTAGCAATGCTGCACACAAAAACAGCAGGTCGTAAGTGATAATCGTCGGCAGTACGATAAAAAAAGGAAATTATTGGTAAGTATTATGGCAATAACTTGCTTAATTACATATCCTTCTCAAAATCCACTATTCCCGTAAATCTGCAAAAAAAGATACGATTACAGGAATAATCTCTACGATGTTCAATAGTAAACTTTTTATTCCGGTTGATTGGCAGGCGGTATTTTTGCCGGCGCCCTGCGTCGCTTTTTGAGCGCATCACTAAGCAGATACTCAATTTGGCCGTTGATGCTTCTGAATTCTTCCTGTGCCCATTGTTCCAATTCTTTCAGCATTTCAGGACTGATTCGGAGTACAAACGGCTTTTTTTCGGTGGCCATTGGATTGAAATTGATAAGTAACACAAACAGGAATGTTTAGATAGCACTTATCTAAACATTCCTGAAATTTGACAACAAAGGGGATTTTAGTTGTACAAAGTCCCTGCATTGATGACCAGACTGACGGATTTTTCACCGCAAAGGACCACTAACAGATTGCTGACCATGGCTGCTTTGCGCTCTTCGTCCAAATGAACAATGCCTTTTTCGGAGAGTTTTGCCAACGCCATTTCGACCATGCCAACCGCGCCGTCCACAATTTGTTTACGAGCCGCTACTACGGCAGAAGCTTGTTGACGTTGTAGCATGGCACCCGCGATTTCGGGTGAATACGCCAAGTGGCTGATGCGTGCTTCGAGTACACCTACTCCCGCCCGAGTCAGGCGTTCGTGTAGTTCGTGTTCGAGCATATCGTTAATTTTTCCTGAGCCATCGCGTAGGGTGATACTTGCTTCTTCGTCTTCAATGGTGTCGTAAGAATAAGAACCGGCCAATTTTCGGATGGCTGCTTCCGATTGAATATCAACGAACTTTTGGTAATCATCCACTTCAAAAACGGCTTGAGCCGTATCACTTACAAACCATACCACAACGGCCGCAATTTCAATGGGATTACCCATTTTATCATTTACTTTCAATTTTTGACCATTCAAGTTACGTGCCCGCAAACTGATTTTACGACGACGATACAGTGGGTTTACCCAGCGCAATCCATTCTGTTTCAAGGTGCCGATATATTCCCCAAAAAAAGTGGCAACGGCCGCTTCATTGGGATTAATAACCGTTAGACCAATCAACAAAATCAGTCCGATAAAAAACAAAAGGATGCCTAAAATAGCGGCTTTCGCAATGAGGGCAAACACAGCGGCTACCCATAACACTAATCCTAAACCAAATAATAAGTAACCGGAAGCAGAGGTAAGTTCTTTTTCTTTCATGATAGTTATGATATTAAAATGATAGCATAATAGTAGCGCACTCTGCCTAAATTTCGCTGCTGAAATGGACAAAAGATTAAGGTATTTGATGAGTGGTTAGAACCAAATTTTACCTTTGTAGTTATTTATGAAAAAGGGACCAAAACCGGATGCAAGCTTTGGTAAAAGCACGTACTAACCGTTATTTTTCTTAATTTTGCGGCCTTATAAAAGCTAAGAGCGGTATTATTTGCCGCAAACTGTCGAATACAATGTTAAGCGAACAAGAACTGCTCCGCCGCCAAAAGCGCGAAGAATTGATGAAAATGGGGATTGATCCCTATCCTGCCGAGATGTTTGAGGTAAATGCTACGGCAGCCGACATCCATAAGAACTATGAAAACGATAAGCTAAATTATAAGGACATCTCAATCGCCGGTCGTTTGATGAGCTTCCGTATCATGGGAAGTGCCTCTTTTGTGGAGATGCAGGACAGCACCGGACGTATTCAGTTGTATTTCCGCCGCGATGATCTTTGTCCTGACGAAGACAAGACACTTTATAATACGGTTTTCAAAAAACTCCTCGACATCGGCGATATCATTGGCGTAAAAGGTTTTGTATTCACGACCCAAACCAACGAAATTTCAATTCATGTACAGGAGTTTAAAATTCTGAACAAATCGCTGAAACCGTTGCCTGTGGTGAAAGAAGCCGATGGAAAAACCTACGATGGTTTTACAGACCCCGAACTGCGCTACCGTCAGCGGTACGTGGATTTGATTGTAAATCCGCACGTTAAAGATATTTTCATCAAACGCGCTAAGGTAATCAGTACCATGCGGCGGATTTTTGATGACAAAGGTTGGTTGGAAGTGGAAACGCCTATTTTGCAGCCCATCCATGGGGGAGCAACGGCGCGTCCTTTCAAAACCCACCACAATACGTTGGATATGCCGTTGTACATGCGGATTGCCAATGAGTTGTACCTCAAACGCCTGATTGTGGGCGGTTTCGACGGCGTGTATGAGTTTGGGAAAATGTTCCGTAACGAAGGGATGGACCGTACGCACAACCCCGAATTTACGTCATTGGAATTTTACGTGGCCTACAAAGATTACCATTGGATGATGGATCTTACCGAGCAGCTTTTGGAAAAAGTGGCTTTGGCGGTAAACGGACAAACCAAAATACAATCGTGGGGCAACGAAGTTGAATTTGTGGGGCCCTATACGCGTTTGAGTATTTTTGAAGCGATTGAAAAATATACCGGTATCAACGTAGAAGGGAAAACCGAAGAAGAACTGATTGCGCAATGCAAAGAATGGGGTATTGAAACCGATGCCACTATGGGCGTGGCTAAATTGATTGATGAAATCTTTGGTGCGAAGGTGGAAGATAATTTGATTCAACCTACGTTCATCATTGATTATCCGGTAGAAATGTCGCCGTTGACCAAAAAGCACCGCAGCAAACCGGGCTTGGTGGAGCGTTTTGAGCTGTTTATCAACGGAAAAGAAGTTGCCAACGCGTATTCAGAGCTAAACGACCCGATTGACCAACGCGAACGTTTTGAAGAACAGCTTCGCTTGGCCGAGCGCGGCGATGAAGAAGCAATGGCGATGGACGAAGACTTTATTCGCTCACTCGAATACGGGATGCCGACAACTTCCGGCATCGGTATCGGAATAGACCGCCTGACCATGATGCTAACCGACCAAACGAGTATTCAGGAAGTGTTGTTCTTTCCTCAGATGCGCCCGGAAAAGAAAGTGGAAATGGCTACGGACTCTGATTACGAAGCGCAGGGCGTGCCAGGTGTTTGGATTCCTGCCTTGCAAAAAATGGGCTTTTTGACCATCGAAGCTCTTAAAGCAGCTAATCCCAACAAGGTATTCAATGACTTAGGCGGTTTACGAAAAAAACTGAAAATAGACGCTCCTATGCCGAAAAAGGAAGAGGTAGAAGGCTGGGTGGCGTAAAAGCTTAAAATATATTTAGTTAGAACCACAAGAAGTACTCTTGTGGTTCTGTATTTTTGGGGGTATTACGATTTATCAATAATGACAAAAGCAGAGGAAATACGGCTACACAATCTTTTCATCAAGTTTAAGAATGAAGGAAAACAACTTGATGAAATTGGAAAGCTATTACCAACAATTGACCCCGCGACTCTTGATAATTGGAACGGAGAATTAGATGAAAAGAAGCAAGAAATAGATAATCTTCCATATGAGTCATCTATAATAGGAATTAATGAACTTGGAAATTATTTATATCAAAATCAGATTTCATTTAATCCAGGGCAATTGGAATTAGCAAAATTTAACCTAACCAGAATCATTTGGACTATTAAAGATGGGCAGCCAGAAAATGAGTTTCAAGAAAAAGCTAAGATATATCTGCCTGTTTTCCAGCAATATTTTTTGGACTTGAATATAAATGTGGATGTTAATACTCAACAAATTTCTGCCAACTATACGTTAACTACTGAGGATGAAAATATAAGAAAATTGGCACGAGAAGCAGTAGAATTTTATGGACAAATTCAGGCCTTTGAAATAACGCACTATAATAATACTCTGATAAAAATAATTACACCGGATACTTTTAAAAATGCCCAAAATATTCTGCCTTACGGTTTAAAAAGGTTGGTTGTAAAAGATTATGAAGGTATCTATAACATTGAATTTAAGGATTCATTACCTATTGATACCAATTGGATATTTTTGATTGGTGAAAATGGGTACGGGAAAACAACCATTTTGCGCTCTATCATCATTGGTTTTGTCGGAGAAAATGATGGGGATATACCACTTTTTTCTCCCAGTTTTAATAATGATAATGGTATTGGAATAGAGTATTTTAATCGCAATAAAAGCGTTATTCATAATGTTGGCCATACGATTGATTCTTTTCCTCATCTCGCTTGCTACGGCCCCTCCCGCCTCCAAATCCAAACGGACCAAACCCAAAACGATATCGCTAAGAAAAGCACAACGACGTACAGCTTGTTCAATTCAGATGGCATTTTACTCAATATTGAGTTTGAACTCTTGATTTGGTTTTTGGAAAAAAGCCCAAAGTTTGAGGCTGTTAAAAAGACATTCCTGCAATTGATACCCTACTTGGCTGATATTGAAGTGGATGTGCCGGCTCGCAGGATTTATTACATTGAAAAAGAGCCTGTTGAAAATGGAGAAACATACAAAAGAGTATCATTTTCGCAACTGGCCTCAGGTTTCCGCAGTATCATTGCAATGGTAGGGGATACGATGATTAGGTTGTTTAAATCTCAGCCTACTATCACTAATCCTTCCGAGTTGGCAGGTATTGTCATTATTGATGAACTGGATTTGCATTGGCATCCCAAAATGCAGCGCGAAATTCCCCAATTACTTTCTAAGATTTTTCCTAAAGTACAGTTTATTGCCTCTACGCATAGTTTAGTGCCGCTTTTAGGCGCTCCTGAAAACTCAGTGCTTTTGAAAGTAAATCGCACCAAAGAAGAAGGCATTACTATCGAAAAAGTGGATGTTGATTTTCAGGCACTTTCATCGGATACTTTATTACGAGATATTTTCGATTTGGAAAAATATATGAGTGATGCCAAAACAAAGGCATGGGAACGATACACCAAACTAAAAAGCCTGATTCATTTTGAAAAAGAGGAAGCTAAAAAACAGGCTTTTATGGAGGAAAGAGAGCGTTTGGGCGATAAATACAATTTTGGAGTATGAGGCGACAAACGAAAAATAAGAATTCGGTAATTGTAAGCAATGGTTGGAAATATCCCAATCATACTACAGAAATTCAAAAACAATTGTTGGCCGAACAAAATGCTATTTGTGCCTATACAGAAACCTATTTGGGGAGAACTGATAAAAAAGAGATTGAGCATTTTAACCCTACTCTAAAAAATACGGAGCAGGATGGGTATCAAAACTGGTTTCTGGTAAAAGCGCAATGGAACAATGAGAAAGGAAGTGCTCCCAGATGGTTAAAACACCAACCGCTTATTCACCCCACTGCCAATGATTTTGAAGACCGAATCATCTACCTTGATGGCGAATACATTTGTGACCCTGAAGATGAAGAGGCTGATAAATTAATTAAGTATTTGAAACTGAATGATGAAGAACTTACTGCCGACCGAAAAAATTATATAGAAAGACGCAGAGAGGCCATAAACAACAGGAATATAACTGCTCAAGAATACTTTGACTCGTTATTCGAAAAGGAACCCAATCGTGTCTATTTCATTCGAGCTATTGAAACTGAATTTGCAATAACTATACAGTTTGTAAAAAACTGAAACATCCATGCTGAAAAAGGAAGAATTTGCCTTTTAACGCAATACGCTTTATCTTGCCACTGCATTTCTACAATCAACTGAAAATCAAAACGCTCTCGCTGTGAAAAAAATCCTCATTCTCTGTTTGTTGGCTTTGCCTATGCTCGCTTTGGCCGAACCTGCCTCATTTACAGTAACAGGAAACATCCAAGGCCTCAAAGACCAAACCATTTATCTCCGCTACGGAAAAACGACTGATTCGCTTAAATCAGCTACTGGAGAATTTTCTTTCAAAGGACAAATCGAAGACATTACTACGGCGTATTTGCGTGTAGGTAAAACGCAAACTTCTTTCTTTTTGGAGAAAAATGCGGTCCTGAAATTTACGGGAGCGTTGGAAGAATTAGAAAATGCGAGTGTTTCGGGCAGTAAAATGAACGAAGATTTGTCAAAATACACGGCTTCCATTGCGGCGCTCAACAACCAAAGACGTCCCGTGATGGCTACGCTCATGGATGCGTACCAAAAGAAACAACCGTACAAAGAATACAGTGACCAAGTAGAAAAAATTGACGAGCAAATCTCTGCCAAAGCCAAAGAATTTGTTCAGGCCAATCCCGAATCTGCGACGAGTGCCTGGTTGGTACGCAGTAAGTTTTTCTACGGTGAAGACAGCGAATTGGCCGGCATGTACGGCTACCTCAAAGGAGAGGCGCTTGCTTCGACGTTTGCCAACGATTTGAAGAAAAAAATAGACATCAATGCGAAAACGGGAGTAGGACAAATCGCAATGGATTTTACCCAAAATGACGTCAACGAAAAACCCGTTTCGCTTTCCTCTTTGCGTGGAAAATATGTGTTGGTCGATTTTTGGGCATCGTGGTGCGGACCTTGCCGCCAGGAAAATCCCAACGTGGTAAAAGCGTATAACCAATATAAAGACAAAGGATTTACCATATTGGGGGTATCGCTCGACCAAAAGAAAGAGCCTTGGTTGAAAGCCATTGAAAAAGACCAATTGACGTGGTCACACGTTTCGGATTTGAAATATTGGCAAAACGAAGTAGCGGTTCAGTACGGTATCAATTCCATTCCGGCCAGCTATCTTCTTGACCCCAACGGCAAAATCATTGGCAAAAACCTACGGGGAGAAGCACTCGCCAAAAAATTGGCTGAGCTCATGCCCGATAAAGAAATTAAGTAAAGTATAATGACAGGCGGGGTTTTTACCTCGCCTTTTTTATGATATGGACCCGACAACCCGCCTTCTACGCGTTGCGCAAATCATTGACGAAGTTCCTGAAGTTAAAACCTTTGTCTTTCAACCCCTTGATGAATCTTGCTTTCAGTACCAAGCCGGGCAATTTCTGACGCTGCTTTTCGATGATCACGGACAGGAAGTTCGTCGTTCGTTTTCATTTTCATCTACTCCCGGTGTAGATGCGTTGCCGGCCATTACCATTAAGCGGGTTCCCAATGGCCTCGTAACGCGCCGATTGCTTGATTATACAAAAGTTGGAGACGTACTCCCTGTTTTAGAACCAGCGGGACGCTTTGTTATTAATGAGAAAGCAACACAGCCCAGACATGTGTTTTTGATTGCGGCGGGTAGTGGAATCACGCCTATTTTTTCTTTATTGAAACAACTTCTTTACCAAGAGCCTCATACGCATATTACGTTGATTTACAGCAATAAATCTGTTGAGTCAACCATTTTTTATGAACAAATTCAAGCCCTGCATCGCGATTATTCAGACCGTTTGAAAGTTGTTTTTTTATGGGGAAACGTCAAAAATCTGCGTTGGGCAAGGCTGAATAATACGTTGTTGGAAGAGTTGGTTCGCCAATATTTGCCGACAATGGCTCCAAAGGATGCGCTTTTTTACACCTGCGGGCCTTTTCATTTTATGCTGATGGTTCAGATTACGTTGCTCACGATGGGTTTTGACAAAGACCAAATTCACCGCGAATTTTACGTGATTGAAGCCAAGTCACCAACCCCAAAGCAATATCCGCCTCAACCCGTACAGTTTAATTTTAAGGGAATTACAAAAACCATTGAAGTCAATAATAATCAGACCATTCTGGAAGCAGGATTGAAAGCCAGATTATCATTGCCCTATACGTGTCGTGCAGGGCGCTGTGGCGCCTGTGCTGCGCTGTGCGTGCAGGGAAGTACAGAAATGGAGTATAATGAAGTCTTGACCGATGAAGAAATCTTTCTCGGTCAAGTACTTACGTGTATGGCGCATCCTTTAACGGATGATGTGAGTATCCAATGGTAAAATTATACCACCACGCATTTATACATTTCCGCCACTGTAGTTACGGCGTAGTCAATATCGGCTTCGGTATTGTATTTGCCGAACGAGAAGCGCACATTGCCACGGTCCGGAGATACTCCCAGCGCTCCTAACACGTGAGAGCCTATTTCGGAACCACTCGAACAGGCACTGCCTCCCGATGCCGAAATCTTGGCAATGTCCAAATTAAACAACAGCATATCGTTGATGTCAGAAGGCGGCAGACTTACGTTCAGAACGGTATAATTACTGCGTTCCAAATTTTCGCAATCGCCGTTGAAGTGAACATCTTCAATTTTTTCACGAAAACCCGCAATCATTCGCTTTTTAAGACTTTCCAAATGCGAACGATGGGCCTCCATATCTCGGTAGGCAATTTCCAACGCTTTGGCCAATCCCACAATTCCGTAGACATTTTCTGTACCGCCGCGCATGTTCCGTTCCTGCGAGCCACCGTGTATATAAGGATGAATCTTGATATTGTTTACGTACAAAAATCCAACGCCTTTGGGACCGTTAAATTTATGAGCGGCTCCTACGATAAAATTGGTTTTCAGTTGCTTTAGATCATGGCGTAAATGCCCGACTGTTTGCACCGTATCGCTGTGAAAAACGGCGTTATATTGTTCACACAAATCTCCGGCGGCATTCAAATCCAATAAATTGCCAATTTCATTATTGCCGTGCATTAATGAAACCAACGAGCGAGGATTGTTTCGCAACAGTTCCTCCAAATGACCCAAATCAACGTGCCCTTTCTCATCAACAGTCACCATGCTCAGCTTGATTTTGCCCAACTTAGCCATGTATTCCAAGGTATGCAATACCGCATGGTGTTCCAAAGGAGAAGTAATAGCGTGCGTTAAGTTGTAATCTTCAATGCTGCACACAATTGCCATATTGTCGGCTTCGGTACCGCCTGAAGTAAAGAAAATTTGCGAAGGAGACGTATTGAGCAGCATTGCTACTGTTTTACGCGCCTGTTCGATAGCCGATTTGACCACGCGTCCATGACCATGAATGGAGGAAGGATTGCCGTATTGCTCGATTATCCAAGGCAGCATGGCTTCAATTACTTCGGGGTCAATGCGGGTGGTAGCGGCATTGTCCAAATAAATACGGTCGGCTACGGAACGAATCATAAACAGAAGAGTGTGTTAATTGTTAAGACAATCAAATGCAAAATTAAGGGTAAAATTTAAACCTACAAACCTATCGAATCGAGTGAGTATTAGGTATTTAAATTCTAAGGTATTCATTTTTTTGAATCAAGGTATTTTTCCAACTTATGCAATACGCGCAGCACGCGGATGGCAAAATAAACTATGGCTATAATGGGTAAAATCCAAATGAGCAACCCTATAAAAATAAAAGTAATTTCCTGACCTCCTAATAAGAATAACATGTTGATTTATGTTAAGATGAAGTTCTTAGAAAATTATTACGGACTACACCCGCACTCGGTTAATACCCGCAAACGAAGGGCTGCAAAATCTACGTAACCAAAGGCCCTCCGAATGATACTACGAATATGGTTG
>NZ_JAIXST010000279.1 GCF_027484545.1 Runella sp. | reverse complement strand
CAAAGCCCCATCTTGCCATCGTTTGGACGTTAGTGATTTTGGGGCTTTGTTCTATCCCACGTGAGGAGATGGTTGAAGGATTAGGCTCGGATAAATTACATCATTTCGGAGCCTTTGGCATTTTGGGAGCACTTTGGTATTGGGCCAAACCAAATCCTTTTTGGGTCATTGCCGGAGGAATTGCGTACGGTTTTTTTATTGAAGTTTGGCAATATGTTTTACCAATTGGCCGCATGTTTGATTTATATGATGGCCTCGCCGATGCCATTGGTATCATTACAGCCATTCCAATTGCTCACTGGTTTAAAAAGAGATTTTTCTAAACCAACCGCACCGCTCGCCACCATTTATAAAAAAATGTCCATTCTCTTTTTAGAATCTTCACGCCTTTACCTTCGCCATTTTCAGGAAAGTGATGTCAATGATCTGTGCCGAACAGAAGGCAATCCGGATGTAATGGCATTTATCCGAAAACCTGTGGCTGAACCGTCACAGAGTTTAGCCCGAATCCGACAGGAAACTGTTTACGCAGCAGAAAACGAAGGTTTAGGGCTTTTTGCTTGTTTTGAAAAAGCAACCGATACATATCTTGGCCTCGTTAAAATCAAACACATTGATAACACTGACGCCATTGAAGTAGGTTATGCGTTTTTACCAGAAGCATGGGGCAAAGGCTACGCGACCGAAATCACCCAAAAGGCAATTGAATACCTGAACCAGAATTTTAAAGAGAGAGAAATTGTGGCTTTCATTCAAGCCGATAACCTCAACTCCCGGCGCGTTTTAGAAAAATCGGGAATGACGGAAGTAGAAAACATTTACAAAGGCCACGAAAATGCGTTGGTATTTGAGCTTGAACTGTTATAAAACGTTTCAAATCAATCAAGTAATTACGCGCAACCCTTCATAATCAGGAAAGTAGCGGTCAGTCGAAAGGATTGGAAGATCTTCGATAAGTGCCTGTGAAATAATCAATAAATCGAATGGGTCGGCGTGTAATTTGGAAGGGCTTAGATACACTTTAGGCACTTCGGGTATATTCAAATAATGAACTACTTTAGGCTTCAACAAACGAATGTTTAATCGCTGTCTGTCATCTTCAATCGTAGAAATGTTGATGTGAGAAAAATCTGATTTTTCCAACCTAACTTTGATTGCAATTTCATACAAACTCGACTCAGAAAGCCAAAATATACTTTCAGAATTTGATATGACTTCTCGTTGAGTTTGGCTAAGCCTGTCAAAGCTTTCTTCGATAAGGATAATGAAAACGTTTGTGTCCAACAAATAATTCATTAGCAATCAGGCATTTCGTGAGGCTCTAAAATTTTTGAAAGCCCTTTGTATTTTCCTTTCGGAATCACTTCTTTTACCAATTCCATCAAACTTTTCTTTGGAGGCTTGGGATTCTGTTTTTTAAGTTTACCTGGATTTGCCGGCGTTTCCATCTGTGCATTATTATTATTATTACAAATCAACGCGCTAAAGATTGAAAATGTTTGGCAATTTTGCAAATTCAGTTCGCTTACATCTCCCCTTCCACACCCAAACCAAACAACGCGAAATCATACTTCACCGGGTCATCAGCATCAAACTGCTTTAAGTTTTCGGTTAGTTCGAGAGCCGTTTGCCAG
The DNA here is from genome assembly GCF_027484545.1 of Runella sp. Lineage (GTDB taxonomy): Bacteria > Bacteroidota > Bacteroidia > Cytophagales > Spirosomataceae > Runella. The sequence goes on along the minus strand of NZ_JAIXST010000279.1, from coordinate 19,213 downwards.
TCGGTAGTGGGACGCTGAATGAGACCGAGTTTACGCGCTACGCGGTCTACGTGTACATCGCAGGGACAAATGAGTTGTGAAGGTTTAATAGTGGTCCAAATGCCAAAGTCTACACCTTTGTCGTCTTTCCGAACCATCCAGCGCAGAAACATATTCAACCGCTTACAGGATGATTTGCGTACGGGCGTGGCAATGTGTTTACGGGTACGTTCAGGAAAATCTTCTAAACTGAAAAACAACTCATGAAATCCTACCAAGCCCTTTTCTACATTCAAAACGTCAGGAGATAATGGCTGTGAGAAGGCCATTTCCAATGAATCGTGTTTTTGATAGTATTCTCTGAAAAAATGAAGAAAATAGAGCGTATCCGTCGCGTTAAAGGTGCGGTGTTTAAAATTTAGGAAACGCTTTAAATCAGAATCGGTGTGGTTTTTTATGAAGTCATAAGGCGCACCATCCATGAGTTGAATCAACTCGTTGCATTTGTTGATGATGGTTTTACGCTGTCCCCAAGCCAATACCGCCGCCCAAAAACCCATAATTTCGATGTCTTGCCGACGAGAAAATTGGTGGGGAATACTGATAGGATCATTGGGGATAAAATTAGGGCGGTTGTACTGAGCTACCTTTTGTTCCAGCAGTTCCGCGATATAATCCGTCATCAAACGCGCTTTCCTCCTTTCAAGAGCCAAACTAATCCCTGCGAAAGCCCGGAAAACAAACGAACTATTCCCGTAAATACCAAGGCAAACAGAGAAATAATAGGATAAAATAAGGTAAAGGCCACACTCCAAATGCGGTATCCGAGGGTAGTTTTGAGTTGTTCGCGTTCCTGACGTCGAGAGAGCATAAATAGTATTGAGTATTGAGTTATCAGTATTCAAAACAGATTTCTACTATTAACTTATTGATTTTCAAATTTTAATAGCAAGATATATCCACTGCTTACTGTAAATAATTTGGTACTTCATTAACTGCAAATTTCGGGCTTTGGTTCGGGAAATAAAAATGCTATTTTTCGTCGCAATTTCACAAAATCCAATTTCATGTTCGAGCATAAAAACCAGAAAGTTATATCGCGTCCTCGGTTCAAGCGGCGCGTAGCCAAATACGCTTTTGTAGCAGCAGGGGTAATCGGGGCTTCTTGGGTTTTAGGCGCTGTGGGCTATTATTATCTTTCAGGAGGAGACAAACCAGACCAACCGTCACTTGACTGGGTTTCTGCATTCTACAATGCTGCCATGATTTTGGGAGGTATGGGTCCTGTTGATGACCTTTATACTGATACTGCCAAATGGTTCGCCTCTTTCTATGCGCTCTTCAGCGGCATCACGTTTTTATCGGCCACTTCTATCTTCTTCGCCCCCTTTATACATCGGTTTTTACACGTTTTGCACGTAGATGACAATGATAACTAATATTCTAACAGGTTTTTGCAGTGCTTAAAACGTATTGACATTTAACACAACCGTATTGATGCCCGGCGACAGCCGAAGAGTGCCGAAGGAGGTGTCTACTTTTGTTCCGTTCAGCAGGATTGTATCTTCGGGTGAGTACTTTAATTCCAGTTCTGCTGATACATTGGCGGGCAGTTCAAAGGTATATTCCTGAAAAACCCTGCTTTTGCGCTGATACGAGGCCTTGATAAGTCCTTTCATAATGGGCACGGTGATTTCGGAAGAAGAAAGCGTACCTAATTGCGGTTTGATGTGCATGATGCTTCCCCCTGCCGTTTTGGGTTGAATGCCCCACATATTGCGGGCGACAATATTGGCGGGTGCCGCTCCCCAGGCGTGGTTCCAGTCGAGGTTAGGTTTGTATTTGGTATCCCATGCCTCCAGCGTCATGGTCGAGCCGATCTTTATCATGTTCCACCAGCTTCGGTCGTGCGTGGCGGTCATCAGTTGTAAGGCATAATTGGCTTCGTTGGCGTTGTAGAGGGCTTCCAATAAATACTGCGAGCCATAAACACTGCACGCCATGCCCCGGGATTTGATAAAATCGGCGACCGATTTTTTGTGGTTTTCGGGGGTAATGTCAAAAGCCAACGCCATCATGTTAGCGTGCAGCGAGGAGTGCTCAGTGCCTTCTCCGTCAATGTACGCCCCCGTTTTTGGGTTAAATAATTTTTCATTAATAGCATTTTTGGCTTTAATCGCCAAGGTCTGAAACCGTCTTTCATCTTCCGATTTATGGAGTATTCGTGCAAATTCGGCCATGATCTCCATGTTTTTGTAAAAGAAACAGTTCACCATGGTGTTGATGGGCGTAAAAACATAGCCATCTCGTTCGCCTTCGGCAGTGGCCAATTTCCAACCCGTATCCTTTTGGGCAGGCGGCCAATCGACGATGTCTTTCAGCTGTATTTTAGGGTCTTTGAAACCCAGTTTTTGCATGAACTCAGGCGTATTTTTAGGCGACGACGAGCTGATCAAACCATCCTCCCGGGCGAGTTCCATGAGGGTTTTGTACTTCAGAGGTTCGTAGTATTTGGCGATCAATTCGGTATTACCAGTGTACATATAATCCTGGTAAAACATCAGCGCCACGTGGAGTTGCCATTCGGTAGGCCACGTGGGGTGCTCCATAAAATACTCAATGGTTTTGCGGGCAATGCCGTACTCACGATCGGTGGCGTAGTGGCTTAGCTGATTGAGGTAGGCATCGGCTTCGTACGGAATGCGCTCCCGGTCGCCATCGAGGTAAAGTCCTGAAAATGAACTGGCTTTGATCGTGTATTTGCACAACTCCCAGATCTGATTGAGGGTAGTATCAGAGCTTTTGAAACGGCTTTGGTCTTCTTCAAAATAGCTGAAATACGCCAATTGCGTCAGGTCGTTGGCCGTCAGATTTTCGGCAACATTTTCTATTTCACAGTACCGAAACGGCAGTAAGACGGGGAAAGAATCGGGCAATACCACCGCGCCAGCGCTTGATTTAGTATTTCGTTCGTCGGGTTTGATGTTGAGTCGGTAGGTTTTTTTGCCTTTCGATACCTCCACTTTTACCTCCTGATACCGAATACTGCCCATTGGTTTTCGGTTTATTTTCCCGTTTTCGAGTTGTTCGCCCAGCCGTACAATGAGGATTTGGTTCTTTTTGGCTATGTAATTGAGTTCCAGATTCGCAAAGGCCGCTTTTCCAAAATCAACGAAGTAACTGCCCGGGGCCGTTTTAATGAATTTCGTCGGCTTCTTTTTATCTACCTGAAAAATATTGGTCGTTGAGATTGAATTGTCCGGCGGTCCCACCCGAAACGACTGCGGTTCAGAATAATCACCCGTGCGATTGTCGGTATCCCAAATCCTCACCTTCCAAAAGTACGACACGCCCGTTTGTAAGGATTTGCCTTGGTAAGTCACATTCGACGATGTAGTGCCGCGCACCAGTCCCGTGTTCCACACATCGCCGATGTTGTTATCAATGTTGGTTTTGGAAGAAGCCACCAACAGTTGATAGGCCGACTGAAAAACGGCTTCTTTGGGTACCGCCCAACCAAATTCGGGCGTCGCATCTTTCAACAAAACGGTAGCAGGTTGTCGGATAAACTCCACCATTAACCCTGTTGGTTGGCAGGCATTGGCATCTCGGTGTTGCTGAATGAGCTTTTCGGTTTTTTGCCGCAGGTTGTTCAACACCTCCCGGTATTTTTCGTCCCGAACCAAGTTGGTGATCTCGTTGGGGTCGGCCTTTAAATTGTAGAGTTCTTCGAGGCTTTTGTCGTTGACATACCGAAAATATTTCCACTCGTTGGTGCGTACCCCTTCGCTTGGCGGGATGCTTTCAAATTCCCACAAGTGCTCAATCAACACCGTGTCGCGCTGCATACTTCGGGCCGTTTGGTTAACCAACGGAAACAAGCTTTTTCCGTGATAATTTTTCGGTCGATTCACCCCTGCCAAGTCCAGAATCGTGGCCGGAACATCAATATTGAGGGCCATTTCGTCACTGTCCAGGTGCTTCTCCTGCCTTGGGTCGTAAATGATCAGGGGAACCCGAATGGAATTATCATACATCAGCCATTTGTCGGCTAACTGCCTTTCTCCCAGCATGTATCCATTATCGCCCATCAAAATGATGACGGTATTTTTGTCAAGGTTTTTCTTTTTCAGTTCTTCCCGAATTTTGGCAATTTCCAGGTCGATCCCTGCAATCATTCGGTAATAACCCTTGACCATGCGCTGGTATTTTTCGGGAGTATCAAATCGCCACGTCCAACGCAGGCGGCTGAAGCCTGCTTTTACTTTTTCGGGCTGTTGGTTAAAGTACTTGTCTTCGCCCAAAAGCGGCGGGGCAATGGTTTCATTTTCAAGCCAATGCGCTGTTTGTTCGTCGTAAAAATATTGGTCAGGGGCTCCGTCGTGGGCGTGGGGAGCCGAGAAACTCAGCGATAAACAAAAGGGCTTATCGGTGGGCGCGTTTTCAATAAAATCAATGGCTTTTTGGCCCGTATAGCGGGTTAGGTGGACGGTATCTTTCCCGAGGGTTTTGAAGAAATAACCGCGTTTATCGGTGTAGCGGTTGTTGCGGTCATAGTCTTCATACACGTGGAATAGTTGGTCTGTGCGGTCGTATTTTACGCCAAATTTACCGTAAAAACCCGTGTAATAGCCGGCCTCTTTCAGTACTTTGGGGTAGGCATTTTCCATGTATTCCTGCTTGATATTGCCGGTCTGAAACGTGTAGCGGTGGGCACGTTCCTGCATGGCACTCAAAATACTGGCTCGGCTCGCGGCACAGATCGGGGTGGTTACAAGTGCTTTTTTAAAATAAACCCCCGTTTGTGCCAATTTGTCCATTTCAGGCGTGTGTGCATACGGATTGCCCGTGTAGCCCAACGCACCGGCTCGGTGATCGTCAGTTAGGATAAAGATGATATTGGGCTTGGTCGATTGCTTTTGTGCAAAAGTTACCTTCGCACAAAAACAACAGCTTAATAGAAAAACAAATCGGTAAAACCCGCTATTTTGGAACATGACTAAATCGTTTTGGATTACTCAACAATCGGCTTTCCTTCGTAATTTACTTTTCTGTAAGGCACCGTTTCTGTCTCATCCACTAAGTACTTCCATTGCTTTACATACTCCATTCCGGGTTTAAATTCGTCTTTTCGTTTGCGTAATTCTCCCTTCAGGTCGGCGTCCAATTGAGTCTGCACTTTTTTATATTCTATTTTTCCAACCAAATTAGTGAGTTGAAACGGGTCTTTCAAATTATCAAACAGCAGCCACGGGCCGTTCAAATCGCGGGTATAAGTATATTGATGAGTAACAATACCTCGATACTCTTTCCCGCCCATTTTTCGAGTCCATTGCCCGAAAGGCTGGGTGCAGGAAATCAGCGTATGTTTGACGTTGTCTTTTTTCGTCCCTTTCAACACTCCCGAAAAATCACTACCTTCCACCGAGGCCGGAACGGGAATGTCGCAAAGGCCTAAGAGGGTAGGCATGATGTCAGGAGAATTCAGCAAGGCCTCGGAGGTTTTGCCCGTTTTACCGAACAACTTAGGATAATGAAGCAAAAAAGGTACCTTGATACTTTCGGCGTAAGGCTGCTGTTTGTTCCAGGAACCGTGCGCACCGAGTAAATCGCCGTGATCGGATGAAAACACGATGATGGTGTTGTCTTCAATGCCCAAATCACTGAGCGTCTGCCACATTTTGCCGATGCAGTCATCAATGGCCGCAATATGTGAATAGTAGCCCCGGAGGTCGTTTTTGACCTTTTCGCGTTTCTCAACGGGTACGTTTTCGTTGATGACGATGTCTTTGTTTTCAAACATCTTACGGTATTTTTCGGGAGCCGTTTGATACGGATCGTGCGGACTGCCAATGGAAATAAACACCATGAAGGGATTGGTTTCTTTGGCTTTAGCGGTCATGTAGTTGCAGACATCGTCGGTCTGCGCGATGACATCGTAGCCTTTCCACACCAACTTTTTATTGGAATCACCGGCGTAGTAAGCCGAATTATTGTAATCATGGGTGCATTCCAAGGCTTTCCAATAACCAAATCCCTGCTGACGCGTAGGCGGAATGTAGGTGTTTCGGCCGTGCCCGTCAATGTGCCATTTGCCCACAAATCCTGTGGTGTAGCCGTTCTTTTTGTACACTTTCGCAATTGTCGTGGCGTTGGTGTCCAATAAAACATCGTTCATAAAAACGCCGTTGGTGAGCGGATACTGCCCGGTCATGAGCGAAGCGCGATGCGGCGTACAAACGGGTGTGCCTGAAACAGCATTTTTGACGTTCACACTTTGGCGCGCCAATCGGTCGAGATTGGGTGCATACACGTTTTTATCGCCCGCATACCCCGTCGCCTGCGCCCGCCATTGATCCACCAAAATGTATAGAATATTGGGCTTTTTGGCAGTGTTTTGGCCTACTAATACTTGGTTGGAAAGCGAGAGGAACGCAAGGAAAAATAGGGTACGTAGGCTGCTATATTGCCCTTTCTGGCCAGAGACCTTGTAATAAGTACGTTTATTCATTTGACAAAGCTTTTTTAAAAATATGAAGTAAGGCACTGTTTTTCAAAAGCTTTGTCGTTGCGTTTTTACTTTAATTTCTGTTTAAATCACGTCCTGATTTGTATTTGACGAGCTTATTTTCAATTACTTCGTCTTGTATTTTTATGTTTTTAAGAAAGGCATAAGCTTTTTGGGAAATAAAACTATTGTCGTTTTCTAACAATTCTGCTACCATTCGACAGGTTTCCGCATCATTGACATCATGTTTTTTGAAAATATCAAGCACGTTACCGAGCAATTCGCCATTGAGTGATTTGAGTTGATGCGCTAAATCCTCTTTTGTTTGATTATGCAATTGAGGGGCTTCTTTCAGTTTACTCAAAATCAATTTTTTCAGTGCGTAATTGCCTTTGGCAAATTTTCCAACTAATAAAATCTGCAAATTATCAGATGCCGTTTCTTTCAAATTTACTGAATTGATAGCCCTTTCAGCCAAATTATAATCTTTATTATCAACAACCTCAAATAGTTTTATTTGAAGTTCTGGACTTTGATTGAGGTAGTTCCGGCTATGATTGAGAGCCCATATTTTGTCGGTCAAATTAGGGCTCTCTAAAATTTTTAGCAGTAACGGAGCTGATAGTTCCTTCCCAGTTCTATTTTCTACTTCATTCTGGGTAGTTCCATAGACAAAATGCCACATGATATAGGTCGTATAAGCGGCACCTTTTACAATATATTCCAGCACATCAGGGGCAGAAGGTGAGGTAATACCGTCAGCATGAGCCGTTTTCGCATTATATCTTGGGACCAACGCATTATACGAAAGTGTTCTGAGCGCTGACATTGAATCTGCTAAAATCTCATTTAACCGCTTATATTCATCGGGAACAAATGGTTCATGCTCTGTTTTGCTCAAAAATTCCTTCTCCGGAAGTTCAAATCCAAGATAGCGTCCCGTAATATTCCAATAAAGAACAATATCCAACAATCGGCATTTGTTGTCGAAACAAACACTGGTTTTTATGTTTCTATAATAAGAAATCGGATACCCTTCTTTTGATTTTACTTGAAACAAGGTATCAATGCCAATTGAGTCTTTAAAATCAACGATATATGCCTGTGTTTTATCTGGTGGAAGCGATATGGTTTGAGAATTAAAATACCGAATTTTTTGCGGAATAAAATAAGCCGAAAATACCAATACAACCACTATCCCAAAAATCGGTCGATACAACATATTCATCTCCAAAAAACGAATGGATTTATTCTAAGACTACACGGGAACAATTCCGCCGTGTGCTTCAATCATTTCTTTAATATCCTTTATAGAAACATCCAAAGGTGTTTTATTTTGCAGGTTTGCCAAAACGGCCGTTGCCCCCGCTGCCTGTCCCATACCCATACAGGAGGCCTGCACCCGAAGTGCCGAATTGGCCAAACGGTCGCTACTTATGCAGCGACCGGCTACCAAAAAATTTCGGCTGTTTTTGGGAATCAACGCCCGCAGAGGAACCGTAGGGACAATGCCTTCTTTTAAATGGTCGGGCACAACGCCGTTTTCATCATGAACATCAATCGGATAATAAGAATAAGAAACAGCATCGTCGAACTTTTTGCCTGTGACGTAATCAGCATGAGTGATTTTATAATGTCCGTCAATTCGGTACGTTTCGCGCACGGCGGTTTCGTTTTGCATGTCCACAAGCTTGGTTTTTTCCAAACCAGGCAATGTTCTCAAAAAACGCAATGTTTGCAGCAACGACGTTCTACCTTTGATGTTGGCAAGCGTATGCGACTCTGAGGTAGTAGAATCTGCCCCCATGACATGCGATATGTTATCTCCTTTACTTTTTAAGACCCCGACTATATTGTTGCGAAAATCGGTTTTGACCAGTTCTCCTTTTTGGATAGTTTCCTGATAACGGGCTTGAATCATTTTCAAATCAAGCGAATTGAAATCATAACCGCCTATCTCAAACATGAGTGAGCCGGGCTGCGTCTCCGCTTCGCGCAGTACAGTAAAACCCGCAATCGAAGTGGCGTATGCGTTGCCCGTACAGTCAATGAGTTGATTACAAATGATTTCCGTTATCATCCCTTTGCCCATCGTCTGAACTATCCAATTGTTTTTTTTGAACATAATTTGGGTAGGAGTTTCATAAAACCGAATTTGTACTCCCGCTTCGATGCATTTTTCTTCAATGAGCATCGCATACAGTTGACCATTCAAACGAACCTGATGGCGCGGGTGATTTTTGCCGTGTGGAATGGAAAAGTTTGGCAGGGTATCGTCATTGAGTGCCACTGCAGCCTGTACAAGTTCCCAGCCAATTCCGCTGATGATTTGGTTTCCCCACGCAAAAAATATTCCCGGAAAAGCCACACCTCCGGTAGTGGTCGTTCCGCCGAGTTGGCTTCCATTTTCTACCAGAATCGTTTTTCGTCCTGCCCTACCCGCCTGAATAGCGGCAATCACCCCTGCGGTTCCTCCGCCAATGACCAATATGTCGGTTTTCAGCGTTTGCTTTTTGATTTTATAGGGTTCACTCACGATTTCTCCTTTGGCCAGGGCCGTGATTCCCAGCGACATGGCCCCAATGGAGGAGAGGGCGGCTCTTCTTTGTATTTTTTTCATCTTCCTGTTTTGGTAAAAATCAATACCCGAGATTTTGATCTTTGGCGGGATCAAGTGCTTTGTTGAAGTTTAACTCAGAAACCGGGATTGGCCAAAAAAGGTGTTTGTCGGCCACGGTTATGCCTTTTGATGCCTTAATTACGTCTTTCAGTTTTCCCGTCCGTTTCAAATCAAGCCAACGTTTTCCTAAATACATAAACTCGTAGCCCCGTTCTCTGATAACCAAATCCAAAAACGTGTCGGCGGTGTAATTGGCAAGTACAAGATCAACGGTGGAAGGAGCTGTTGGATTTTTACCATAGCCACGGCGACGAACTTGATTAATTGCTTCTATCGCTTGGGCAGTGGGACCATTATTTACCATAGAAGCGGCTTCAGCATAAATCAGTAACACATCTGCATAGGCATAAACGGGGTCGTCGTTACCTGCCCCAACTTGATCAACTGCCTTTTGGTCTGCAAACTTGGAGCTAATGAGCGTGTTGGCACCAAGACCAATATTTACTTTTTCCCACAAGGCTTTTCTGATATCGTTATCATCCCAAGTCCTATAAAATGATTCAGTGTTTTGGCCATAGACCACAAAAGCACCACCAAAGTTAAAAAGGTTGGTACTTGGGTGATTGGTAATCCACAGCATGTAGTTTCCTTGGCCTATCTGGCGCGTATATTTGAAGTAAAAAATCTCCTCAGTAGTTGAAACCAACTCAGGTCCAAAGACTTTTGTCTGGAAATCTACTTTGGTGGCGACAGAGACCAGCGAAAATTTATTACTTTTGATGACCTCATCGGCCTTATCTCGGGCTTCTGCATATTTGGCTAATTGTAAATATACATCAGCCAATAAAGCTTTTGCAGCCCATTTGGAAGGTCTGCCTACGTCTGACGGTTTGTCAAGCAGCGCGTTTTCAGCTTCTTTCAAATCAGAAACAATTAAATTATAAACCTCATCAACCGTGCTTCTTTTCAGGTCTATTTCGGTCATATTAGCTTCTGTACGAAGCGGTACGCCCGCCCAATTTCTGACCAGTTGAAAATAGTTGAACGCTCGCATAAACTTGGCCTCCGCTACGTATTTGCTGATGTCGGCCTGAGAGATTGATTTTCCCTTTGGTGCATTCTGAATGACTAAGTTGGCATTACGAATACTCAGATAAAATGCATTCCATAAGCTCGCTACCCGACTGATATTCGCGTCGTTAAGCCCCTTATACTCATGAAGCGGTGCCCAACTGCCACGCCCATATGTGTAGTCGGCTTGACATTCTAATGAAGTTTCGTAAGTGGTATAGTTACCACCACGCAATGGTACATAGATAGCATTGACGGCGGATTCTATTTCGGAAGCGGTATTAAAGAAATTTTCAACCACCATAAATTTGGGTTCTTCAACCAGCAGTTTTTCACACGAGGTGAATAACATTAGAAATGCAGCCCCGAGCGTACTCCAATTCACAATTTTGAAGCAGGCACGTAAAAAAGAGAATGATTTTTCCATTGTAATGTTTTTTATAATATGGGAAATTGTTATCAATGTGTATCAAAATTTAAAAGCTCGTTCTGAGACCAGCGGTAAACGACTTGGCCGTGGGATAGCTATTGTGGTCAATTCCTTGGGAGGTAGAGTTTGCCCCACCTTTTGAATTAACTTCTGGGTCCCACCACGAGTACTTGGTCAGGGTCAGTAAATTTTGTCCGCTAACGTACAACTGTACACTGTTTGTCCATTTAATTCCCCATTTAACAACAGGCAAATTGTAGGCCAATTGAATATTTCGCAGTCGTAAGTAAGAACCATCTTCGATGAATCGGTTTGAAACGCGCGAATTCGTATTACGGCTGATCTTCGGATATTTGGCATTGATATTGGTGGGTGTCCAATGGTTTGTCAGTACTTCTTTGGGCATATTTAAACCAAAGCCAATGTCAATGGTATTATTTATAGCACTGGCATTAAACAAATCATTGCCCTGAACTCCTTGAATAAACAAGGACAAGTCAAAGTTTTTATAGGACATAATTGAATTAATACCGTAAATAAAGTCGGGATTAGGGTTTCCAATATAGGTTTTGTCATTTTGGTTAATTGTACCATTACCATCCAAGTCTTGGAATTTAATGTTTCCTTGCTCAGTGTAACCATCTTCCAAATAGCCCCAAAACCGACCAATCGGCTGTCCTTCGCGCAAGATATTTGTTACATCATTGATGACTACTATTCCGCCGACGTTGCCGCCCAAAACATCAGCACCTCCGGTAAGTTTCACTACTTTATTACGATTAAAAGAGACATTGGCATTGAGGTCCCATTTGAATGCCCCCGTGAAAATGTGGCCGTCTATGCCCAATTCGATGCCTTTATTTTGTATTTCACCAATGTTTTGAATGGTGGAAGTAAAGCCCAAAGACGAAGGCAACACAACAGTATTGAGCAAATCGCGGGTGTTTTTAATGTAATAATCTGCCGTGAACAGTACTCGGTTGTTTAGGATTCCAAAATCAACACCAATGTCTTTTTGCTCGGTGGTTTCCCATTTCAAATTTCCTGGTAATCGTGTGCCTGGCGAAAATGCGGTATATAAGGCATCATTAAAAACTGTTCGGTTAGTCGAAAGTTGATTGAGGGTTGAATAAGGGTTAATCGCCTGGCTGCCAGTAAAGCCCCAACTGGCCCGTAATTTTAGGTCGGAAATGAATTTGTTGTTTTTTAAAAATCCTTCATTAGAAATCCGCCACGCCAACGCGCCCGAAGGAAAATAACCCCATTTGTTTCCATCGCTGTATCTGGAAGAACCATCTCTTCTGATGCTGATTGTGGCCAAATACTTATCTTTGAAGCCATAATTTACTCGGGCTAAATAAGACAGCAAGACCGATTTAGAATAGCTAGAACCAGGAATACCTGGCGTGGTGGCAGAGCTAAGTCCAGAAGTTTCGGTAACATCGCTCAAAAAACCATTGCCACTGCCCGAAAGCGAAGTGCTGACGAAATCCTGATAGGTGAAACCGGCTATGGCGGAGATGTTGTGTATTTGTTGAAAGGTTTTGTCAAAACTGATGGTATTCTCGTTCAGTAAACTTGTAAACTGACTGGTACCGATACTGGCTCTGCCGGGAGAATTGAAGAAGTTTCTGGTGGTGTAGCTATCTGTACGGTCATCGGCGTTTTCGACGCCTCCTGAAATTTTAACTGTTATTTCTCGAATTGGTTTGTAAATAAGTGCAGCATTGGTTAGCACCCGATTGGCCTTGATTATATTGCTTTGCTCATTGATAAAATTGAGGGGATTAATCAAGTCGGTAGCTACAAACGGATAAGCAATGGCTAAAACTCGGTATGTGCCGTCATCGTTATATGGATTAAAGGTAGGAGGGGATGAAATAGCAGCTGAAATCATTGAACTTCCTCTTGAATTGCCTTCGCTGTCTCTTCTGCTCGTTTTGAGGCGTGTTAAAGTGTTAGATAAATTCACACTGAATTTTTCACTGACTTTGTGATTGAGGTTGGTGCGTAACGAATAGCGGTTATAGTCGCTACCCTTCACGATGCCATCCTGTCCAAAGAAGCTGCCTGATACCGAAAATTGCGTTTTATCATTTCCTCCGCTTATGTTCATCGAGGTTGTCTTCATGGGAGCCCGTTGAAAAACCAAGTCTTGCCAATCAAAGCCTTCGCCAAAACCATCTACCTGCGCCTGACTAAAATAAGGAATTAATTTATCATTGACTGCTTGTATGTTATTAAATGTCGCGTATTCTTGGGCGTTCATCAGATCCAGTTTCTTGCGTAAAGTTTGAGTACTGAAACTGGTTTCAAAGTCCACTTTTGTCTTGCCAGATTTTCCCTGTTTAGTGGTAATCAAAACCACCCCGTTTGCGCCTCTTGAACCATAAATGGCTGTTGCAGAGGCATCTTTTAGAATTTCTATGCTCTCAATGTCGACATTGTTGAGTATCGTTGGATTGCTCCCCGAAATTGGAAATCCATCTACAACATAAAGTGGCTCATTGCTACCTTGAATGGAGTTGGTGCCTCTGATACGAACACTTACCCCAGCACCAGGTGCGCCATTATTTTGAGTAACTTGCACACCGGCAGCCCGTCCGGACAACGATTGTAGTACGTTGGCGGTCGGAAAGGCATTCAATTCTTTCGATTTTACCTGTGCCACTGACCCGGTCAAATCGCTTTTTTTGACCGTTCCGTAACCCACCACGATCACTTCATCCAGTGCCTTGGTGTCGATTTTGAGGCCAATATTAATTTCGGTACGATTGCCTGCAATAATTTCCTGCGGTTCGTAGCCTACAAAACTGAATACCAATACTGCGTTATTATCGGGTACGGCGAGCGAAAACTCTCCGTTTGCGTTGGTTGACGTTCCTTTTTGGGTTCCTTTCAACAAAATACTCACGCCTGGTAGTGCTTCGTTTTTTTCAGCGTCGGTTACTTTGCCTTTGATGATTTGTTCCTGAGGTTCGGTTGCGTTTGGGACCGGAACTGATATTTCGTCGATGGAGGCGGATTTTTCGGGCAGTTTTTTGCGTAATAAAATGCGCGTTCCGACCACTTCGTACGAAATATTGAGCGGGGTCAACAACTCTCTCAATACTTCCGAAAGTTTGTTGGTCATACTCAAAGAAACTTTTTGGTCAGACCGGATGGCATTGGGACTGTAAACAAACTTGATATTTGCCTGTTTCTCAATCGTATTAAAAACCCGCTTGATCTCGACCGATTCGATTTTAAGCGAAACGGAGGTATTGAGCACCTCTTGGGCTTTTGTGTCGCGGGCACTGGCCAATCCGCAGAAAACAGCCAGTAGCATTAATTGGGTAACCGTCATTCTCATCGCTTTGAGCAAGAACGCTTTGGTTCGTACATTTTTTTGCATAATTTTAACATGTTTTTGGTTTGAAAAGGCAAAAACTCCCCCGCAAGGCCGTGTTTCATGCACGCATGAATCAGGACCAACCGAACGTCCATTCGGCTGCGGGTCACTCTAAGCCGATAATGCTCGTAACATTGTCGGCTTTTTTGGTACTCACTCCTAATTTACTTACACCCCTCCCCATTGATAAAAATGCTCGTACCGCGTTGCTCAAAAGAGGCATTGACTGATTTGCAAATCAAATCAAGCTGCGTATGGAGCGGCAGGTCGTTTAGGTCGGCGGTGAAAACGCACTGATTCAGCATCTGGTTTTCCACAATGATTTGAATTCCGTAGGCATTTTCCAATTTTTTAAGCACGTTGGGCAATGGGGTTTCTTCAAAAATAAAGGTGGTGGGATGCGTCGGAGGCTGAATCACAACGGGTTTTTCAATAATACTCGGGGTCAGTTTTCGAGAGACTTTGTCGAAAGTAATTTTCTGGTTAGGGGTCAAAATCAGGCCGTTACGTTGTTGGGTCGGTTTGGCAGAGTTTTCATAAACCGATACGCGTCCCGTGGCTACCACAACTTCGATGGATTGAGCATCTTCGTAGGATTTGACCGTAAAACTTGTTCCCAGTACCTCCGTCACCAACTCGCCGGCATGAACGACAAATGGCTTGGTAGGGTCGCGTTTGACGTTGAAAAAAGCTTCTCCTTTTAAAAATACACTGCGGCTTTGCTTACCGAAATGCTCCGGATAGGTCACGCTGCTGTTGGCTTTCAAAATCACCACGCTGCCATCTTCCAAGTGGATTTGTCGCGGATTTGTCGCCGTATTTTTGACCTCAATGCCGTGCGGCGTTTGTAAGGTTTGAGTAATAGTTTTTTCTTCAAAATCAGGCTGTTGAGAAAGAAACCATCCACCGCCCAAAACAATGGCAATTAAAGCGGCAGCAGCCCATTGATACTGGTACGTTTTGTAGAAAGGCAGTTGTGCTGTTTCCTCAAAAATGGATTCCGTGATGCGTTGCCAAAGGCGTTTTTTGACGCTCACCTGTTCGGGCTCACTCAGGAGTAATACGTTGGTTTTGAGCGTATTTTCCTGCCATTCGTGGACCAGTTTTTCCTCGTCTGGACTGCATTCGCCCGCGAGGTATTTTTCCAGTAATTGATTAAATTCGTATTGATTCATCAGTTAGTTTATTATGAAGAAATGGGTGGATATTAGTTGTCGGAATGATAGGCTTTCAACTGTTCTTTCAAGACTTTGAGCGATTTGGTAATGTGATATTCCACGGCTTTTTCCGATAGATTTAACTGTTGCGCAATGGCCTTGACGGATTGGTTTTCAAACCGACTCATCTTGAATATCTCGACACTTTTTTCGGGCAATTTTTTCATCGCCTCGTCCACCGCTTTCGACAAATCGGCAAACTGAACACTTTCGTCAGTGGCGTACGATTGTTTGATTTCATTGAATATCAAGTACTCCTGAAATTTTCGCTGCGTAATTTGCGACTTGACATAATTGATTGCCAAATGCTTGATGGACACTACCAAATAAGCGCTCAAATGCCGGATAACGCTCTCCTGACGCTTGTGCCAAATGCGCTCAAACAGATCCTGCACCAATTCTTCCGCTTCTTCACGCGTACCCGTTTCGTGATAGGCAACTCCCAATAATTTGTACCAATAGCGGTTGTAGATTTCCTCAAAAGCGGCTTTATCGTCACTTTTCAGGAAATCAACCAATTGCTCATCTGTCAGGTTGCGGTGTTTCATCTCTGAATATGGTGTTATCTGTATAGTCAATTAGCTGACGAAAATCCCTAAATGATTTTAAAAATTCTTTGAATAATTTTATTGTCAAGACAAAACAAAAAAAGCGCCTTCGTTCAATCAAAGACGCTTTAATTAGAAATGATAAAAATGCTTCGAGCACTTAAAAGCCCGACAAAGCCGATTTTTTATAACTGAGCACATATTTTCCCGACCCCACCATCACCGTGTTTCGCTCACGACGACCTATTAATTTGGACTTAACGGCAGTTGCGACAAGCGCTTTCCCGTTAAAAGTAATGTTGTTGGTTGGGGTTGGTGGCAGGCATATCGTAGCTGTCGTGTTGACGGGTACCTCTATGGTCATTGTAATGATGTCTCCCTTTTTTTGCCAAGCCGAAGTAATGGTACCGTTGATGGAACGGTGAGCCGCCTTTAGCGAGTTGATATTCGTTGTCATGAGTTCCGGTTGAATGATGAAGGTTTTGAAGCCGGGCGAGGTTTCTTTGATGCCCGCCATGTTTTCAAACATCCATTCGCAAATCGACCCGAATGCGTAGTGATTGAAGGAATTCATACCGGCAGGAAAGCCGCCTTCGCGCGTAAAACTGTTCCAGCGTTCCCAAATCGTATTGGCCCCGTTGGCAATTTCAAAACCCCACGACGGGTATTCTTTTTGGAACAATAATTTATACGCCGTTTCACTGTTTCCCGTTGCCGAAAGTGCCGGCAGCATAGGCCGAACCCCCAAAAAACCGGTAGTCAGTTTATTACCGTTTTTGACCACTAATTCATTCAGCCATTTAGCGGCTTTCAGCGTATGCGTGCTATCCAAAAGGTTCATAAAAATGGCGTTAGCGTAGGCCGTTTGGGTGTGGCCTTCAAAGCCCATCTCTCCGTCAATGTATCCTTTTCCATTGCCGTAGGCAGCGGCATTGCAAATGAATTTGCCTTCAGCATTAGTATAATGTTTCAACAAAGCCGCTTTGACTTTGGCGAATACTTCTTTGAAATGAGTCGCCTGTTTTTCATCAGCGATGGCGGCCGCCATTTCCTGCATCAGACTCGCCGAATAGGCATAATACATGGTAGCCAGCAAATCGGGCGGCGTTTTTTTACCCACACTCAGCCAATCCCCGAATCCACCTTTGGGGTCCACTTCGGCAAACGCGGTTTCCTTGAATACGTACTCACCTTTGCTTTTTGTTTCCAAAAACTGCATGAATTTCTTCATTTCGGACCAGTGCGCTTTGATGATTTTGGTATCACCGTACGACCTGAAAATTTGGTACGGATAAATGATTCCCGCTTCCATCCAGCCCGGCGAATAGGTATCCGTAACGCGCACCGAAGGAGCCGGGGCGTAGACGGGATAGGCACCGTTGGCGAGTTGGGCGTCGTTCAAGTCCACCACCCATTTGGTGCCAAAGGCCGCAATGTCGTTGTTGAGTGTCGCGCTTTTGACGTAGGCTTGGGCATCGCCCGTCCAGCCCAAACGTTCATCGCGCTGCGGACAGTCGGTCGGAACTTCCAGATAATTAGATTGTTGTGTCCAGATAATATTGTGGTACAATTGGTTTACAAAAGCGTTGTCGGTTTCAAACGTTCCTGCTTTGGGCGTAGCCGACGACAACACAATGCCCAGAATATCCTGCATTCCGATGGAATATTTCAAGCCTTCGATCTGTACGTATTGAAAACCGTGATAGGTAAAACGCGGCTCATAGATTTCTCCATTAGGGTCGCCTTTGGCAACGTATAAGTCCGTTCCCCGCGCTTTGCGCAGGTTTTCGGTCATGAGTTTACCATCGGGATAGAGCATTTCGCCGAATCTAAAAAGAATAGAATCGCCTTTGGCAGCTTTGAAGCGAACTTTGATACTCCCCGCAAAGTTTTGCCCCATATTGACCAAATAGGCATTAGGACCCATTTGTTTACTGTTTTTGGGCGTTAGCCTTGCCACTTCCCGCACCGGGTCGCCGGGATAAACTTGAAGTAAACGGTCGGTTTTTTCCGCAACGGTAATGACCTTTTTCCAAGCCGCCTCATTATAACCGGGTTGATTCCAGCCCGCCAGTTCTTTGTTGGCGTCGTAAACTTCCCCGTTCAAAATATCGGATTCTACAATGGGTCCGTAGTTGGCTTTCCACGTATTATCAGTAGCCACTATTTCCTTTTGACCGTTGGTATATTCAATTTCCAATTGTGCTTTCAGGGCAGGGACATCACCGTAAAAGTTTTTCACGACGGGGTTCCTGACCAATAGTGCGTAGCCCAAATACCCCGCATACCAGCCGTACGAAATGATGGACCCCAAGGCGTTTTTGCCGGGGCGCAGTTCTTTACTTACGTCAAAGGTTTGGTAATAAAGGCGTTTGTGGTAGTCGGTCCAGCCCGGAGTGAGGTAATCGTTTCCGATTTTTCGACCGTTGATTTGAAATTCGTACAGGCCTAATGCCGTCACGTACAACCTTGCTTTTTTAATGGGCCCTTTTATGTCAACCTCTTTACGGAGAAAAGGGGCAGGCGGCAAATGGTATTCCTTGCCTTTCCCTAACTGATTCAGATTAAGACCAATGAAGGTAGCTTTCCAGTCGGTTTTTTGCAGCAGTCCCATTTCCCACGAGGCAGGAGTGCTCCACGGTCCGGGCAGATTTTTCTTATCCCAACTGCGAACTTTCCAATAGCAAATTTGTCGCGACTCCGGCGCTTTGCCCGCGTATTCAATTTGAAAAGTAGCGTCGCCCGTGACTTTTTTACTGTCCCACAGATCCGCTTTTCCTTCCTCCAACAACGCTACCGAAGTCGCCGCCAGAATTTGATACCCAGTTTGGTATTGACTGTTGACCGCCGAGGTCAGTTCCCAACTCAAGCGAGGATTTGCTACGTCAGTAACGGGATTGATTTTGTATTCACACCGCAGGAAACCAGCTTTGAGATCGCTTTGGGCGTAGGTGTGAAAAGAAAGGAGAAAACAGAAAAAGAGCAGGGAAAATGTCCGAATCATACAGGTTTGAGGTTTTATCATGGAATAGAAGACAAATATCTAACAAATAGCCGCACAACTATCCTTTACAAACCTACCTTTTATACAAAAATCGTTGTTGGTTTATTTATTTGGGTTTGTCTTACCTGTTTTCTGGTGCAACCATTTTATAGTAGATACTTTGATTTTGCTTTTCAAAAGCATTCGGGGTCAAATAATTGATGGACTTATGAGGTCGCTCAAAATTATATGCGTAATACGGCACGGGCCGCCCCGCATTTGTCCAAGTGTTGATTAAGTTCTGAGAGTGAATAAAACCAATTCAAGTTTAAGCATTCTCTTCTAAGCGTTCCGCACGGATTGTTATGGTTATTCCAAACAATAAATCAATTCTTTTGCAAGGATATTTAGGCGGCATTTTTAATTATTGGTTCGGATTTTACAAAGTTATCCACATAAGGCCTTT
>NZ_JAIXST010000086.1 GCF_027484545.1 Runella sp. | reverse complement strand
TTGTGCTGTGACAACTTGGGCAAAATAGGTACATAATCTTTGAGTTTAGTCACTCCAAAGTTAGGCATTTGCCCCAGTTGTCTATTTTTTTGTTATAGCATTACTTTGCGCGCACTGCCATTATTCTTTCAATCGTTACATTGACCACTATATTTTCAATGGCTTTACGATTCAAACGTATCTCTTCTATCTCCCCTTTGTCATTTTATTAGGCTATATTCTAATCAATGTTTCCTTAGTTAAAGACTTTTTAGAGAGTAATTCTCAAGCAAAACCGGCAATCTCTTCAGCGGCCGTAGACTTTTTGATACCAGAAACAAAACCGAAAGAAGTAAAGCAGGTTCAGGCTGAAGCAGTTCAGGCCGATAATTACCTTCGGTTCATCGAAGCTAAAACCAGCGCGGGGGAAATTTATTTACGGGTAGAGGAATGTTATTTTTTTGAAACCGTCGAAGAGCGCTACTTCGTAGAACATCCTAAAGGACGCTTCCGCATTGTGAAGCCATTGTCTGTTTTGGAAGAAGAATTGGAACCTCTTCATTTTTTCAGAGGCCATCGAAGCTTCATCATTAACCTTAATTACCTGGACAGCTATATTTACTGGGAAAAAGGTAAATATATTCTTTATATGAAATCTTCGGGAGAAGCACGCGAAATGATTATGTCTCGCCACCGATTCAACGATTTTCGAGATGCCCTTACTGGCAATCGAAACCAAAAAACAATTCGATAAAACCAATCCATTGCCTTATAGCGTATTAATATAGGACTTAATCTGCAATGCAAATTTGAGTAATTGGCGATTGCTGTCAATTCCCAATTTTTGAATCAGATTTTGCTTGTGATTAGCCAATGTCCGATAACTGATGCACAATGAATCAGAAATTTCGTGACCTGTCAATCCTTCCGTCACTAAATAAAGGATTTGTTTTTCCCTTTTTGTCAGCGTTTTAAGCTTTTTTTGTGTATCACTGTCTACTTCATTAACGCCCAATCTTTTCATCAAATCTTTGAAACCATCACTGTAATATTTGGATTGCGTCTGAATATAGAGCAGACATTTATACAATTCTTCGAGGCGATCATCTGAATATAAATATCCGTTGAAGTTAGCATCCAAAGCTTTGGTAAGCTCTTTGGAATTAGACGTGTTAAAGAAAAGTACCAGCTTAGGGCGACTTGACGCTTCAGACAGTTCTTTTAATAAATGATTCGTTTCTTTGCCAATTAAGTTAGCCTCCACAATCACACACTTGGGTTTTTTGGTATGAATTTTTTGGATAAGATCATCCAATTCATTAGCCCTTCCCACCACGTCAAATCCCTCTCTTTCCAAGAGTTTGCTTAGTACTTCACACGAGAAAGGTTCTTCCTTAGCCACCAATACGGAGGAGTCAAGTTTACGAATTCGCATTTCATTATTTTTCATAACTATTTTATGGGGTGTGCCTATTCACTTTGGATTGAAGATACATCCACAAGGGCCCCGGAAGCAAGTTTTTTCCGTGAATCCTACTTTTTTAACCGTGAAATGACTACAAATTCAATGTTTCACGGGAAAGGACATAAAAAAAGCCCCGAGGATTTCGGGGCTCTCAAACATTTTTTTTCCTAATTTGACCTAAAATTGATCCGTTTTTGAAAAGAAGAAGCTTCCTTCAATAGCTGCATTTTCATCAGAGTCAGAACCGTGAACGGCATTGGCTTCGATCGACTTTGCAAACAGTTTACGAATCGTCCCTTCTGCTGCATTGGCAGGATTGGTCGCACCAATCAACGTACGAAAATCTGCTACGGCATTGTCTTTTTCCAAGATAGCCGCATAGATAGGTCCCGAAGACATGTACGCACAAAGATCATTGTAAAAAGGACGAGCGGCATGAACTTCATAAAATTCGCCAGCACGTTCTTTGGTCAATAGCGTTTTTTTCAATGCTACAATCCGAAAACCACCTTCTTCAATCATTTTCAAAATTGCTCCTGCATTACCCGATTCTACGGCGTCGGGCTTCACCATCGTGAATGTTCTGTTTGTTGTCATTATGCGTGTTTCTTTTATCTGTTTAATGTTATCCATGCCTCATTTTGAACGACAAATTGCTGTCAACTGATTTGCCGACAGCGGATAACTTCTCCGAAAAAATGCCGCAAAGCTACGCAGACCTGACAGGTTTTGAAAACCAATCGGGTCTTTTTTCAGAAAATTACTAACTTTGCAAGCTATGCAACAGTGGAACGCATTTTACGACCTAATCAATTCGCCCCCGAAACGTATTGTAATAGTAACCCATCAAAACCCTGATGCCGATGCAATAGGGTCTTCATTGGGGTGGAAAATATACCTACAGAAAAAAGGGCACACGGCTACGGTTATTATTCCTAACGAATGCCCGTCTAATTTGCGTTGGATGCCGGACTACGAAGAAGTGGTGACTTACGACATAAATGCCCAAACACAAGCTCTTTCAAAATCACTGCTCCAAGAAGCAGATATAATATGCTGTTTGGATTTTAATACCCTGTACCGAATCAAAGGACTGGGAGCTTTGGTACAGGAAGCTACGGGGATAAAGGTGCTCATTGACCATCATTTAGAACCTGACTCTTTTGCAGATTTTGTATTTTCGGATACGTCAAAGGCAGCAACCGCCCAATATGTGTTGGAAATTATCAACCGATTGGGCGATGGGCAATTGGTTGATCTACCGATGGCAAAATGCTTGTATGCCGGTATTATGACCGATACAGGCTCATTCAGACACGGAAATACAACGGCAGACGTTCATTTGGCAGTAGCCGAACTAATGAAAACCGGCCTGAACGTTAATTATGTTCATCGGGCTATTTTTGATAACAATTCCATTGGGCGCACCCGTTTACTCGGTTATGTATTGTCCGAAAAATTGACCGTTTTACCCGAGTACCGTACGGTTTATATGGTGTTGTCTTTGGATGATTTAAAATGCTTTGGTTCCGAAATCGGTGACACTGATGGTATCGTAAATTATGGGCTTTCCCTTGACAATATCGTCATGTCGGTCTTAATGATTGAGCGCCGCGACGAAATCAAATTGTCATTTCGTTCGGTAGATGAATTTTCGGTGCGGGAGTTGGCCAACAAATATTTTTCGGGCGGCGGCCATAAAAATGCCTCGGGAGGACGCACCACTAGTTCGCTTAATGAAACAGTAGAGCGACTTTTATCGGTCTTACCCGAATACCAAAGTGAACTTTTAAACGTTGAAAAATAATTAGTAACGAATAGATAACAACCACAATTAACGACAAATCATTAACAATTAACTGTGCTGCGGCACTTATTTCATGAAATTTAAATCAACTATTTCTCTTTTTGTAACGGCTGCTGTGATGGCTGCCTGTAACAACCGTGTAAGCGTCAGTGATACTGGCCTAAAATACCAGATTCACGACGAAAACGAGGGTCGTAAACCTAAAGTTGGAGATATCCTGACGTTTCAATTAGTGTTGAAAAACAACCGTGATTCGGTCTTGCGCGACACCTACAAAGAAGGCAAACCTATGCAAATGATGCTTCAGGTTCCTCCCTTCAAAGGAAGTTTTGAAGAAGGTTTGGCTATGCTTGCAAAAAATGACAGCGCCTCTTTCTTTATCAGTGCCGATTCCCTTTTCTCAAAAATGATGCAACCGCTTCCTCCGGGCATCAGCAAAGGTTCGGACATTCAGTTTACGGTAAAAGTACTGGAAGTACAAAACGAGCAGGAATTCCAGAAAGCACAAGCCGCAGCCAAAGAAGGTCAGGTAAAAAAAGATGCTAAAGTCATTGATGATTATGTAGCAAAAAATTCTTTAAAAACGGTTGAGACGCCATCGGGGTTGAATTACGTAATCTTAAAAGAAGGAGACGGCGTGAAACCCGTTGCCGGAAATATGGTTTCGGTACATTATGTGGGTAAATTGTTGAGCGGTAAAGAATTTGACAGTTCTTATAAAAACCCACAAAGCGGCGGCAAACCCGTTGATTTCCCAATCGGCCAGGGAATGGTTATTCCGGGCTGGGAAGAAGGCATCATGAACATGAAAAAAGGAGGCAAATGCACGTTTATCATTCCCTCTACGTTAGCTTATGGAGAAGCTGGTTCACCGGGTGTCATTCCGCCAAATTCAGTACTTTTGTTCGACGTTGAATTGGTAGACGTGAAAAAAGGCCCTGAAACAGCTCCTGGACAACCAACTCCCGGACAACGATAGGATTTACACCAGGCTGTCTGACATGTATCTTACTATGCAAACAATACTCAATTAAAAATCACTCAATAGAAGTCGAATGAGGGGAAAGTTAATTTTAGGGATAATAGCAAGCTTGACGGTCACCATTATGGCTTGCGAACAAACGGAGGATGTCTATAAAGACCGTAAAACAGGCGAAAATAAAGCCGAAATACGGACCTATCTGACTGCAAACAAACTCACTGCCGATAGTACCAAATCGGGTTTGTTTTATATTATCAAAAATACAAATGCCGCTGCTCAAAAACCGCTGATTGGGGATGAGGTAACATTAAGGTACACTGCAAAACGGTTGGATGGTACTATTGTAGACAGCAGTCAGGTAGGAGTGGACGATGTTTTTATTCGTTCTTACAGCTCACGAGACGTTTCGGGCTTAATGTTATATCGTTTCAACCCTGTACCTTCTTTTGAGGAGCTGTTATCCACTCCTTTAGAAGTAGTGCATGAAGGCGATGTAATTACCCTCTTTGTACCTTGGTCGTTACGCGGGACAGGCGATGTGTCGCTGTTAGCGCCTTTGTATATCCCGATTCGATACGATGTAGAAATTCTGAAAGTACGTACGGAAGAAGAACAGATTAATGATTATGTGGCCAAAAACAAAATATTGGGTTTGGAGCGTAACAATGATAACGGTCTTCGTTTTGTAAAAACGCTTGCGTATCCTGATTCGGCACAGATTGCCATCGGTACTACGGTGAGCGTCACTTACACGGGGCGTTTGATTCGCAACGGAAAGCAGTTTGATACCGGAACAATTGACGTAAATGTCGTGGACCCCACAGGAACTGCTTCGGGAGGGGTAGTAAAAGGCTTTAATGACGGAATTGCCAAAATGCGCTACGGCGAAAAAGCCGTTATCATTTTCCCTTCCATTCTCGGTTACGGTGTCACGGGAAGCAGTACTAAAATCCCCGCATATTCCCCGCTTCTTTTTGAAGTAGAAGCAAAACGCAAATAATCATTCATTACGGAAAAGCGGCTGTTGAGGCCGCTTTTCCTGTTTAAATAAACCCTGTGAGGTTTGCAAGATGATTATCAACAAAAACCTCACAGGTTATATCTCATGCAACTTTGTTTTGCCACTAATAATGCCCATAAACTGAAAGAAATCAGGGCTATTTTGGGCGATTCGTTTGAACTCAAAACCCTGAATGAAATCAATTGCGAAGAAGAATTACCCGAAACTACCGATACCATTGAAGGGAACTCTCACCAAAAGGCGGAATACGTTTGGGAACACTTCCACATCAATTGCTTTGCCGATGATTCGGGTTTGGAGATCACCGCGCTCAACGGTGCGCCAGGAGTACATTCGGCCTACTATAGCGGCACTCGCAATCATCAGAAGAACATTGAGCGCGTTTTGAATGAACTGCAAGATGCAGATGACCGAAGTGCTCAATTCAAAACGGTGATTACGCTTATTTTAAACGGCCAATCCCAACAGTTTGAAGGTATTATCAAAGGAAATTTACTTCATCAACCGCGCGGAACAGAGGGTTTTGGCTACGACCCTATCTTTGTTCCGGAAAGCCACGATCGTACGTTTGCCGAAATGACTTTGGAAGAAAAAGGGAAACTAAGCCACCGTGCACGCGCTTTTTCTAAACTGGTTGATTTTTTACAATCATATCAGGGCTGACACCCCATCTGAGTGACTGTTTTCCGCTTCAGTAAAATTCTGATTTGATTGTAATACTTCTTAACAAAAGCCCTTTTTCGCCGCGCTACTACTATAGAAGTACCGTCACCTTACAGTTTATTTTTTGAATCTACATTCGGCTCATGCCCTGTTTTGTAACTTAAATTGACGGGCAGCAGAGGATGCTCGGTGTTCTTGGTAATAATGGAGGATGGCTTTTTTCCAGCTTTCACTCCCATGTCTGCGGTGTTTGCTCATTTGAACTACAAGTTAAGAGATTCCCTTAGCTTTGTGCCCAAACTTTTATCGGGCTGACTGATTTTGCTATAAAATCCTCCTATTGAGTTGTTCAGCTAAAATAGATGCGTATGGCTTACTATGAAGAGGCTAAAAGCAAAAAATCGGACCAGGGAACAACTGATTTTTTATAACAACAACGATTAAATGCCTGCGGCTTTTTTGTTGTTGTCTAATTTACTGCCTTTTGCTCAATAAGTTCACTAACTGATTTGGAATAATAATTTAGTCTCTCCCCCCAATTCAATCTGATCACCGTCTGCCAATTCATAGTTCATTCCCAATACATCTGCCCGGATAACAGCATCGGTCGTCTTGAAAATCTTTATTTTATTACCTCGGGAGGGAAGCCCGCCTTCATCCGCTAAAAGAAAGTATTTTTTCTGAGCAGGGTCGTAGCTGATTCTGGCGTGATTTCGACTTACCGATAGATTCGCGGCTCCTTTTAAAGGATCAAATTCACTATCATTTTCTGCTAAAAAGTAAATATCATTGATACGAACTCTGCCTGAGGCTAATTCGGGGGTATGTATACTCTCGGCCAATCAAATAACTTTGTTTTTCTTCTGGCTTCAGAATGTATTCTCTTATGGCTGTTTGCCCTTTAAGGGTAATTAATTTAGCTTTTGGGTGAGTGCTGTAAATTCCTATGAAAGTGGTTCATCGTCACATTTGGTGAAAGTCGGGGTTTGGGATGTAATTTTGAAGAATGGACTCTTCCTTCCTTTTGCCTTCCGAGCTCGACTTAGAATTACTTGATTACGAACTTTACCCTGACCGGATTGATTTACATGTGATAAGCACTGCTGCTAATACCTGCTGTCCCGTTTGTGGACAGCTTAG
>NZ_JAIXST010000286.1 GCF_027484545.1 Runella sp. | reverse complement strand
TCATCAGCGGCTTTTTTGAACTGTCTTTGGTTTAGGGTTTGTCCCTTTACTAACTTAACCGGCGTGTAAATATAAGTATCTTGTTGTTTGAAGATTTGTTCATTCAATCCTAGGTCAGAGTAGGCTTTATCGGCAAATATAGCCTTACCTGTAAGTTTTGGAAGGATAGGCTTAAAGGCAGCTATATCGTTTTCTGATGCGGGTGTAATACTGACAAAATCCATTAGCGGTATGGAATTGGGTACTCGACGAGCAACCATGTGCATTTTTACACCGTAGTAATACATATTTTTGTCGGACCGCCGATGCGGTAGCACAAAAGCTTTTATCAGAAAGCTCTCGCGCAATTTTTCCTGAACGTTTACCGGAGCAAAGCATGATAGGAAAAGCATCGACCAGAGAAATTTCTTGACTGATATTTTTTACAATACCCTGTTCTTCAATATGTTGCAACATAATTGGCAGTAGAGCTAACATAAGGTTCGGACCGCCGATGCGGATGCAATGCATTTATACGCGTGTTAAAATTGGCGTAATTAGGCAATTGAGGAAAATATGATTTCATGTAACGAGAGGCATAGTCATAAATTTCACTTTTTTTATGCCTGTTTTCATAGCGACGACAGTAAAAGTAGATAGTCAAAAGCTCCGCATTGGTAATTTTTTCATTATTGGGAGATGAGTTTAAACTGAATCTTTGGCAATGCCAGCAAAGTTCATTATCATAGCATTCACAGAGGTAGTAATAAAGACGGATTAATTCTAATTATCTCATAATCAGTTCAATAAATGTTTGGCAACACAAATTTACTGACTTATGAAATTACTGCCTCTCATTTTTACAACCCAATATTCGCATATTAAACAAAAAGACCCCACAGGCATTGCCTGTGGGGTCTTTTTGTTGGAAAGGCTACTTATTTCTTACGTTTTTTTACCGTAAACGGAACGCAAAGTTGTTCAGCGCAACAATTGGTGCCTGCTTCAATAATAATGGGGCAACAGCCACCGGCGGGACACGTTTGATTTGTCGCCGTGTAGGTATACGTTCCTACTGTACTCAGCAAGACTGTATTTCCCGTTGCTGTCGGAGTAGTACCCCCATTCAGGAACCATTGCACATTGGAATAGGTAAGAGAGACACTCGCCTGTACTTTTTCGTTCGCACACAATTTAATGGGAACCGTAAAGCATTGATGGTCAATATCATCTTCCCCGTCTTTGCCATTGCCAGGTGTGGAGTCAATGTCCTTCTCGTTGACCTTGCTGATTTCGGCCGTATTGAAATGAACGCCTTCCTGTATGGCTTTGATTTGATAGGTCAGCGTGACGGTGTCACCGTTAGCGGCAATGCCTCCGATGACCCATTTGATGACATTGCCGGAAATCACGGCACTTCCCCGACTCGATACGAAACTGCCGGTCACAAATTGAACTGTGGTGGCAATGCTGTCGGTCACTTCCACGCCCGTAGCATTGGTGTTGGATTCGTTCCAGACTTTGATTGAATAAGTCAGTACATCCCCAATCTGAGCAGTCTTCTTGTTGATTGATTTTTTTAGAGCTAAATCCACTTCCTTCGTGCAATCCTGAGCGTTGACAGTGGCCGGTACTCGAGTAGTACTGATGGCTGTCGGGCAGGTAGGGTCAGTGCTGCGGGCTTGCGCATAGAAGGTTGCACCACCTGCCGGTACTGTTCCTGTGGACTTAAAGTGAAGTCCGGTAAAGAGCACTGTTGTTGAGGTAGCGGTAGCAAACCACTCGACAGTAGCCAACCCAACGACGGTGGCCTTAATGGTCGGGAAGGTATCGCCGATACAGGCCGTTAGACTTGGGGTAAGCAGCGTGGGAATAGGCGGATTACAATTACAATTGGGCCCGGTAATGAGGGTATCGAATTTACAAACGGCACTGAGGCTGTCGGTAATGGTGATGGTTGCGCCTGAAGGAATGCCCGTGACGGTGTACGGGTTGCTGCCAGTTAAGATTCCTTTGCTGACTTTGAGGATTCCGACTTTATTGGTGACGTTAAAGGTAAGGCTATAGGTTTGAACGTCTGCCGAACAAATTGGTGTACCCGTCAACGTTACTTTTGACTTGACACAGGGGCTAACCAGAGCCGCATCTACTGTCAAAATGTCTTTTTTAGCAGGGATAGCGGGGTGAATGACGTAGTCACCTGAAAAACCCGTGGCTTTGTCTACATCGGAATCTTTGGCATCGTCGCTTGGTGCGTCTTTTACACCCGATATTTCATAACCTACAGGAAGAGAGGCGGAGAGTACTTTGATTTTGTAAGTACCAGCATCTAAGTTGCTGAACAAATAGTGCCCTGTGGCATCGGTGGTATCTTTGGCAAAGAATGTTCCGTTTTTATAGAGCTCAACCTGTATTCCTGCTACACCGCCTGCATTCGGAGTGATTTCATCCTGGATCCCGTTGTTATTGGCATCTTTCCAAACGAAATCGCCGAGAGAGCCTTTGGCACAATTTTTAGTTTCAACAGCAACTGTATCGACGCAACCGTTTAGGGTATATATGAATTGGTAAGTACCGATGGAAGTCAATCCCGAAACAGCTCCTGTATTATTGATAGTGGCTGCACTTGGTGTATTTCCGAGTTGTGCCCAAGTACCGTTGGCAGGGGTGCCAGTTAAGGTGGCAGTCCCTAATGAAGTACAGATGGAATTTGCACCCACAATGTCAGCGCCTGCCGAAGGTTTAGGATTGACCGTGACTGTGACAGTAGCCGTGTCTTTGCATCCTGCCGCATTTTGCGCTACCAAGACGTAAGTGGTTGTGGCGGTGGGTTTTACTGCCGTTGGCGTGGCCACTGCCGTTCCGCTTGCCATAGTGATCGTCCAAACGGGACTCAGTAAAGCGGCATAATTCGTAATTTTTGAGGTCAAATCTACGGTTTCAACGGCACAAATGGTAGCTGTACCATCGGTGATGACGGGTTTGGCATTCACCACTACCTGTGCCGTATCAGTACAGGTAATTCCTCCGCCTGTTACCGAATAAACGAATTTGTAATTACCTGGGGCGGTCAAGCCTGCGATATTGCCCGAAGCATCAATCGTAGCTGCGGCGGGGTTAGCCAGAGTGCCAATCGGAGCCCATGTACCACCGGTAGTGACAGCAGTGAGCTTGGCTGTGCCCGTTGGTTGACAAATTGTCGACGCGTCCAAACCTGCATCGGGTTTGACACAACCTGAACAGGGTGCTACCGTTACAGCAATGGTATCTTTACAACCATTCAACGTATATTCAAATTGGTAGGTACCTGCTACGGTCATGGCTGAGACCGCATTGCCTGCAATGGTTGCTGTGGCGGGAGTGATTCCGATTTGCAGCTATGTACCGCCCGTTGGGCTTGGTACTAATGTTGTAGCGGTGGTTAAGACGTTGGCCACACAGGCCAAGGTTTGGTCTGTGTGGCCAGTTTAGGATTGACCGTTACCATTACGTTGGCGGTGTCTTTGCAACCGTTTGCGTTTTGAGCTACCAAGACGTAAGTCGTTGGGGTCGTTGGTTTGACAGAGGCGGCATTATTGACCGGCGTTCCATTGGCGGTGGCTACGGTCCATTTTGGGGACAGTAACGCATCGTACCCTGTGATTTTAGAGGTTAAGTCAACGGTTTCACCGGCACAGATAGTGGCGGTTCCATCCAGGATGGCGGGTTTGGCGTTAACTACTACTTGAGCCGTATCGGTACAGGTTTGTGCACCTGCGGTGACAGAGTAAACAAATTTGTACGTACCTGCGGCGTTCAATCCCGTGATGTTACCCGAGGCATCAATACTCGCTACCGATGGATTGGCTGGGCTGCCAATGGGTGTCCATGTTCCACCTGCGGTAACTGCGGTGAGTTTTGCAGTGCTGATGGGTTGACAAACGGTGGCTGCATCAGGACCAGCATCTGGTTTGACACACGAACAATTCCCGCAATAACCATATACTTTTACTTCATCCAAATCCCAAATTTCCCGGATACCCGCACGCCACATTGGCAGGAAGGTAGCCTAAGATTTCAAATTTGAAAACTGTTGCCCCGTTTATGTCAAAATCCGGATTTGTAGACCAGTCCAAATTGTTGATAGTGAAATTGTTAAGTGAAAGCGGTTGGTCTATGAGTTTGAATATTTCAACTCCGTTTTTCAGTATCCGGATTCCCCAAAGCGTAGGATGATTATTGATATTTGTGGTGTCACCACTGTTGTTAAAATCTACAAATTTAGGAGTCATTGTCTCAAAACTTATCGAACTTAATTTGCCCGTTGAGCCGGCAGGGTAGGTTAAGCTGAACATAATTGCCTTATCACTGTTGTCTTCAAAGGTCAAGTTAGTCGCACTTCCCATACATACGGCAGTAGTTCCGTTGCTGCGGGTCTGGCATGAGTTGCCCGAGGCAGCTCTCGTCAGCTTAGAAACCGTCAGTGCTGAACAGCCACTCAAGTTAGTAATTGCAGCGGTCATTCCGTCATTGGGGGTATTGCTTCCCGGAGAACAATCTTCAAAGTTCCAATAAGCAAAAATATCTGGTGTACACGGTGGTGATGTTTGACAATTAGGAATGACAATTTTAACGGTATCGCTGCAGGTAACGGAAGTTGCCCAAATAAATTTATAGACACCCGGAGTTAATCCCGTTACACCTGAGGTGGCCGAGTTTGGATCGGTAATTGTTGCTCCGGCTGGGTTGGTACCTACCAGTGTCCATGCGCCTCCTGTTACCGCTGTGGCGGCCAACGTTGCAGTAGTAATGGCGGTGTTTCCTGAACAGACAGGTGATTGATCAGTACCGGCACTTGGTTTGGTACAGGTGACTGTACAGCTCATTGGATTCAGAACTGCACTGACGGTTTTGAAACAATCCTCGGCGGCATTGTAGATGCGGATATAATAGGTAGCAGTAGCAGCGGGATTGGCTAATCCTGTAATGTTGACGGTCGCGCTGGTAAAAGCCGTGGCCGACGCATACGTAAAGGCCGTGCTGTCGGTTCCGTACGAATATTTATCTCCTCCCGATATTCCCGTTACATCAATTTTGGCATCACTGTTAGCCGTTGAGCCGGTACAGGTAGCTTGCGTAGCAACGGCCGTTCCAACCGTTGGTTTGGTACAAACTACAGTACAGCTCTTTGGATTCAGAACGACACTGACGGTTTTGAAACAATCATCAGTAGCATTGTGCACCCGTACATAATAAGTAGTAGCAGCTGCGGGATTGGCTAATGCTGTAATGTTGATGGCCGCGCCGGTAAAAGCTGTGGCCGAAGCATAGGTAAAGGTCGTACTGTCGGTACCGTACGAATATTTATCTCCTCCCGCTATTCCTGTTACATCAATTTTGGCATCACTGTTGGCGGTGCTACCCGTACAGGTGGCTTGCGTAGCAACCGCCGTTCCAACCGTTGGTTTGGTACAGGTAGAAACACTGTATCCCACGTCAAAGCTGTGGTTGTTTTGACCAGCATAACCTGTGGTAAAACTGATTTTTCCATCCTTACCCGCATCTGAATCAACCAAGTCATTTTCCCCCAAATCTTTGGGAGATAATGACTTGGTACCGTTGGTGGTGGGGAACTTTAAAATATAGGTAGTGTCAAAACTCAAATTCAAGCCATAGATGGCAGAGGGAGTGCTGGCGCCGGTGGCGGTTGAGAAATAATAATTTCCGATGGGATCAGTGGTAGCGGTTGCTCCCGGAATGGGCGTACCTGCTGCATCACACAAAGTAACGGTTACTCCGCCCAAGGCAGGCTCGCCGGCATCCTGCACACCATCGGCATCCTTATCTTCCCAGACTCGGTTACCGATTTCGATGGGTGCCGCATCGCTTAATAATTCAATATCACCTAAACCGGCGGCTTTCCCCTGGTCCCTACTGCTATTAGTTCCCTGGGTCAATTCGTAGGCACGATTTCGATTGCCATCTGTATTATTCCACCAGCCAACACTGTTCTCGTTGGTTTCCAGCGCATCAATGGTTGTACTAACCACCTGACCCGAACCGGCCAGCAAGGCTAAGGCACCCGCACC
Source organism: Runella sp. (assembly GCF_027484545.1). GTDB lineage: Bacteria > Bacteroidota > Bacteroidia > Cytophagales > Spirosomataceae > Runella. The sequence continues at coordinate 4,095 of NZ_JAIXST010000286.1, read as the reverse complement.
GTCTTCGAATATGGTACCTTCTTGTGGAAAACGGTGGTCGTCATAAAATTCCGTTGCAGCTGTAGTTGCACCTTTATAGATAAAAGCGTTGAAACCGCAGCCCGCTCCCCCTTCCATGACCAGCCCGCTGCCGGTATTACACACCCGAAGAATATCACCGTTCGAAAAAACAGTCACACCACTGGATTGGTTAAGGTTAACATCCGGTCCAAAATTTGCGCTTGAAAACATCATAGTATGGCGATCCATTATCCCTAAAATCATCGAGCCATCAACATCAAATTCAATGCCTGATAGAATGGGCATCGGATGACGGGAAAGTTCAGATTTTTTTGCCAAATCCCACCCCAACAAATTCCAAGGTCCCCAGAGGGATTTATTATCATCACGGGCATAGTTAAATGTAAACGAGAAAAAGTTGCTAAATCCGTGAGTCGACGGGTCAAACTGAAGTACATAGCCTTTTAAATCAGCGAGGTTTTGCGAGGTCTCCGTGGTACAAACTACTCCTACATACACCTTGCCTTTGTAATATTTTAAGCCCCAGGGCCGAAAATCACTTTGTGGGCAATTTATAGCGGGAGTAACGGCAGAAGCCGTAATCGGATAACTCACAAACGCCTTAGATGCGATATCAATAACTACTAATGACTGCTCGAAAAGATTGACGACAAACAGCGTTTTGCCATCGTCAGAGATATCAACATCGCCCAGAGAGGATTTTCCTATCAAGGGGAAAGCCGCTAAATCATAGCTCCGATCAGCATCATTGGTTGTCGGAATAGCATTTGCCTTCGTGTTATCCCGGGTGGTAGTCCCGGCGATACTACCCAGATCCAGCCAGTTGGTAGCAGTGTTGGTTACCGGGTCTATTTCATAAATACCCCCGGGTCCTTGCGGACCAAATACCACATGGCGACGCAGTACGGCCCCTACGTAGGCTTTTTTGGAGGAGCGCTCGTAGGCTACTCCATAGACGGCTCCCACATGTTGATGGTCAGTGATGGCCGTGGGTGGCCCTTAATAAGGGGTCGGAATACCATTGGCATCTCCGGAAATCGTTCCGCTGCTACCAAAATAGCCAAATTTTACAATGGCTGGGTACGTTTTATTCGGTCCGGTGAGCGCCCCACCCACATAACAGGGCAGAATTAGATTTGGCGAAGCCTGCGAATAATCCTGTGGATAATTGACTGCCAAGTTCTGTGCGATACCGCTTGGAAACATCACGGTAGTTCCTCCACTTGCCCCGGATGAGGCAAAGGTGTAGCTATCGGGCATTACAAACTCTAAACGAATTTGGCCTGCTGTACCACCCGTTACGGTATAGTTGCCGGTGGTGTTGGTAGAGGTTCCTCCACCAGTATAGGCCACTGTCAAGGCTGCTCCCGCAGGGTTGGTAGCGTTTACAACTACCCCTGCCATGTCCACCTCGTTATAAGTGGCGGTATTTTCTTTGGTACCATTGGCATTGAAGTCGTTGAAAACTATGCCGGAAACTTGGGCGTAACTGCTTATTGACAGAAACAGCATCAATAAAAAGCACGCTGGTAAGGGTTTAAGATACTTAAAGTCAGATGTAGCGTAGTGAATTTTCATAGAATGAAACCGGGTTATTTTGCTGATAAACACACCGCCAATACCATTCCATTGATATATCCTAAAATTCACAAATACTATCCTTATATGCAATAATGTTGTATTATGCCAAATAGTAAGGATAACTAAGCCAAATATGATCACAAAATGGGAGTACTTCCCAGCATTATTCTGTACCAAAACGGGCAAGTATCGCTTTTACACTATACTTGCCCGTTAAAAATACGCAACAATCACTTGTCAAAAATTAAGCCAAGTTGACATTTATTGCTTATGTTTTTTTAATTCACTTGGTTTTATACCATTCACTTTAGCAAACTCCCTACTAAAATGCCCTAAGTGCTTGTAACCAATCGCATAAGCAGCATCCGATGCCGTATAATCCATTCGCTCTATTAATTTTTTTGCATACTCAAACCGTTTCTGCTGGTAATATTGATAAAAAGTGCACCCATAGTGCTCTGTAAATAGTTTTTGAAATTTAACACTGTTCATTCCCGCAATTTTTGAGAGCTCGGTTAAGGAGGGGGTATTTTCGAAGTCTTTTAATAAGGCTTCCTCCGCGTTTTTTAGATTTGTAAGGAGGCCATTCTTGGAATTGCTATGAAAAAAAACGTGAGCCCCTAAAACACGCTGGATGGCATCTTCCCAATATTCTTTAATAGGAGAACCAGTATTCGAAAGTGCTGATTTATCAAAAATTTTATCCAGAATCTGAATAGATTGAGGGTCTCTTATAGGAACAAACAGTTGCTCATTCTCTGGCGGTAGAGTTTGATTATTACTGAGCAAGGGATCTTCATCGGTATAGCCCCATATTTCTTTTAAATAATCAATACTCAAATATATGGCAAGAAACTGCACATAAACATTAGGTCTTGATATCCACGTATGCTTATCCCGGTCTTTACGCAGTGTAAAACCTACATCAACGTCTTCTGTTTTATGGCTATTTCTAATGATAGTAAAACTAAACACATAGCCTACATTTTCTACAAAAACGATATGAAGCTGCCCCCACGTATTTTCCAGCATACGTCTAATATTATAGCGAACCTCGTTGTAGAAAAAATTTTGAATAAAAACAACTGTATTTTGGTGTGCCAATCTAAATAATCGCAACTGTCCCTTGTAATTTTCATTTGAGTAAACTGCTTTTACGCTATTTTCTTCCAACTTAACTCCATAGAGCTTCAAAAAACTATAAAAGTAGTCTTCAGGGTGGCTAACAAGTTCAGGGTATAAATCTATCATGGTAGGTGACTGGATAAAAAGGACAGATATAATAGGCTTACTTTTTCTGTTTGGAACAAGTAAATATAAGCTTCAACTTTAAATTTGCCATGTGGCAAAAATTTAAAGTTGAAGCTTATTGCCGAGTTAGAATAAGTCTCGTATAAATCAACTACAAACCATTTGTGTTTTTTAATTCACTTGGTTTTATACCGTTAATTTTAGCAAACTCTCTACTAAAATGTCCCAAGTGTTTGTAACCAATAACGTAAGCAGCATCTGATACGGTATAGCCCATTCGCTCTATTAGTTTTTTGGCATACTCAAACCGTTTCTTTTGATAATATTGATAAAAAGTACACCCATACTGCTCTGTGAATAATTTTTGAAATTTTACACGGTTCATTCCCGCAATTTTTGAGAGGCTAATTAGTGTTGGAGCATTTCTGAAGTCCTTTAATAATGCTGCTTCTGCATTCTTTAGATTTTTCAGGACATCATTATTGGAATTTTCATGGTAAAAAACGTGTGAGCCTAAAACACGATGGATAGCATCTGCCAAATGTTCTTTAATAGGAGAGCTGGTATTCGATAGTGCCGATTTATCAAAAATTCTATCAAGAATCTGAATAGATTGAGAATCTGTAATTGGAGCAAAGGATTGCTCATTGTCTGAAGCTGGAGCTTTGTTATTGAACGAGGAGTCTTCCACTGTCCATCCCCATACATCTTTCAGATAATCTTCACTCAAAAATATGGCAAGAAACTGCACAGGAGCATTAGGGGTCGGTTTCCATATTCGGTTGTCTCCCTGTTTATTCATAGAATAACCTGGAGTATTAGCGACGGTTTTGGTATTTCGAATAATATCAAACCAGAATATATACCCTACTTCTTCTACAAAAACGATATGAAGCTGTCCCCACGTATTTTCCATCATACGTGTAATGTGATACTGGACATCTTTTAAAAAAACGTTCTGGGTAAAAACAACGATATTTTGGTAGGCCAATCTAAATAGCCGGACCTGACCCTCGTAGATTTCACGTGAGTAGGTGGCTATCAGGGTATCTCCTTCCAATTCCTATCCGTGCAATTTCAAAAATTTAAAAAAGTAGTCTTCGGGGTGGCAAATAAGTTCAGGATTATATTAGGGTACATTTAAGATTAAAGAGTATTTTTTCTTTTCAAAAACACGATTAAAATATTCAAATGCCTTTTCTAAGAAAAGTACAAAACTACCTAAATGATTTTGCCCTAATT
>NZ_JAIXST010000288.1 GCF_027484545.1 Runella sp. | reverse complement strand
CAAAAAAATAAACCCATTGCATGGTCAGAAAAAGGCAATTATGCCTTATCAACTTTGAGGGCAGAGGCTCTCAACTTAGCAAAAGCAGCATCAAGAACACTAAATATTACAGCAACAAAAAATTTGATGTTGATACCTTTTTCGGGAAGATGCAATGGGGGGCAAGACCCTCTGAAATTTCAACGAGAGCTGAGAGGTGAACAGAGAAGACTATATATTGTTTGACACAAACGAAAATAAATTTAAAAGTGCGTCTTTAGTAGATATTGTGTTGTTAAGCAACCGAAAAGCCCAATAACTTTTACCTACACAACAAAAAACGCTCGATTTTGTCGAGCGTTTTTTGTTATAGCCAACTTTACCGTGGGTTACCTCCTTACAGCCCGGCTATTTGTTGGCTGTGGTGGAGACGCAGGCCAAGGGGTTGGGGCGTATGGCACTTACCGTGTTACAAACACTCTGTTTATTTTTTGTGCGGTGTTGCTTAATTTTGTAAATTTGTACTACTATAGTGTTAGTAATAGTCGATAGTACAAGATAAATAATAATATGGTAGTACTTATAACAGTTTCAAAAGCACAACGAAAATTAGCAGCGAACATCCGTGAGCGACGTTTGCACATGGAGCTGACGCAGGAAGGCTTGGCCGCGCGATCCGGAGTTGCGCTGCCAACCCTACGTAAATTTGAACAAAAGGGGATTATTTCTTTAGAGTCTTTTCTGAAGCTACTGCTGGTAGTGGGTGGGTTGGAAGAAATCGTTGAGGCCATCAAACCGGTGCAACCGGCATTTGCTTCCATAGATGAAGTTTTGAAAGACGATGACCGTTCCATTCGTAAACGGGGACGTCATCAATGAAAGAGCATTTTTCAGTAAGGGAGATGAAGGTGGGTCTTCATTTTGGCAATGAAACGGTACCCGTAGGAAGGTTGGCTATCCGTGACCGTACCATCTACTTCGAATACCTTCCCTCGTTTATGAGTAAGGGTATTGAAATATCCCCAAGGATACTTCCCCTGAAGCCCGGTGTTTTTTCATTTTCGTATGGATTGTTTGAAGGACTTCCGGGCGTTTTTAATGATAGTTTGCCGGATGGTTGGGGGCGTTTGCTTTTTGATCGCCTGATACGCTCCAAAGGTATTTCACCGAATGAAATCACTCCGTTGGATCGTCTGGCCCATGTAGGAAACTGGGGCATGGGAGCGCTTGTTTACGAGCCGGACTACAGCGCCAGTGAAACAGAGGAGGCGATTGATCTTGATGTATTGGCTGAGCAGACACAGCAGGTATTGGCTGGCAGTGCCGAAGAGGTTCTTCAGGAGCTATTGGCCTTGAACGGTTCCTCGGCCGGAGCGCGTCCAAAAGCGATGATTGGCGTGGATGCGAGCCGCCAACATATTTCTCATGGCGTTTCTGGCCTTTCAGACGGTTACGAGCATTGGCTGGTTAAGTTTCCCAATACGCAGGATGATACAGACGCCGGGGCCATCGAATATGTGTATGCACTCATGGCCCGGGAAGCAGGAATTCAGGTTCCGCCGGTGCATTTATTTCCGGCAAATAGGGGTTCCGGTTTTTTTGCGGTTAAACGCTTTGACAGGGAGGGACAAAAACGTCTGCACGTGCATACGGCAAGTGGCCTCTTACACGCGGATTTCCGGATGCCTTCCCTTGATTATGAGGATTTGATCACCCTGACAGGCGTGTTGACGCGGGATGTCAGGGAAGCCGAAAAAATGTTTCGATTGGCCGTTTTCAACGTGTTGGCTCACAATCGGGATGACCACGCAAAGAACTTTAGCTTTCTAATGGATGAGACAGGCACTTGGAAATTGGCTCCGGCGTATGATCTGACCTTTTCCTCCGGGCCGGGCGGAGAACAGAGCACGATGGTTTTGGGAGAAGGACGCAATCTACGGATAGAACACCTGACTAAATTGGGGCTTGAAGCAAAAATTCCTGTAACGCGAATAAGGGAAATGATCGCTCAGACTCAAATGGCCTTGAGTAAATGGCGCTTACTTGCAAAAGAATACGGAGTTCTCCGGCCTACGATTGATTTGATTGAAAAGAAATTGGCAGGAAATTGAAAATGAGCTTGTACGCCGAAAATGAGGACAGGGATGTTTGACCGCTTATTGGCGAGTAGGGGAGTTTGAACCCATCCGTAGTTTTGTTATGTTTGTAAACCAAATGCTACCACCATGAGCCAGCGCGATTTAATCAGTCAGTTTAGCCAAATCAATGTACAGGCTGTAATAGGTTTGTTGGAAGTTCTGCATTCTGATTCGGGCAAGCGATTATTTGCAGAAATGGAAACCTTTACTGCCGACTTTGACCCTTATACGATTGGTCCGGAGGAGGCAAAATCATTGTTTGAATTGTTGAAAGTGTCCCAACGAACTGTAGAACTTATTGCCCACTATCACGAACTTACAGCCGCCTTTCCCGAAGGCATGTACAACGGCTATGCACGTATTCACTACGAACTTGCTCCGTGGGGAATATTGTTGGAAAAAGTAGCCAATGGCAAACTGCCTGATGCTGACGACCGCGAACACGAAATTTTAAAAGCGGCATCCCGCAGCAGAGGCCGTACACTCATAGCTCAAAAATTATAGGAAGGTGAATCAGCGTGATGTAGTGTTTTTGAATTACCTTTTACCCAACGGCCAATTTAAGCCACATCCTGCTGTAATCGTCTCAACTGCCGAACTCTACGAAGCCGAAGGCGTTTATTATGTCGTAATGCTATCTACTAAGGCACACAATCCTGATTTTATGGTAACGCTCACCCCCGATTCCTTCAACTACCCTACCGATACCAACTCCTTTGCCAAATGCCAACTACTTTTACAGGTGTCTGATTATGATATTATTAAGCGTTTCGGAAGTCTCAAAGCACAGCCATTCAAGGAAATCATAGACAGAATAAACGAAGCTGTTTTTGGATTGGGGAGCAAATAAGATGGGGTAGAAATTTACAATCAGATATCTATACTGCGGGATCTGCTATTTTGTTGGCTGAGGTGGAGATACAGACCCAGAGATTGTGGCGCATGGCACTTACCGTGTTACAAACACTCTGTTTATTTTTGGTGCGGAGTCTCCCGTTGGAAGACACCGCACAACGGGGGGCTTGGCTATTTTGTTGGCTGAGGTGGAGATACAGACCCAGAGATTGTGGAGCGTGGCACTTACCGTGTTACAAACACTTTGTTTATTTTTTGTGCGGAAGTCTCCCGTTGGAAGACACCGCATAACGGAGGGGTGTATGGCACTTACTGTGTTACAAACACTCTTTTTATTTTTAGTACGGAGTCTCCCGTTGGAAGACACCGCACAACGGAGGGGTAATGATGGCGAACTGCTCGTTTCGTTGGTTGTATGTTCCTGTGGCTAACTGCTTGCTTTGCTTACGGTAACCATATCCTAAATCTTTCAATAAGCGTTTAAACCAACCATTGCTAATACTGCTTTGATACTCATCGTTGTATAGTTTAGCTAACTCTTTGGGTTTCTTATTGACCCAAAAAACAGTTGATTCTGTGGGGCTACCTGCTTTAAATCTCTCTATAAAAGCAATTAATTGGGGCCTTAAATCAAGGTCTTGGCAATTTTTTTTTGCGGCCACCACCTACTCTGCGTTGCTTATCTATGGGTATTTCCGCATACTTACTTTCATCCGCATCGGCGGTCCGACACTAATTCAGAGATACCTTTATATAGGGTCCGAGTGGAAATTTCTAATAGACGAGCTATATAACGCTTGCCACCATGACCTAATTTTTGGGCTTCTATTGCTGCATAGTGACGTTGCTCTTTCTCTGATAAACGACTGTGATGTAGACGTATCAAGCGTTCTAATTCGGTGTCATAAAAGCGTTTCATGCTACAAGATTACAAAATAAACATGTGTTTACTTTAATTAATTGTAATTCCTTATTAACTTATCTTGCTAATAATAATCAACGAATTAACTACAAAACGTATCTTGATGATGGTTTATTTATAGGTTCAGGAGCAATGGAATCAGCTAATAAAGAGTTCATTCAAAAAAGAATGAAACTCTCAGTACAAAGGTGGACTTTAAAAGGAGCTCAACAAGTAGTGAATCTGAGAGTTATATTAAAAAATAATGAGTGGGATAAATTGATTGATTAAATAAAAATGGCAGCATAACAAACTTGTCCTACACCCGTCTTAAAATACAAGTTTTGAAATAGAATTTT
>NZ_JAIXST010000139.1 GCF_027484545.1 Runella sp. | reverse complement strand
GGCACTTCGTCAAATATTTTTTTCCATTCCATCCTCAAAAATACAACCAACAACAATTATATGGCTATTTTTGACCTATGCCCTAAATTAAGATTATTAGGTGCGTTCAACCTGTTGTTTAATCAAACCTATTTGTTTTGGAAAATTTTCTGCCTTTATTAGAGCACTCTTACCTGATTTTATCGTATCCTACTACGAATTGCTCCGAGTTGAGTCTGTGTCTGATGTTCTTCATTTATACCTTCAAGAGAAGAACTATGAAGAAACAAACATGACTAAGAAACACCTATTGTCAAAAGGGTCTCTTCTGCCTGAGATTACGATTCAGGACTTTCCCATTCGAGATAAACGGGTATTTCTACATATCAAACGACGTTACTGGCTGAATACCCATACAGGCAAAGTTGAACAACGGAATTGGAATCAAGTAGCTCAAGGCACGCGAAAGACTGGTGAATTCGCGGCTTTTTTATCGGATCGTCGATGCGAAAGAGATTCATTGATACGGCGCCGAATGACATCCATACTATTGGGCGTTTTTACGGAGTTAATGGTAAAAAACTATTGCGTCAGTATAAAGATTTTCAAAGCGGATTTTAGCAATGGGATCAAAAGCCCCATGCTAAACAATGGCTTTTTTATACGCAAAATATGGGCGGCGGACCGCTACTTTGACAACCGAAGCACCAATGCTTCGACTGAATCTTTCAACGCCAAAATCAAAGCTTTTAGAAGTCAATTGAGAGGGGTAGGAAATGTAGAATTCTTGCTTTACTGACTCACTCAGTTATATGCTTAATCCAAGTTGCTCTACAACTTTTGGACTTGATTCTATCTCATTAATAACTGATTGTAATAAAATTGGATGTTGTTTAGCGGTTAGAATAATCTTAACGGCTCAAATTTTCCGTCCAATACTAATTTTGAGTCCGTTTTGAGCCAATCATCCAAGAGTGTGGCGTATACTTGCCTGAAATCAAGTTTGTATTTCAAATCGCCAGTGTCCAAATCTGTAAGGTCTGGAGCTTCGTTCAAAATAGGGCGAGTCCGTTTAGGTCCTCCAATCAGAAATACGTTGTTTGCTGTTCCGTGATCGGTACCGTTTGAAGCGTTTTGTTTCACTCTTCGTCCAAATTCACTGAAAGTTATGATCATCACATCGTCCAAACGGCTGTTGGCTGTGAGGTCATTGACAAACACATTGACTGCTTCGGCGTATTGACGCAGGAGTCTATCTTGCTGGTCGTTTTGACGAATGTGTGTATCAAAACCCGACAGCGAAACGTAATAAACACTGGTACTTACTCCCGATGTAATGAGTTCAGCAATGGTTTTCAGGCTTTTTCCTAATTCGGTAGTCGGATACATCACCCGTGACTTACTGACCTTGGCTTTGCTGTACACATACTCGGCAGAGGAAACTGTTCCTGCCAATGTTTTATACAAATAGGCGACATTATCGTGGTCATCAGCCGTAGGAATAGACCCTATATTTTTTACAACAGCGCTTTTGGTTTGACCGTACAGTTTTTCGGGGTTTTGAAGTGATAAGCCATTGACCTGTTGCCCTTTCAAAGCCAAACTCAGCGTATCGTCAATTTCCAAGGCTTGATGTGGTAAGCAACTTTGGCCTTTGCATTGAGCATCCAAATAACGACCAATCCAGCCGGTAGATAAATATTGGTCAGAGCCGCTCCCAGTTTGCCAAATATCCATAGAACGAAAATGCGAACGGTCGGGATTGGGATAACCAACGTTGTTAATCACCGAAACTAAACCGTTATCGTATAATTCTTTAATTTTTTCGAGCGCCGGATTGAACCCAATTTCATCATTGAGGCGTAAAACATTCTCCTGTTTGATAGCGATAGACGGCCGTTCGCGGTAGTAAATATCGTTGCGAAAAGGAACTACAGTATTAAGGCCGTCGTTGCCGCCGGAAAGTTGGATAATGACGACCGATTTTTCATTTAGGGATTGTTGCCCCAAATGTTGGCGTTCGTAGGCTTTCAAAAACTGCGGAATCAGTAATGAACCGGCAGTGGTAAAAGCAGAGTTTCTTAAAAATTCACGGCGTTTCATGGTGTTACATTTGGTTGGGTTTTGGGTAATTTAACACACTTGATATTCAGGTAAACCCATCAGGGCAACGGTGAGCTGTTTTATTCGCTCCGTTCGGTCATTAAAAGTTACCTGATTTTCAATTGTTTTTAGTAATAAGCTGTTTATAGGTACTTGTAACAAATAAGATGCCACTATTTTTCCCAAGTTTTCCTCGGGTACTTTGTCAAAGGCTTGAGCAAAATGGTCCCAATTCATTGTTACTTCAAATTTGTTCTTCCGCTTGACAGTTTCTTCGTTAGCATCTCCACTGTCTTTTACGCTTACATTGAGTGTTTCGTTGCGAAATAATACTTTCGGCAGTTGCATTCTTGTCAATAAACTTGAACTGTCAATCCACGATTTTCCTCCCGGCCACCCGGCTACGTTGGGGGGATTGAACAGCATTTGCCCGAGTGCTTTTTGAGTATACAGTACGGGAGTTTTGTCTGTAAAGTCCATGTGTAACGTTCGCTGCATACCTGCCAGTAACTCTACGGGCGATTTAATTTGAGCACCTATGTTGACTGAGTCGTAAAACCAATCGGAAGTGAAAACATATTCCATCAAATCGGCAATATCATAATCACTGCGAAAAAAACGTTTGGCCATGTTGGCTACGTGTTCTTCATTAATGCGCTCATTAACAAAATTACGATAGAGTTTTGTGGAGATAAAACGAGCCGTTTGTGGATTGGATAACAGTATGTCAATGACATCTTCGCCTTGAAAATTTCCCGATTTTTCAAATAGTGTTTTTGTTCCATCATCATGAAACAGTTGGTGAAATACAAACTCCCCCTGTAAATTGAACCCCCAACCCGTAAAAGCCCGAGCTGCTTCTTTGATGTCTGTCTCGGTATAATTCCCTCTGCCCAGCGTGAATAATTCCATGACCTCACGAGCAAAATTTTCATTAGGGCTTTTTTTGCGATTCTGTTGATTATTAAGGAATTGTAACATAGCCGCATCTTTAGAAATAGCCATGAGTAAATCCCCGAATTTTGCAAGTGCGTGTGTCCGTAACGTATTGTTTTGTTGTTGAATGAAAGTCGCCAATTTACTTCGACACGCAAAATGATTGTGCCAAAAAAGCGTCATCTTTTCTCTCAGAACACCTTGTCCTTGCCCCATACGCGCCACCCAGGCATCGTTTAGGTTTCCAATTGTTTCGCGGCGTTCCTGAGCAAAGTCCTTCAGCTGTTCCTTCATTTCTTCCCGATCTGTCGCTGCTGATTTAATGACTTTTTTAAGAGACATGTAAGGCACTGTTTTTACAAGGTCAAACGAATCGAATTGGCGACTGTCATGGAACAAATTTTTGACGAGCTGCCGACGTGACTTAGATAAAGCCTCCTGTACCTCGACTGGCGAAGCACCAAACCCCGCTCGCCAAAAAAGATGTTGGATAGTACGTTGGTGTTGGGTAGAGTCCATGTGATTTATAATATGGTGTTTGAAGGTTAGAGTAGGATTGTTGGAATAAGGTTTAACGCAGCGGCAAAAAAATAACCCTACCAACAGTTTGGTAGGGTTAAGAAATAGTTTGTAACAAATTGATTTTTACCAGAATACAGTATAAAGCGTTATGATAACTGCTACCACTACTAGGGCCCCTGCCGCAAAAGAACCTTTGATACGGAACATAGAAGCATCAATTTCAAGTCCTTTGTCGCTTGGTTTCCAAAGACCCAGAACAACCATAACGGCTACACAAATTAAGAAAACGATACCCATCCGATCTAAGAAAGGAACAGTGGACCAATCAGCTCCCGGAAGCCAATTGTTGTGCATGGAGAAAGCAAGTAAAAAGCCACCTACAATGGCAAATAGAGCACCTGCTGAGTTGGTTTTTTTCCAAAAAAATCCTAATAAGAATGCAGCAAAAAGACCTGGCGAAACCAATCCAGTCATTTCTTGGATAAACTGAAAGCCGCCTTTGTCTATTCCCATATAAGGAGAAATAATAATCGCCAAAATCATGGCTACAACAATCGTAACGCGGCCAATCCAGACCATTTTCTTCTCGTCGGCATCCTTCGCAATGTATTTCTTATAAATATCAAGGGTGAAAATTGTAGAAATACTGTTGGCCTTACCAGCCAATGAAGCTACTATAGCAGCCGTAAGAGCAGCAAATGATAATCCTTTCAACCCTACCGGTAATAAATTAAGAAGAACTGGATAAGCGCGGTCGGGTTTAAGTACGTTGTCATTGAGCATTTCGGCTTGAAAGAGCCCTTTTTGATAAAGTGTGTAGGCTGCTATACCAGGCAATACGACAATGACGGGCATTAGGAGTTTCAAAAATGCCGCAAATAAAATCCCTTGGCGGGCGGTTTTGAGGTCGGCGCCAAGGGCGCGTTGGGTAATGTATTGGTTACACCCCCAATAATTAAGATTTACAATCCACATTCCGCCAATCAAAACCGTCAATCCTGGCAAATACATATAGGCATCTTTTGTACCACCGTCTCCATCAGGATACGATAGTTGACTTGGTTTGAAGATCATATGGAAGTGATCCTGTGAGTTTGTAAAAATAGTATTAAGAGCACCTGAGACCCCCTCCACTCCAAACTCTTCGGACACCAAATCAAGGGCCAGATACGTAGTGGCTAAACCACCCAAAATCAAGAAGAAAACTTGAATCACATCCGTATAACCAATTACTTTCATCCCACCTACTGTAATCAGAATAGCAAATACGGATAACCCAATCATACAAGTAGTAAAGCTAATTCCTGAAATAGTTGAAACAGCCAAAGCCCCTAAAAACAGAATAGAAGTAAGGTTCACTAATACGTATAGTAGCAACCAAAAAATGGCCATTGTTAAGCTGACAGTTTCATTATAACGCTTATTCAAAAACTGAGGCATCGTAAAGATGTGGTTTTTGAGATAAATGGGCATAAAGAAAATTCCCACTACAAGAAGCGTAGCGGCTGCCATCCATTCATAGGTTGCAATAGCCAATCCGACTTTGAAACCATCTCCCGACATTCCGATAAATTGTTCAGCAGAAATATTGGAAGCAATCAATGAAGCGCCAATGGCCCACCATGTAAGGGAACCTTCAGCCAGAAAGAAGTCGGTAGTACTGGCTTCTTTGGATTTTTTTCGTTGATAAATCCAGTACCCATAGCCGGCGACTATGATAAAGTAAAAGAGAAAGACTAAATAGTCGAGGGTCTGTAGTTTTTGCATATTGCAGGCAGGAGGTTAAGTGATTGGGTTAAAAAAACAGGGTGCAAGATACCTAAATGTGTGTAAAAACGCAGAAAAAATACTATTTTATTGCTTTTCTACAAAATAATCGTTCGGTTTCCGTGGATAAATACACGGTCATTAAATACTAATTTGAGGGCTTTTGACAATACTGATTTTTCAGTGTCTTTTCCAAGGTTAGCCATGTCGGTTGCTGTAAAACGGTGATCTACTTCCTTAACATCTTGAGCAATAATAGGACCTTCATCCAGATTGTCGTTGACAAAATGGGCCGTGGCTCCAATAATTTTTACGCCCCGTTCGTAGGCTTGACGATAAGGATTGGCCCCGATAAAGGCGGGTAAAAAAGAGTGATGAATATTGACAATGCGATTGGCGTAATGTTTGACAAAATCCGAAGTTAAAACCCGCATGTATTTGGCCAAAACCAAGTATTCGGGCTTGTATATCTCAAGTGTCCGTAAAATAGCTTCTTCGTGCTCCTCGCGGGTTTTGTGTTCGTGCGAAATAAAATGAAAGGGAATACCAAATTTGCTGACCAAGGGTTGGAGTGTGTTGTAATTGCTTATAACGGCCTGAATCGTAGCATCTAATTCATCGAAGGCATACCGAATCAACAATTCACCCAAGCAGTCGTGTTCTTTGGTAACAAAGACAACCACATCTTTCTTTTTTTAGGATTGAGTCGAAGGTTCAAGCCTGTTGGCAGGGTTTGGTGTAAGTCATCCATAATTTTCCCGGGCTCCCCTTCGCCTTCAAATTCGGTTCGCATAAAGAATTGACCTGAAGGACTTACGTATTCGTCTTGGCGGATAATGTTTTGATTGTGATTATACTTAACTCACAGAGGTTTGCAAAACCAATTTTGGAGTTTTGATGATTTGAAAGTTTGTATTTATCAAAGATTTTAATTTATCTCTATAGCTGCCAATATCGGCAAAAAAGTCT
>NZ_JAIXST010000024.1 GCF_027484545.1 Runella sp. | reverse complement strand
TGCCTATTTTTTCGTAAAACTTACAATTTGCATTGTCACAGTAGTGTAAGCCTTTATATTTTTCAAAATCTATGTCCATTCAACAAAGATACTTAACATAACTCACTAATCCAGTACCCGATTTTGCGCCACTTGATTTATCTGTTAAGTGAGAATATAAGCGATAGTAGCTTGTATTTGACTTGGCTCGAATCACGAAGAACACACCTTTTTTATGAATTTGATACAATCGTCCAAAATCTAAATATCTTTTATCTATGATTTAAAACGCATTTGTTTCAATTTCAACCGCATCGGCGGCACGAAATATCTAGTGAGTTCACTTCTTGATACTTACCATCTGAAATATGAATAAATGTAGGTATGCCACATTTAATGTTTATCTGTGTATGTAACTTAATGGCCGCTTTGGCTTTGCGAAAAGGTGTCCACCAAAAAACTGACAGGCAAAGGTCTATCGTTGAGGCAGCTATGGCATAAATATTATTGACCAATCCTAATTCAGTGTCATCTGTTTCTTTATAAAGAAGCCTGGATTCGGAAATCAGGTGTTGAGCGAAGTCTTGGTAAATACGATAATCACGTTTTTCATTGGCTTCTGCAAGGTTAGAACGGCTAACGCCATGCGTAATACCCAAGTGATACAGTTTATTCTTATGGCTTTCAAAACATAAAACTCTATCCCGAAGACTATCTTTTTTGGCTAATTGACCAAAACTCATACATAAAAACTGATGCCAACAACTAAAACTGCGTATTCGATAGTTACCTTTACAGCGCTTGACATGACGATTAAATTCATTAGAACCTACCAAACTCATCAGTTGAGAAAAAACATATTGACCTTTATTGATCTTTTTGATTTGTCAAATCTTAAAAAGACAAAAGTCATTTTTGATAAAATTAATTCAAATCGTTTAAGGCTGAAACACCCATAACTCTTTCTATTTTAGTATCTTAGAAGGATATTAATTTGCTTAACCGAACACTAATGGAATAGGACCTTTTGCTACATCACAAATATCGGAAAATCATGCGTCTCTGTCACCTACTTATACTATTCATTCTTATTCATCAAATCAGCTTTGCTCAAACCATGCGTCTGCGAGATTTCAATATAAAAATTGGTGTATTGCCAACGGGAAAATTGAATACCATTACCGATGTAGCAGGAGTAAAAGTAGGGCAAACTACGCTCAATGCGGGTGATAGTGTACGAACAGGAGTAACGGCAATTTTGCCGCATGATGGCAATGTATTTCAACAAAAAGTCCCGGCTGCGATTGAACTTGGCAATGGTTTTGGCAAATTGGCCGGCTACAGCCAAGTTTCAGAATTAGGGAATTTGGAAACCCCTATTGTTCTAACCAATACGCTTAACGTTCCGACCGCAACAGCTGCTTTAGTGGATTGGACATTAAATCAAAAAGGAAACGAAAACGTACGCTCAGTCAATCCTGTAGTGGGTGAAACCAATGATAGTTATCTCAACGATATCCGAGGGCGATATGTCAAACAGAGTCACGTTATTGAGGCGCTGCAAAAAGCAACTTCAGGCGGAGTACTGGAAGGAAATGTGGGGGCGGGTACGGGTACCGTTTGCTTTGGATGGAAGGGGGGAATCGGTACGTCTTCGCGTAAACTTCCCGCTAAATTAGGCGGATATACTGTAGGCGTATTGGTACAAACCAATTTTGGAGGAGTATTAGAAGTAGCCGGAGCGCCTGTAGGCATAGAATTAGGGAAATACTCTTTCAAAGAAACCCTTGATAAATCGGGAGACGGCTCCTGCATGATGGTAGTCGCCACCGATGCGCCGCTTGATGCAAGAAACCTAAAACGTTTGGCAAAACGAGCCTTGATTGGACTTGGTAAAACGGGTGGAATTATGGCGAATGGCAGCGGTGATTACGTCATTGCCTTTTCTACAGCCTATCGAGTTGCACACGAATCGAATTCTGCTTTAGAAGAACTGAAACTGCTTCGGAATGATGATACGTCCCCCTTATTTTTAGCGGTTATCGAAGCTACGGAAGAAGCCATCCTCAATTCCCTTTTTGCAGCCGAAACAACGAAAGGTTATCAAGGACACACAATAGAAAAACTGCCAATACCAAAAGTACTGGAAATTCTGAAAAAGTACGGAAAAGTGAAATAAGTTACTTGCGCTCAGGCTGTTGCTCCAAATTGAACAAATCGTTCAACACATCAATCAACGTTTCGGCCTCACCACGTTTACAGGCAGCTTTCAATTGCAGTACGGGCAGTTTGATGATTTTCTGCATCATGCTCGACGTGATTTTGTCCATTTTAGCAATTTCATCCTCATTGAGGTTTTTCATGAAGCGCGCCATCTCTTCCTGGCGAATGTGCTCAAGCGCATTTTTGAGCTTTTGGATGGTAGGAGATACCACCATTTCTTTCGACCAATCGCCAAATTCTTCCAAAGCTTGACTAATAACGGCCTGCACATGCGGAACTGAAGCCAAACGACGTCCAAGGGCTTCATTGGCACGGCTTTGAATATTGTCAATATTATAAACGATCACTCCGGGAACCTGCTCGGCATCAGCGGCTACACTGCGCGGTACTGACAGGTCAATCAGGTATTTGAAA
Organism: Runella sp.; assembly: GCF_027484545.1. GTDB lineage: Bacteria > Bacteroidota > Bacteroidia > Cytophagales > Spirosomataceae > Runella. Next base: position 10,607 of record NZ_JAIXST010000024.1, on the reverse strand, counting down.
GAATACAATGATTTCTTTTGGAGAATCGCTTTCGTAATAAAAGGCTCATCGCGGAGAACAGAAGAAATAACTACGTCTGCTTTCTGAATTTCTTCTTCAACATTTTCAAAATCGGCCACTGCAAAACCCAACTCCGTTGCCAGTTGTTCGGCTTTGGCCCGAGTACGATTCACCACCGTAATATTGGTATATTCTTTTTCTTTCAAATTACGACATACATCGGTGCCGATCTCGCCCACTCCTAAAACCAATATGGAAGGATTTGCTTTGAGAGCCGTTACCTGCTCAATCAGCTCTACAGCTACATACGACGTAGAAGCGGCACCGTCACGGAAGGAAGTTTCCTGCGCAACACGTTTGTTTGCAAAGAAAATCGTGTGCAATAAACGGTGCAAAAATGGCCCTGCCATTCCCAAATCTACCGACCATTGATAGGCATGTTTTACCTGATTGGGGATTTGCATATCGCCTACTACCTGAGAATGAAGTCCAGTAGCCACTTCAAAAAGGTGTCTTGCTGCTTCCTGTTGGTTAGAATAGCTGACAAAATAAGGCAGGTAATTCTCGGTATTAATCAGGCCTTTTTGGATAAGAAGGAGTTTGGCAATATCTGTATTACAGTCTTCAGCAGAATTATAGTAAATCTCTGTGCGGTTACAAGTCGAAACCACCAGTACATCTGTTCCACCAAAAAATTCCTGCACTTGTAGCATTAAGGCTTTAGCCTCGTCTTCATTTAGTGCAATTTGTTCTCGTACCTCAAGCGGGGCTGTTTTGTAAGAAATTCCGACGCTTTTAAACTGTAAATATTCCATGTCACGTGCCAAAAAGTTCACAAAGTTATTTCAAAAACCAATTCCAGAGAATTAAAATGCGATTAGCAAATAATTTAGAATGAGTATAAACTAATGAGCTGCTATCCTTGTGCAAGGTGTGTTCATTCCTGAATCGAAAAGATGATTTTTGTTCGATACAGAAACTGATTTTTATCATATTTTTGACGATTGCCTGATGACTTCCCCAAATCAATCCTGATATGTTAAAACCGGAAACTGTACTTTTACTTTTCGTTCGATTACTATGTACACCACTTGAGAAAATTTAGATGCGTAGTTTTTCAACTTTCCAATCAATTTATAATATATCTAAATAGCAGAAGAGCAGGATTGCTAAACCGAACTTTTCTGCTGATTTTTACAGATTCACTATTTGCTCGTAACCCCAATTATGAAGTTTCCAACCATAGATATTTACAGCCAAAAAAATCTCTATCAACTATTTATTGGTATCAACTTGGCACTTATTGGCATTGCCTCGGTTTTTTATACCTACAATATTGTGGAGAGTTTGGATGCCCGTGAGCAAAGACAGTTGACCGTTTATGCCCAATTAATTGAATATTCAGCCAACCATCCAGACCTTAACGAAGATTATACTGCTCTATTTCAGATAGTAACGGAAAACATTCGCCAAAGCCGTATTCCTACTATTTTGGTGAGCGAAGATTTAAAACCCATTGGTGATATAAATCTGGATCTCCCAACGACACTATCAAAAGAAGAAAGGCAAAAATTGTTGCAGGAAGCATTTGAGGACATGAAGGAAGACCACTCCCCTATTGTGGTTGATTTGCTGGGAACAAAGCAGTATATTTATTACAGCGACTCTCCCCTTTTGGTCCAAATGCGCTATTACCCTTATGTTCAACTGCTTAGTTTGCTGGTTTTGGCATTTTTGGCCTATTTGGTTTTCAGTGCATCCCGTACTGCCGAGCAAAACCGTGTCTGGGTAGGATTAGCCAAAGAAACGGCGCATCAGTTGGGAACTCCGATTGCATCACTGATGGGATGGGTGTCCTTTTTCCGTACCGATCCGGAGCGTTATCCTGAAGAATATACCGGCGAAATTGAAAAAGACATTAGCCGATTGGAAATGATTACCTCTCGTTTTTCCAGTATCGGCTCTGCTCCTACGATGAAAGATGAGAACATCAGTGAGATAATCGGTCCTTTTTTAGATTACCTCAAACGGCGTATCTCAACGAAAGTAAAATTAGAGTTTTTCAATGAGATTGATCCGCAACGCTCTATGTACCTCAACCGAAATCTTTTTGAGTGGGTTATCGAAAATATTTGTAAAAATGCGGTAGATGCCATGACCGGTGTGGGGGAAATCAAGGTCAGGATGTTTTCCCTAAATAAACAGGAAGTGGCGATTGATATTAGCGATACGGGAAAAGGTATCCCACGAGGAAGCTGGCAAAATGTATTTAAACCGGGGGTCAGTACCAAAAAGCGGGGTTGGGGCTTAGGTTTAACCCTTGCCAAACGAATTGTAGAAGAATATCACGGAGGTAAACTTTACGTAAAATCTTCGGAAGTTGGCAAAGGAACAACGTTTCGAATCATCCTGAAGCGTTGATTTCTGCCTTCCAAAATTTACCAAAACACGTTTTCGCACAATTATTTTTTACAAAATTAGCCATTTCTATAAAAAATATCCAAAATAGAGGTAACTGAAACTTGGCTTTCATAAAACAAACTCCTAATTTTGCGGCCTGAACCATTAAGTTAATGGTTATCTGTGCATTCGTCAATAGAATTAGTTAAAAATTAGCGAATAACGATAACAATTGACGGATAACCGCAACGGCGGACCGTATGTAACTAATAACATTTTTTAAAAATAATGGCAAACACGACAAGCATAGGCAAAGTAACGCAGGTGATTGGCCCCGTTGTGGACGTTAGTTTTGAGGGGGAGAGCAATCGCTTGCCATCCATCCTTGACGCTTTGGAAATCACAAAGCCCAACGGACAAACGGTAGTATTAGAATGTCAGCAACACCTTGGAGAAGATCGCGTACGCACCATTGCGATGGATAGTACGGAAGGTATCCAACGCGGAATGAGTGTAAAAGCTTTAGGTGGTCCAATGACTATGCCTACCGGTGAAGCTCTCAAAGGTCGTCTATTCAACGTAGTAGGCGAGGCAATTGATGGAATGAAACCCGTAAGCAAAGAAAATGGAATGTCAATTCACCGCCTTGCACCGAAGTTTGAAGATTTGGCTACCGCTACTGAAGTACTTTTTACAGGTATCAAAGTAATTGACCTGTTAGCCCCCTACGTAAAAGGTGGAAAAATCGGTCTCTTCGGTGGTGCCGGTGTGGGTAAGACGGTATTGATTATGGAATTGATCAACAACATCGCCAAGGCGTATGCAGGCCTTTCGGTGTTTGCAGGTGTAGGGGAACGTACTCGTGAGGGTAATGACCTTCTCCGTGAAATGATTGAATCCGGGGTAATCAAATACGGCGAAGCTTTCCAACACAGCATGGAAGCTGGTGGCTGGGATTTGAGCAAAGTAGATTATGATGAATTGGCTAAATCGCAGGCAACGCTTGTGTTTGGTCAGATGAACGAACCTCCCGGAGCGCGTGCTCGTGTGGCTTTGTCAGGTTTGACAGTGGCAGAACACTTCCGTGATGGTGACGGTACAGGCCAAGGTCGTGATATTCTTTTCTTTATTGATAACATTTTCCGTTTTACGCAGGCAGGTTCAGAAGTATCAGCCCTTTTGGGTCGGATGCCTTCAGCGGTAGGTTACCAACCTACACTCGCTACCGAAATGGGTGCGATGCAGGAGCGTATTACTTCTACCAAACGTGGTTCAATCACATCAGTACAGGCCGTTTACGTACCTGCTGATGACTTGACTGACCCTGCTCCGGCAACTACTTTTGCCCACTTGGACGCTACGACGGTATTAAGTCGTAAAATTGCTGAGTTAGGTATCTATCCTGCCGTGGATCCGTTGGATTCAAGCAGTCGCGTTTTGAGTGCCGAAACATTGGGTGCAGCTCACTATGATACTGCTCAACGCGTGAAGTTGATTCTGCAACGTTACAAAGAATTGCAGGACATCATCGCCATCCTGGGTATGGAAGAATTGTCGGAAGAAGATAAATTAACGGTAAACCGCGCTCGTCGTGTGCAACGTTTCTTATCTCAACCTTTCTTCGTTGCTGAGCAATTTACCGGTTTGAAAGGTGTATTGGTTGACATCAACGATACCATCAAAGGCTTTAACCAAATAATGGACGGTGATTATGACCACCTTCCGGAAGCGGCTTTCAACTTGGTAGGTACCATTGAAGATGCCATCGAAAAAGGAGAACGCTTGTTGAAAGAAGCGGCGGGAAAATAAAATAGTTTACAGTTCACTGTTTACAGTTGGCACGAAAGTTTTCACTGTTCTAACCGTAAATAGTCAACCGCAAACCGTAAACTCTTTTAAAACTATGACATTAGAAATCATCACTCCCGATAAAAAAATCTTTTCCGGCGAAGCCACTGCGGTGACTTTCCCCGGTACAGAAGGGCAATTTCAGGTTTTAAATAACCATGCTGCACTTGTAAGTACACTCGGCAAAGGCAACATCATCGTAGAAGGCAATGGCAAAGAAACCTTCATTGTGGATGGTGGTGTAGTAGAAGTGCTGAATAACAAAGTATTAGTGTTGGCTGAAGCCATTTTGTAAAAGGCTTTTTAACGATAATGGTAGAGCGCGAGGCAGTTTTGTCTCGCGCTTTTTTTATGCAAACAGCTTTTTATCAGTTTTAACCGTATATTAGCTGTAAGTAAATCTTCTTTCAAATATGAAAATCCTCACTCGCGTAGGTCTTGGAATCTTTTTGACAGGTTTTGGTCTGTGGCTTTACACGCTGGCAATGAACGATTTTACGCTCACTTCAGCGATTGTAGAAAAAACCATAAAATCTGAACATCAATCTACCTTAGGAGTGCGCTTGCAGCCCATGCTTAATAAAACCTTTCAAAACGGTTGGGCTTTTTCCTACGAGTTTGATACGATTCTTAATGGACTCAATGCAGAGTACAAAGCAGCGCAGCAATGGGATAAAGTAATCTATGATGAATACAGTTTTTCGATAAGCAAAGCCGCCGCCTCAGGTCCATTGAAACAACAGCCTTTACTTTGGTTTTTCTTAACATTGGGATTAGCCATTATAGGTGCTTTATTATACGTACTTCCTGACTTACAACAACTTCCTGGTATAAAAAATAATTATATTTTTCAGAAATCCGCTACCAACCGCGGTTGGCTTGGTTGGATAGTGGGTACGTTTCTGATTGTCTTCTATATTGTTCTTTATTACTTTCCACAGTATTTGGTGAATTGGACGATACTCGTTGACCCACTGAGTAAAGCGTTGAATGGTGGGGAAGCAAGTCGGTGGTTTTTGTACGGAACGCTTTATACTGTCTGCGTAGCAGTGATGGGAGTTCGGATGCTTATCAAATACCGCCACAGCCATTACCAACAGGTTCGCACCCTTTCAGTTATGTTTTTTCAAACGGCGGTTGCTTTTATTATTCCTGAAATACTGGTGAGTTTGAACAAACCTTACTACGATTTCAAAAATATGTGGCCGCTTGACTACGACTTTTTCTTCGATTATAATCTCAACAGCCTGATTCAGAGCGGAGGTTTGGGAATCTTCATGCTGGTCTGGGGTATCTTGTTGTTCTTGGTAGCCGTACCCGTGATGACGTATTTTTTTGGCAAACGTTGGTATTGCTCTTGGGTATGCGGTTGCGGAGGCCTGGCCGAAACGTTGGGTGACCCCTATCGGCAGCTCTCCAATAAATCTCTCGCCTCGTGGAAAATCGAACGATACATTGTGCATGGTGTATTGGCATTTGCAGTAGTGATGACGGCCATGGTGCTCTACACCTACTTTACGGGTTCGTCAAAAGTGCTGTTTATAGACCGTTACAGCGTGCGCTCAGCGTATGGGTTTTGGATAGGAAGCATTTTTGCGGGTGTTGTCGGAACCGGATTTTATCCACTCATGGGGAATCGAGTTTGGTGCCGGTTTGGCTGTCCGTTGGCAGCTTATTTAGGGCTATGGCAACGTAAAAAATCACGTTTTCGGATTACTACCAATGGGGGTCAGTGCATTTCGTGCGGCAACTGTTCTACCTATTGCGAAATGGGCATCGACGTTCGCGCTTATGCACAGAAAGGACAGGATATTGTTCGTTCGTCATGTGTAGGCTGCGGAATTTGTTCGGCTGTTTGCCCAAGAGGTGTACTCAATCTTGAAAATGCTTCGGAAGGGTCACGAGCTATGGTTGCGCCTGAGGTATTGGTAGGAAATGATATGAAACGTTAAATTCTTAAAATCCATAACGCAATCCGGCTCCTACTCCCAACAACTGAGGACGTGCTTCAAAAGCTGTTCCCGAACGTGTGTTAGAACCTAATGCCCGTTGGAAATTACCTGAAAGTAAGGTCGTCCAACGTTTGTTCATTTTGTATTGAACGCGCATCCCTGTACTGGCTGAAAATGATAATGCCCGATAAGGATTGCCTGCACCGCTTACCGTCACCGTACTTTCCTGGCCGCTTTGGAAGCTATTCCGTAAGAAAATATTATTGATAAAGCCGGCCAATAACCATAAAGAAACCTTGCGTTTGGGCTTTACGACCGCATAACCTGCCTGCACGGGAACTTGTAAAAATTGGTATGAATTGTTGATATTTTGGGAAGTAGCCAACGATTGAACTTGCGACTTATCGTAACCAATAGCTGCAAAATCATACCTCTGTTTAGAATTATCGCTTACATTAACGGCGGCCTCCAAATTATTTACATAGCTGTTACTTAGCATATTGAATCCATTTGTGCCTTCAAAAACCGAATTCCCCTTTAAATAATTAAGGCCCGTTTCCAGTGACCAACGTTGGGCTAATTGGACTCCTCCCTGCCACTGCAATGCATAGGAAAATGACGGACGATTGGTACTTGATGCCTGAGCAGTATTGGTTGAGAAACTTTGATTGGATGTGGCATACGCCAACCCACTTTTACTTCCACCAATCACTACACCTGCATTGTAACTTGCGGGCATCACTCCCACCGAAGCCCAGTATTCTTTAGGCGCCGTTTTTTGCACTTTTTGCTCGCTCTGAACAGGTTGATAAGCCACCCAAGGCTGACGTTGTGACAAGCCAATGAGTTCGCGTATCTCTTTACTATCGAGCGAGCTAAGTGCTAAAACAGGTGTGGACAAAGTAACGGGATCAGAAACAGCAGGGAACTGACTGTTTGAAAGTGATAAAATGGCAGTTTCTTCAACTGCTACCTTCGAAAGATGAGTGGTAGACAGCTCAATTTTATTTTTTTGCTTATTCACAGCCAATACTTTTTCCTTGAAAAGTGTAGGCATTTCGGTATTCAGTTTATTCGCTTTCAATAAACGGCTTTTGCTTTCAGATTTACTTTTTACAGAAATCGAATGTGTTGCATTTACATCAGCACTTGGGGGAAATTTAACGGCAGCAATGGTCTCGTTTTGACTTTGATTAGGAAGAGGCTGTCTTTTAAGCGTCGCTACATCAATCCCTGTTTTTGGGGTGGAAATCTTTTCTGCAATGTTTGTTTTTGGCGACAACTTCTCGTTACTCACTTTAGTCGCTAAATGTGTTTTTACCCCATTTTGATTGGACAACCACCATCCGCCCAAAGAAACCAATAAAATTGTTACCCCAGCGGCAGCTACCCATTTCAGCGTTTGCCATTGCTGCCAAAAGGGGATAATGGCCACACGGTCGTCCTCTTCGTCCAAACGAGCTTCAACGCGTTCCCAAACCGAAAGCAGAGGCGTTTCATCAGCATTGTCGAAGGCTTCTCGCCAATTATTTTCAAAATTATGTTCTTCCGAGGAAGTCATTTCTATAGAATCAAGTTGAAGTGCTTTCGCACATTTATTTAGTAACTGTCGGTCGATGAATTGGTTAAAGGATAGTTTAGGTAAAAAATAGGTTAGGAAGAATTCGTATTATTTGTTTCTAAAATTTTCGCTTGTAAAAGTTGCTTGGCCCGGGCGTATTGTGATTTGGAAGTTCCTTCTGAAATACCCAATAATTCCGCAATCTCGTTGTGTTGATATCCTTCAATGGCATACAAATTAAAGACCGATTGACAACCCGGCGGCAGCTCTCGTACCATTGCCAAAAGCTGCTGATATTCAATACCCGACACCGTCGTTTCCGCCTCAGATACCACATCAGCATAATCTTCCACATCGGCTTGGTCCAGGTACGCTTTTTCTTTGCGCAAATGAGAAATAGCCGTATTAATCATAATCCGCTTTATCCACGCTTCCAAAGGGCAGTCATATCGAAACGTATGGATTTGGGAAAAAACCTTCACAAATGCATCCTGAAGAACGTCTTCGGCGTCAAAACGATTACGGGTATAGCGTTGACAGACAGCAAACATCCGCCCGGCGAATCGCTCATAGAGCGTTCGTTGGGATATGCGGTCTTTATTTCGACACCCTTCAACTAACGTACGTTCATCTTTCATGCAATCCGATCTGCTTTAAAGACGCATCTGCTTCAAAAAAAGTTGGAATGATATTAAAAAAAGTTTGCTGTTTCCTGTTTGGGGTTAGTTATCAATTTATAAAACAAGAGTGCCTAATCTGGTAGAGATTTGGACAAAAAACGAACCGGTCATCGCTTAGTTTTGACTGATAACTTTTATTGATGTAAATTTTAAGAACAATTTACAGTACCTTTTTGGTTATTTGATAGAACTTAGCCCAATAGAGAGAATGATTACAATTGTGGTCGGAACCAACCGACGCCGCTCCAAATCCAAACAGGTGGCCCTTTTTTATCAAAAATTACTGTCTGACCTCAACGCCGAAAGTCAACTGTTGGACATTGCCGATTTGCCCGACGATTTTATTCGTTCGGCTTTGTACGAAAATAACGGAAAAAACGAAAGTTTTAACACCTATCGCCAGATGATGCAGGAATCTGATAAGTACGTTTTTATCGTTCCGGAATACAACAATTCTTACCCCGGCGCTTTGAAAGTATTTATTGACGGTCTTAGCTACCCCAGTGAGTTGCTTCACAAGAAAGCGGCCTTGGTAGGCATTTCGGACGGAGTACAGGGAGGAGCACTTGCTTTAAGTCATCTCAATGATGTTTTCAATTATTTGGGTATGAATGTATTGGCTCAACGAGTCAAAATTCCCTTCATGAAAAAAAACTTTTTAGACGGTGAAATTAAAGATGGGCTTATTGATAAATTGATCCGTGAACAGGCCGAATTATTAGTAAAATTTTGAATTTAAAAATTTTCTGTAATTTGCCTAACTATTTCACACACAACCGTTAACAAAACACATTTTCAGCTATGGCACATAATTTTGACATTCCTTTTGAGGGCGACGCGGAGCAGATTCTTGCCAAAGCCCGTAAAGCAATTGAAAGTGGAAAAGGCTCTATGAAGGGCGACAATACAGCGGGTTCATTTTCGTTACCTGCGGGAATCAGTAAAGTAAAAGGAAACTATGTTGTTGAATCAAATAATCTTAAAGTGACTATTACTGACAAGCCCATTTATGTCAGCAATGATATGATTGAGAATACCCTTAAAAAACATATTTCTTAAACTCTCCCTATCATGAAAAAGATTGCCGCCGTCTTCTTTTCGCTTGTTTGCCTGATTTCGTCCTGTAATGTAAAGGAGGTTTCTACCGAAACTGTTCCTCAAACTGTCAGCAGTGCTGTCAGAAAAGCCTATCCGGAAGCTACTGATTTGAAATTTACGGAGCTTGAAGCAAACAAAATATGGGTTTCTGAATTCGTGATAAAAATTCAGAAAATGTCGGCGGTTGTCAATAATACGGGACAAATTACCGAGACTTACAACGTGGCTCGCGTGGGAACAGTCCTTCCCGAAAGTGCCCAAAAATTCATTACGACCAACTACCCAGATGCCAAAATCGTCAGTATTGATGAACAAATCAACGACCAAAAAAAGGTCATTGGGTACAAAGTCTTGATTAAAACAAAAGAAGGAAAAGAAGTAGTGATGCTGTTTGATACTACGGGCAGTTTGACGTTGCTGATTGCGAAAGACGGCACTCCAAGTACCAAACCAGAATCCAATACCTACGCCATTGAGCCAAAAGACCTGCCCGAAGCCATTAAGAAGGTGCTAACGGAAAAACACGGAGAATACAAATTTATTAAAGGCGTGGTCATGGTGGAAAATGGCAAAAAGACTTACCATGTTGTTGTCAGCAAAGAAATGGTCATTTATGAATATACTTTTGATGAAACCGGTGCTATTTTAAAGTCAAGTTCTTCAGGTATAAAGGCCGATGCACCTAACAAAGTGACCCAAAAAGAATTGGGCAAAAATGACATCCCCGGCAAATCGAAGGAATATTTAGACAAGACCTACAAAAGCTGGGACTACATGAAAGGGTTGGTTTTCTACGAAAACGACAAAGTAACCGGCTATTTGGCAGTCGTCAAAGTAGAAGGAAAATTGTACTATGTTTATTTTGATGCCACCGGAGGTTATCTAAAAACCACTACTGAAACTACCGTAGAAACACCTAAGCCCACTGTTCAGGAAAAGGCGATTGAAACAAAAGCAGGATTCAAGTTACAAATGCAACTTCTTGATGGTTAGTTAATTGATTAAAAATTTGATTTGGTGTTTGAAAATCATGTCTTTTTCTTGGCCTGTTATTAAGTTCATTCTCTA
>NZ_JAIXST010000142.1 GCF_027484545.1 Runella sp. | reverse complement strand
TACTGCGCTCAAAACGGTGGATTAATTCCTGAAAGCCGGGCACTTCTCGGCCCGCACGATTGATAAGCTTGTTCTCATGCAGCTCATCAGAATTCTTTTTTTGTCATGATAAAGTTTAAATTGGCCTTAAAATTAAGCCTTTTGAAGAAATATAGCTACCGAAGGTTTTGTTCAACAAGGTATTGCCAAAAGTGGGGCTGACGTTTTCCAATTTATCTTCTGTACTCATATTTAACTTTTGTTTTTCAATTTAACTTTGGTGGTTTAATGCCCCACCTTCGGCAATACCCGAAACCGTTATAGGCAATACGAAAAACCGCTACCATAATCGTAATTGGCTTTTATATTCCTGATACCTTTTTTCAGACAAATCAAAATATTCTTTGTCAATTTCCATTCCGACAAAATCCAACTTTGCTTTATCCGCTGAAATTCGACTACTGCCAGAGCCTAAATGTGTATCAAGTATTTTCATTCCTTGTTTAGCGTAAAGATTAAACACTTTATCGTAAAGTTCAATTGGTTTTTGCGTTGGATGAAACCTATCTTTTTGTACTGGACTAATTTTAAATATTCGTGTTCCGCCTTCACGAACCCAAGCATATTCACATTCGGCAAAACTTCTACCATATAAACCTTCGCCTTTATCCCAAATTGCAAAATATTTAGAATTAGGTAATGTGAAGTTATTTGCACCAAAAATTATTTGATTTTTTGAAACTCTAAACAGCTCATTAAAATACATTTCATTTGGAGGTTCTTTATCCCAATCCTTTGCTTTCCAATTTCTGTTTTTTTCTTTTGAACAACGTTTACCTTCACCTACACCCATTCTCATATTTGCAACATCTAAGCCATACGGAGGGTCGCAAACAGCCAAATCAAAATGATTATTAGGATATGATTTCATAAGTTCGACACAATCCCCCAAGAAAACCGTACTGCCTTCAATATCTAAGGTTTCATGGCTTGGCTTTCAGCCACCACGAAACCTTAGATATTGAAGGAGGTTGATGGCTATTATTACTATTTTGGTTCAAACGTGCTTTTAACTCCATATTCTCTGATTTAAGCGAAAGGTTTTCTCGCTCCAAATCTTCGATACGGCTTAAAAGCCTGATTACCAAGTCTCTTAATACGGATATGTCATTTGATATTTCCAAATGTTTATAACAAGATTTTAAACATTAAAACGAATGCTAATCTGTTTTGTTATAGGGCTAAGTTTTTACATTTTGTTAATAATGTAACTTTTGTTGTACGCATGAAATGAAATGGTGGCTACCCAAAAAAGTACATGGTCGAGGCGATACCTGAAAAAAGTTTCCATGCTGAAAGTTAAAAAATTGGCGTACGTTTTAGCAACTATTTTACGTCAAAGCAGTTTTTTACTTGACGAAAGAAATCTTTCTTCTCATTTCTGTGAAAATATAGAATGAATTTATTTCGTTTGTACAGGTATGATTACCTTTTCATCAAATCCAATCCTTTCACAAACCTATTTTTTATGTTCACAGCCAATTTTACTTTAAGAAAATGTTGTTGGGCAGCTCTGCTTCTGGGCTGTTTGCTAAACAACGATTTGTCGGCCCAGTCGCTTCCCGCAGGGGTGACCAAAGGCGCTTCCGTAGAAGGTATCACGGAATATCAGCTCAAAAACGGTTTAAAGGTTCTCCTTTTTCCGGATGCTTCCAAACCCACTATTACCGTCAATATCACCTACTTAGTGGGTTCGCGGCACGAGGGCAAAGGCGAAGCGGGAATGGCTCACTTACTGGAGCACATGGTCTTTAAAGGTTCGACCAAACACACCAACATCCCTCAGGAACTAACTTCTCACGGTGCCCGTCCCAACGGAACCACTTGGCTCGACCGCACCAACTATTATGAGACATTTACCGCCTCCGAAGAAAACCTCAAATGGGCGCTTGACCTTGAGTCGGACCGAATGATTAATTCTTTTATCAAAAAAGAAGATTTGGCTTCCGAGTTTTCGGTGGTTCGCAATGAATTTGAAATCGGAGAAAATTCACCTCAATCGGTTTTAAATGAGCGCGTTTTATCAGCGGCTTATTTGTGGCATAACTATGGCAAATCTACCATCGGCAATCGCTCTGACATTGAGCGCGTTCCAATCGAAAATCTACAGGCGTTTTACAAAAAATATTATCAACCCGATAATGCGGTTTTACTGGTAGCCGGTAAAATTGACGAAGCAGCCACTCTCAAACTGATTGAAGAGTATTTTGGCTCCATTCGACGCCCAACCCGTTCGTTGATGGACGTGCCCACCATTGAGCCCGTTCAGGATGGCGAGCGTACGGTCGTGTTGCGTCGCGTAGGTGATACGCAGGCATTGGCGGCAGGGTACCACATCATGCCCGGTTCGCACGCTGATTACCCGGCCCTGGACGTGGTGGTTGAATTGTTGACCAATGAGCCTTCGGGACGTTTGTACAAAAAACTGGTGGAAACCAAAAAAGTCTCTTACCAATACGGCTATTCATTTTCGCTGAAAGAACCGGGTTTTGTCTATTTCGGAACAGAGCTTTTGAAAGAAAAATCCATTGATGATGCCAAGAAAACGTTGTTGAACACACTGGATTCAGTAGCAATTGTGGTTCCAACCAAAGACGAAGTGGAACGTGCCAAGACCAAATTGCTGAAAGATTTTGAATTGGCCTTTAAAAGTTCTGACCGTTTGGGATTGGCCATGAGCGAATTCATAGCTACCGGCGATTGGCGCTTGGGTTTTATCTACCGCGACCGTCTCGAAAAAGTAGTACCCGAAGATGTTCAACGCGTAGCACGCTATTACTTTAAACCTTCCAACCGCACCGTCGGAATGTTCATTCCTGACGAAAAACCCGAACGTACCGAAGTTCCGGATGCTCCGGACGTAGCTGCCATCGTAAAAGATTACAAAGGCCGCGCGGCGGTAGCCCAAGGCGAAGCTTTTGACCCTTCACCGGCCAATATTGACGGACGCACCAAGCGGATTGAGCAACCGAATTCGATTGAGATGGCGCTTTTACCAAAAACCACACGAGGCAACGAAGTAAACGCTCGGCTCACGTTCCGTTTTGGTGATCAAAAATCGTTGCTCAACCAAGCAACTGCCTCCGATTTTGCAGCTTCAATATTGGATAAAGGTACCACCACGCGCTCTCGCCAGCAAATCAAAGATGAGTTGGACAAACTCAAAGCTCAGATGAACGTGTCGGGTGGTCTTAATCAGGTCAATGTATCGATTAAAACAACTAAAGAAAACCTGCCAGCGGTATTGCGACTTGTGGGCGATGTGCTTAAAAATCCTGCCTTTGACGCGAATGAGTTTGAGAAACTGCGTCAGGAACAACTGGCCGATATTGAATCTCAGCGCTCTGAACCACAGGCCATTGCGTTCAATATATTCCAGCGTACTATGAATCCTTACCCCAAAGAGGACATTCGTTACAACATGACTTTTGATGAAGCTGCTACCGCCATCAAAGCCGCGAAAATTGACGACGCGAAGAAATTCTATAAAGAGTTTTACGGAGGACAAAATGCTACTTTTGCAGCCGTTGGAGATTTTGATGAAACTCAAGTCCGTAAAATCGTGTCTGACGAATTTGGCCTTTGGAAAGCCAACAAGCCTTTCAGCCGATTGGTGAGCGAGTACAAATCCATTTCGCCGGGCAGTCAGTCATTGCAAACTCCAGACAAAGCAAACGCCATGCTCGTAGCAGGCATCAACCTTCCGCTGCGGGATGATGACCCGGATTATGCCGCGTTGATGCTGGGCAATTATATGCTCGGTGGTGGGTTTCTTAACTCACGTTTGGCCGTGCGCATCCGTCAGAAGGAAGGTATCAGTTACGGCGTAGGTTCAGGATTTTCGGCCAATCCATTTGATAAAACGGGCTCGTTTATGGCTTATGCCATGTACAACCCCGACAATGCCGAACGTTTGGTAAAAGCATTACGCGAAGAGTTGGAAAAAGTTCAGAAAGAAGGCTTTACAGCCGACGAATTGAAAGCTGCCAAATCAGGCTTCCTGCAATCGCGCATGGTTACCCGTGCCCAAGACCCTTCTTTGGCAAATACGCTAAATAGCTATCTGTACCTCAATCGCACAATGGATTGGGATGCCAACTTTGAAAAGAAAGTGGAATCCCTTACGCCGGAACAAATCAACAGCGCGATGAAAAAATACATCGACCCGGCCAAATTGACCATTGTTCAGGCAGGAGATTATGAAAAATCTGCTAAAAAAGCAGCCGAAAAACAACCGGCTTCTTCCATTGGCGGTGGAGATACGAAGAAAAACTAAGCAGTTTCGGCCTAACTAATTTGCACCGGTTATTCGGTCTTTTCAAAAAGAGCGGGAGAGTTTATCTTTCCCGCTCTTTTTTTGTATTGGCATTTTCAATATCCTTAAAAAGTGCCATTGAAAATCTAATAACGGTTAACTGATACACAGATAACCCTCCTTGGTCAAGAATTTTCGACACCTTACCTAAGAAATTATAGAAACTCTCTTCTTCTTTTTTATTTCGCATCGTCAAACCAGTCTTTTCAAAAGCCATGAATCGAGATTAATAATTCAAAAAAAAAGTAGAGAGACGATGCAACATTCCTGAAAATAGTTTCCTCTTTGCTGTAACCATTTTTAGTAAGTCGAGTATCCACGATAAAACAGTCACCACAAAACCACTTCAACGACAGCTAACCCAAACTCTATTACAGCCAACCATTTTTACATCATGAAACACTTATTCTTGCCGGCCCTATGCCTGGGGCTACTCGGGACTACGTTTGCCCAAAAATCAAAGATCACAGGCTTTGTCCTTGATTCTGCCGCCCATAAACCCGTTGAGTTTGCCACCGTTGCTCTCCTGAAAGACAGTAAAATTTTGGAAGGAACCACTTCGGATGTGACAGGAAAGTTTACGTTTTCAAAAGTGAACGAAGGGGTTTATCAGGTTAAAATTACGTTTGTTGGTTACAGAGATAAGACGATATCGAATGTGTCAGTCACGAAAGCTAATGATGTAGATTTAGGGGTGATTTCGTTTGCTCAAGCTGCCCAACAACTCAAAGAGGTTCAGATAGTTGAGCAAAAAACCCTTTTTGAAGACAGACCAGACCGATTGGTGTACAATGCCGAAAAAGACATCACCATTAAGGGCGGAAATGCGGGCGATGTGTTACGTAAAATCCCTTCCATCGCCGTGGATTTGGACGGCAATGTGGAGTTGCGCGGAAGTTCTAATATCAAGGTGTTGATTAACAACAAACCCTCCAACCTGATGGCTAAGAGCATCGCCGAAGTGCTCAAACTCATTCCCGCCGACGACATCAAGCAAATTGAGGTAATCACCTCTCCTTCTGCCAAATATGACGCGGAAGGAACGGCAGGAATTATCAATATCATTACCAAACGAAACGACTTGCAGGGTATTAACGGAAAGGCAAGTACTTCATTCGGCCGCTGGAACGATAACTACAACGGCTCGCTCAATTACCGCAAAAAGAGCTTCGGCATTTCGGCCCGGGGAGGTTTCAACAAATGGCGGAATTTGGGAGAAAACTACACAAAACGAGTAACCACCGTTGAGAATTACAAAACCGAATTACTTCAAAATACTTATTTCAGAGGCGGCGGCGAGAACACGAACGGAACTATTTCGGCCGAGTGGGACATTGATTCCCTCAACCGCCTAAGTGCGGGGCTTAATTATTACGATGGCAAGAACGCCATGAACTTCGATTACATCAACAATTTTTCAAACAGCAGCGAAAAGACGCTCTTTACCCGAAAGTTGTATCGTATCTATGACTGGGATGGTGGCACGTTGAACGTAGATTACAATAAGACGTTCAAAAAGCCGAAAAAAGAATTCAACTTTCTGACGATGCTTTCGAATGAAGGCGAAGGCAGTTATTACAATCTCGACCAATTGAATGCCGAAAATGCCGTCTATTACCGCGAGAAAAGTCCCAACGCCAGCCGAAATTACGAAGGAACGGTGCAGGTTGATTTTACCAATCCGTTGGACAGCGTCAGTACGTTGGAAATGGGGACAAAAGCTATTTTGCGAAATGTAAAAAGTGATTATCGCGTAGCCACTGCACTCGACGGCTCTACCAATTTTACGGACGTACCTGCGTTAGCCAATGTGTTTGACTACAATCAGCAGGTAGCTTCTACGTACATTGCGTATTCGCGGACTTCCAAAAACAAATGGGGAATCAACGCAGGGGCGCGGTATGAACATACCTTCATTCAGGCAGCTTTTTTGTCGGGAACTGTGCCGTTTTCCAATAATTATGGCAACCTTGTTCCCAACATCATTTTATCAAGAAATCTGCCAAAAAATCAGAAACTTAAATTGAGCTATTCGCAGCGTATTCAGCGACCGATGTTGTGGTTTTTGAATCCATATGCCAACGCCAGCGAACCGAAAATGACGTATTCAGGCAACCCTTACCTGAAACCCGAACTCACCCACAGCGCCGAAGCCAGCTACAACGTATACATCAAAGAGTCGTCGGTCAATGCGGTGTTTTTCATACGCCAAACCAACAATGCCCTGGAGCGTATTCGTACCGTTGACAGCGAAGGCAATGCCAATATCACATTCCAAAACATTGCTCAAAATAGCTCCTACGGACTTACCTTGAGCGGAACCGCCAAAATCAAAAAGAAGTTTTCCACCAACGGTTCCTTCAATCTGTGGTAGTGCGCCAATTATGGTGCTGATTTTGTAAGGGGCAATCGGGGTGTTATTTTTGTTTTACCAAGAACCTAAATAACCTACCTGATGTGTAATACACCCGAAAGATGCCCCCGTTG
>NZ_JAIXST010000226.1 GCF_027484545.1 Runella sp. | reverse complement strand
GGTTCGGAAAGTCTTGCTATTCTCAAAACGGTAGAAATTAACCATAAATGGCAACAGTTTTGGCAGCAAGCTGCTTAGATAACAAAATGCCACTTTTATTTACAATACCTATTTTTATACAAATGCGTGTAAGCTACATTGTTAAACTATAACTTACCCCAACATTTCCAAAAACTCCTCTTCTGAAATCATCTTTACGTTCAATTTTGCGGCTTTATCCAATTTTGAAGCCCCGGGCTTTTCGCCGACAATCAGAAAATTGAGTTTGGCCGATACGCCGCTGACCAATTTCCCGCCGTTGGCTTCGATTCGGTTTTCGAGTTCTTCACGACTCATACTCGCAAAAGTACCCGTATACAAAAACGACTTACCTTCCAATGAATTGGATTCCATTACCACGGGTGCATCGTCGGTTTCCATTTTCACACCCGCCGCGCGAAGGCGTTCGATGTAAGCGCGGTTGTCGGCATCCGCAAAGTACTCGACAATGCTTTGCGCAATCTTTCCGCCGATTTCGGGTACTTGGCACAAAGCCTCAAAATCTGCCGCCATGAGCGCATCTATGTTTCGGAAATAGGCCGCCAGTTTTTCCGCTACCGTTGCTCCCACAAATCGGACTCCAATCCCGAAAAGGACCTGTTTAAAAGGCGCATTTCGGGATTGCTCAATGCCTTTCAGGATATTTTCAACGGTTTTTTCTTTAAATCCAATCTTTTTCGTTTTACCTGTTTCCTCGTCCGTAATGACTTTTTCCAGCCCAAACAGCTTCTCGTAGGTCAAATCGTAGAGGTCAGCGGGGTTTTGAATCAAGCCTTTGTCAAACAGCAATTCAATTTTCCCTTCGCCCAAACTATCTATGTTCATGGCTTTGCGGTGAATGAAATGCTCCATCTTGCCGCGCAACTGCGGCGAGCAACCGCGTTCGTTGGGACAATAATGGTTGGCTTCCCCTTCTTTTCGCACAAGCTCCGTTCCGCATTCGGGGCAATGAGTGGGATACGTAATGGCAAACGTCAGTCGGCTGTGCCGTTGCTCAACATCAATCCCGGTGATTTTAGGAATGATTTCTCCACCTTTTTCCACAAAAACCACGTCGTTGATGCGTAAGTCAAGGCGCTCAATTTCATTGGCATTGTGCAGTGAAGCCCGCTTTACGCGCGTCCCCGACAATTGCAGCCCTTTGCCGTCCTCATTGATATTGTCCAAATGAGCCACGGGCGTCAGCGCCCCCGTACGACCTACCTGATAGGAAACCGAACGCAACACGCCCGGTTTATTTTCTGCCTTGTATTTGAACGCAATGGCCCAACGCGGGCTTTTGGCCGTGAAACCCAGTTCCTGCTGTTGCACAATGGAATTAACCTTGATCACAATCCCATCCGTAGCCAAAGGAAGGCTGTGGCGCTTTGTTTCCCACTCGTGAATGTAAGCCAATACTTCCTCTATATCAGCACATTTCTTCCAACTCGGCGACACGTTGAAACCCCAACTTTTGAGCGCCAACAGGCTATCGGAGTGGGTTTCAAAAACAGCTTCGTCCGGCAGAAAATAATAAACATAACAATCCAATCCCCGCCGCGCCGACTCGGCGGAGTCCTGTAATTTAAACGCTCCGGAAGCGGCATTGCGAGGATTGGCGTAGGTGGGCTCATCGGCCTCCTCCAACTCTTTATTGAGTTTTTCAAACGACGAAATGGGCATAAAACCCTCACCGCGCACTTCGAAATTTGTGATTGGCGAATCCGAATTCTGAGTTCGTGAGCCTATTTTAAGCGGTAACGATTTTATAGTTCGTACGTTGGCTGTAATATCATCCCCACGGGTACCGTCTCCGCGCGTTACGCCTTGCTTCAGTACGCCGTTTTCGTAGGTCATACTGAGCGAAATACCGTCAAATTTCAACTCACACACGTACTCGTAGGCTTCTCCGTTGAGTCCTTTCCGAACACGCTCGTCAAAGTCGCGCAGATCTTGCTCGCTATACGTATTTCCCAACGAAAGCATCGGGAAGCGGTGAAAAACCGTTTTGAAATTTTTGGTAATGGTCCCTCCTACCCGTGCCGTGGGCGAATCTTCCCGCATTAACTCCGGGTAGTGGCGTTCGAGTTCAGTTAATTCCGCTAACAATTTGTCAAACTCAAAATCACTGATTTCGGAAACACTATCCTGATAATAGCGGTAATTGTAATGATTTAATAAGTCGGTCAGTTGGTCAATGCGTTCGGCAGGGCTGTGCATGGGGTAGTTTGGTAGCTTATTTGGTACTCGCGAAGTTAGGGAAGCTTATTTTTCAAACAAAGGAAGTTTCCATTAGATTACTCAATAAATTTCTATCTTCGCTTTTCTCATTTTATAAAATTAGGGTACGTATATGGAAATAGAGTTAGTGCCAACACTTACCAACTCCAGTGTAAAATCAAGGTTAGAGCATTTATTTGAAACCTGTCAGGTATTCAAGGGTTGTACTGCTTTCTGGACGATAGATATCGGCTTTCTCAGTTCGTTCGCAAGTGCGTTATTGAAACCTAATTCTTTCTTTTGTGCCGACATTCAATTGCCGACGAATATTAGAAAAATAGCAGAATTTAGTAAAATAGGAGTCAAAGAAATTTATTTGCATTTGTATCGCCAATCGCCTTTAGAATACACCAAAAACACAAATCTACTTCACAGCAAAGTTCTATTATTTCAACTGAACGACGAAGACGCTGAGATTTGGATAGGCAGTCATAACTTCACCAAATATGCTATTGGCGGCTTCAATTTAGAGGCTTCAATATCTATTAAATGCCGCACAAATGATGTTATATACAGCGATATAGAAAACTACCTTGAAAATATCAAAACCAAGTATTGTTCTAAGTTTGACCCAACCAAAGTGGAAATTTATGAGAAACTACAAACAAGAGATGCAGAAAAGACAACGGCTGACATCGCATTGCTAAAAGTTGTCACGCTTGTAGGCAGGAAAATGGACCATTTGGAAAAAGAACAAATCATTCAATTATTATCCGTGAAAGACAGTGAATTCTCAAAATTTAAAACCATTGGCGAAGAAATATATTTACATACTTTCGATACTGATAAATACATTGAAACTATCTATCAATGTCGAATTGAGCAATCTGGTTTATTTGATAAAACCATTGATAAATTAGAATTTGACTTTACTCTGCCGCGTCGCTTTGCTTATATCGGGACAGGGGCATTGTCTAAGCTGGAAGACGAAAGCCTCTACACTCAACAGATAATGAAAATATCAAAGTATTTTGTAAGTGTCGCGGTTATTAAAGTCGTAAATGACTGCATTTATGAAAAACCTGGAGGAGAAGATTTTTCATTTTGGAAATCAACTGACGAGAATCCATACATTCAACGATCACCTGAAGACATTCAAATTGATTTCACTATACAAAAAGCCACTTTTGACAGTAATATTTCACCGCCTAAGGTTGCTTTAACCGATTATTGGCGTGAATATGGGAATGAATTGAAGAAACTTTACAAAGAACTTGATTCAACAATTGAGAATGAAGATCCGTTAACAATAGCTGATGCAAAAGAAGCATCATTGTTTGATTCAGAACGTAATTCAAATGAAGAGTTAGAAAATTTGCTTGAACAGGTCCGGAAAAGTAAAAAGTTACCCCACTATTCTAAATCAATGATTGAAAGAATTATTCTTGAAAAAGACAATAAATCTCTACTCAATACAATAATCTAAAAGAATTATGCGACCCGTTCAGCCTTGTAATGAAGCACTTAGAGCCAATGGCGAATCGTTTTTAAATGGACAGCAGGAAACGCTTCCGAAGTTGAAATCATAGACTATCATTAAAATGGAAAAATTAAAAAATATTCACCCCGGAGAAATTCTATTGGAAGGGTTTCTGATTCCTCTTGCTATTTCAGCGTACAAACTGTCAAAAGACATTGAAATTCCCCAAACCAGAATTTCAGAAATCGTCAAAGGAAATCGCAGAATTACCGCAGATACCGCATTACGGCTCAGCAAATACTTTGGAAATTCAGCTAAATTTTGGCTTGGCTTACAGGATGATTTTGATATTGAAGAAATTTCCGCAAAAGGAACAATGCTTGAATCAATCAAAGCATTCAATCAAAACGTTGCCTAAGCGTTCAGAGTCCAAGTTTAGCGAGATAAGCGTCAGCCCATCTCCCCCGCCCTTTTTGCCGGCAAATAGGACACCGTAATCGTCACGGCGATTACGGACAGGGCAGTAATTACAAAATCGGGCCATTCCATTTTGACGGGATAAGCATCCACCAACGAACTCACCATACCCATCGAAACTAAGCCGTAGGTTTGTTGCAACCAACAAATTACCACGCCCAACACTAAGCCCACAATCGCGCCCGTCAACGCCACCAAACTGCCTTCAAAAAGAAAAATGCGCTTCACCGTCGCAGCCGTAGCGCCCATGGCAAACAGCATCCGAATATCGTCGCGTTTTTCGATGACAAGCATGGAAAGCGAAAAGAAAATATTAACCGCCGCTACCAACACAATCAGTATCAATGTCACGGTAACAAACAGCTTTTCGATGCGAATGGCGCGAAGTAAATCCGCGTTTTGTTCGTCGCGGGTGCGGACTTGAAATTTTTCTCCCAGTTTTTCAACCAACAGTTGCTTCACTTGGTCGGGGTCCGCATTTGGTTTGATTTGAATTTCCAAGGCGGAGCGTTGCGCCCCGTAGTTGAGCAATTCGGTGGCAAAATCCAAAGGAACAATGACGTAATCGTCGAAGCGAAGTTCGAGCATATACACCCCACCCACGCGAATGATTTGCTCATTAAACGCATCTGTTGAGTTCAAATTCAAGGTTTTTGTATCAGAACGTGGATACCAAAGTTCGAGCGGCGTGAGAATGTCGTTCGTGTTTATTCCCAACAATTGCTGCACTGTACCTCCTACGACGGCTTTGGGTTCTCCATCTTCCATTAGCGACAATTTGCCCTCAATCATCGACGTGTCCAATTGATGCCGTTGGGTATAAGTTTCATCCACGCCTTTGAGTTTTACCACTACTTTTCGGTCGCCGTAGCTCGCCAAAGCATTGTCTTCGACCACCTGCGTCGCAAACTTCACCCCTTCCGTTTGTTGGATTTGGGTCAATTGAGCGGGTGTTATCGTAAATCGTTTGCCTTTGGCGGGAGTAATTTTCAAATCCGGGTCAAAACTCCGAAATAACTGACGGTTCAATTCTTCCATGCCGTTAAATACCGACATCACAATCACCAAGGCCATCGTCCCCACGCCCACACCGAGCATGGAGATATTGGAAATCAAGCTGATAAAGCTCTTTTTCTTTTTGGAAGTAAAATAACGGCGGGCAACAAAAAGGGGGAAATTCATTCAGTTTACAGTCCACAGTTTACAGTTATTTTGGTTTACCGGTTCCAGTCAAAGGTAAACTTTTTGGCAATCCAAATCCTGCCCAGGGCTTGGCGGCATCGTCTATGACTAACGTCCAATCGCAGGTAGGACAGGCGACGGGGGTCTTAAACTCTTTGACACCTTCGTTGGTAAAATCACCGATTTTGGTGCTGACCCCGTCGCGCGGATTGAACCAATAGGCCACCAGTTGAGGGGTAGTTAGTTTTGCTAAATCAATTTTCAACGGTCGTCCCGTTGGAGTGTATGCAAACAGAAAATCTTTGTTTTCGCCCAAAGCCGCCATTTGATAGCCGGCATCGTCGGGATTGTCCCCTTTCAACAACGATTGCTCGGGAATAAGCTGATTCCACGGGTGCGATTCGTACAGTTTTCGTAAATAACCCACTTGCCACGCGCCGTCGTGGTCGATGGCACGCAGCCAATGCGTACGAGCCGATGAAACGGGTTTATTGCGATTGGGGTCAAAAAACTGCCAAATATCGTGGTCACCATACGTATGTCCGCATCCTCCCGCGAGCATCGCCCACCACGCTGCCTGTCGGGCATCGTGCGCATTGAAATAATCCTGTTCCGGTTTCCAATCCACAGGATGGTCTTCGTAACGCGGCTCTCCGTCCAAAGTAGGTTTGACGGGAAACAGTTGGTAATTCTGCCGCTGCATCACGTAATTTTTCGTGTTTTTGGCCGAGTGTCCCGATTGATACATATTGAAACTGAGCCAATTGTCTTTGTGAAAAAAGGCCGCCGAGTTACTATTCCCCGTCGGATGATAAGTCATCAATTGCGTACCTCCGTTTCCAGCCCGAATCCCTTCGGCCATGGCTCTGATAATGGCATAATGTTTCTCCGTTTCGGGGCTTCTGTCACCGCCCAAAATCCAGATAACGGGTTTTCCTTTGTAGCGTTTGCCCAACCATTCCCCATAAATGCGGGCATTTTCAGGAGTAAAAACTTCGGGACCGACACCCCATTTTTTACTGAATTTATCGCCCCACGTCGGCAACAGGCCCGTTACCAGACCCAACGAAGCGGCTTTGTTGATGACATAGTCAACGTGCTGAAAATACAGTTCGTTGGGTTGCGTAGGGTCATTGTTTTTAAGCGGTAACTGACCGTAGAGATTAGGTTGCGTCAAGCCGTCAAACTCCGCCAACGCCACTGCCTGAATGACCGTAAATCCCTGTTCGGCACGACGTTTTAGGTAAAAATCGGCTTCTTCCCGAGTCAACCGATGAAACAATTCCCAAGCGGTATCTCCCAACCAGAAAAACGGTTTTCCGTCACCGCGCGTGATGTTTCGTTTATCAGGAGCAATGTAAAGTTTTGACCACTGCGCCTGTTTGGGAGCCGGTTGGGCACGAAGAAAGGGTAAAGCAAAAAGGAAAAACAGCGTATACAAAGTTAAAAATGGCATGAAACAGCAGTTTTTGAAATAGCTAAGGTAGGAATACTTTAGTAATAAAGTCAACAGTAACGACTTCACTCCCTATTTTCTCAACTACCCAAGGTTATGATTTACGCTTACTCACTGCCTCCATCAGTCCGCGCATGTAGCCGATGGCGTATAGCATTCCGATGGTGCTATAGCCCGGGTTTTGGTTGCTGTCGCCTGCCATAGTGGGTACGTGGTCGGGGCGAATGGGGCCTTTGAAACCGACTTCGTAATAGGCTTTCATGGCTTCGTACATGTCGATGATGCCTTCGTCGTGGAAGGTTTCTTCAAAATTAAATTTCCCCCCTCGCACATTCCTGAAATGGACAAAATGGATTTTATTGCGTTTCCCAAAATAGTGAATGAGTGAAGGAATATCTTCGCCCATGAGCGCAAAATTTCCCTGGCACATCGTAATGCCGTTGTTAGGACTGGGGTATATTTCCAGCAATCGTTTAAATGAATCCACGGTATTCATGATACGTCCAATGCCCCGGATGCTGTCTACCTGCGGGTCGTCGGGGTGCATCGCCAATTTGATTCCCGCTTTTTCCGCTTCAGGTACCACCGCTTTCAGAAAATACTCCAGATTTTTCCACAAAGTCTCTTTGGACACTTCGCCGTATTGAGTGAGTGGTAAGTTTTTAATGGCTTCATAATCAAAGGCCGTTACCAACGCACCGCCGCGTCCGGGGCGGTCGTTTTGGGTGCGGTACCAACCGATGACGGGCATCCAATTATAGCAAATGGTATCAATACCGACCTGCGCCAGGTTCTTCATCAACGTCATAAAATTCTCAATTTCTTCGTCGCGCCCGGCCAATCCCAGTTTGGTTTTTTCGCCCAGCGAAGGCGGTCCTTCAATGACCTTTAGGCTAAGCCCCACTTTCTCCCACGCCTCTTTAACGGCCTTGACAGCGGTCAACTCCCAAGGCTTCGTATCTTTGAGCCCTACCATACCGGGACTGATACCGCCTACGGCACCGAGCACATCCAACTGTTTGGTCAACGCAATTTTTTGTTCATTCATCCCGCTAAAATACGCTTCACACAACTGCATACCAGCGTCTTTACTAAGGAATAATGGGTTTGCATCTACTTTAACATGTGCCATTCCTCCTACCGTAAGAGCCGCCAGAGAGGTGCTTTTTTTGATGAAGTTTCTGCGTGAATTTTTCATGCGTTTGATTGTTTGGGGAGTGAATAAACAAGTACAAATTTGATGGCTCGAACAAAATTTCAAAGCAGTGTAAGGCGCTTGAACTACTGTATGAATTTCAAAAGAAGCACTGAAATTTGATTATATTCCTTTGAAAAAAACCTTATAGTAGCTCAATGTCCGCTATGCCATAAAAGTCGAGAATAATACCATTACTATACACTGTCAACCTCCCTTCTATCTATGCTTAAATTTACTTACGCAGTTTTTTCCGCGTTCCTCGTTCTTTTTCTGACCGGTACTCAACTCTGGCAATTGGAGTCCGCAAAAAATCAGGAAGTTCTGACTCTGGCAGACTCCCTTCGCAACGCCTCAAGTTGGCCCGGCGAATTGACCGTTACCAATTTCACAAGCGCTGATTTGACACCCAGCCCCGCCTGTTTGGCCGTAGCTCCTACGGGCGAAGTTTTTGTGGGTGTCGATATGATCGGCTCGCTTGGAAAAAAGCCGGGCAAAGGCAGTATTATTAAACTAATTGACAAAGACAACGATGGCAAGGTGGACAGTCATACCACTTTTGCCATGGTCGATAATCCGCGCGGCATTCTGCCCGTCGGCGACCAACTTTTTGTGTTACATACCGTATTTTCTCCCGAAACCGGTATTGCATCGGGCATGGATTTGGTGGTTTTTGAAGACAAAAATCAGGACGGTGTTGCCGACGGTCCTTCGTCGCCCATTATTCAACACATCAGTTCTCCCAAGTTCCTGCAAAGTCGGGGTACGGACCACGCCACCAACGGAATTCGCATGGGGATTGACGGTTGGATCTACATTGCCGTGGGCGATTTTGGATTTCATAATGCCACCGACCGTTCGGGCAAAAAGATGACTATGCTGGGCGGCGGCATTGTGCGAATACGACCCGACGGCACTGAAACGGAGGTGTATACGCACGGAATGCGCAACATTTATGACGTAGCCATCGACCCTTTCATGAACACGTTTACCCGTGATAACACCAACGATGGCGGAGGATGGAATATTCGTTTCAGTAATCCGATTCAATCGGGAGAGTACGGTTATCCGGTTTTGTTCAAAAACTTTACGGACGAAATTATTCCCGCTTTAATTGACTTAGGAGGCGGCTCGGGTACGGGTTCCTTTTTTATGGACGATGATACGTGGCCGTCGCAATTCAACAACGTTCCGATGATGGCCGATTGGGGTCGTAGCCAACTCTATATTCATCGTGTTACTCCTGATGGAGCGAGTTATACCCAAAAGGAAGAACCGTTCATTAAATTAGCCCAAATCACCGATGTGGATGTGGATGCTTCGGGTCGGGCGTATCTTTCGGCTTGGGATGGTGCGGGCTATTCGGGAAATCCGGCGAAAGGATTTGTGGTACGCGCTGTGCCTAAAAACTGGACCTACAAAGCGTTTCTGGATAGTAAGAAATTGTCTATTTCAAAACTGGTTGGCTTGTTGAAATCAGGCAGCGGTGTGGCTCGTTTAGCGGCTCAGCAGGAATTGCTTACCCGCCCGGCTCAGAAAGTGATTAAACCCGTTTGGAAAATTGTCACGGATAAAAAATTGCCATTAGCCGTTCGAGTGGCCGGAATGTACACCTACGCACAGGCAACGGGAAGTAGCGGTATAGAAAATTTGCTGCAACTTGCCGCGGAGACTGACATGCGCGAGTTTGCACTACGCGCCTTGGCAGACAGAAAGCCCAACCTCAGTACCGTTCCCATCGAACCTTTCTTAAACGGACTCAAAGACCCGTCGCCCCGCGTGCAGTTGGCAGCCACGATAGGTTTGGGTCGTTTGGGACGGCCCGAAGCGGCAGAGGCTTTATTGCAGGTGAAAGTTCCTGCTTCTTTTGCAGCTCCTGCCATGGGCACGGAAGGCCCGCACGCTACGCCCAATTCAGCCATCATTCCCGCGCACATTGCGGTTCGTTCGTTGGTGAGTTTGAATGCCGTAGATGCCTGCGTAAAAGCCGTTGGAACCCAAAACTCAACCATTGCGCTCTGGGCACTGCGTTATATGCATTCCCCCAAAGCCGTGGACGGATTGCTCAGTGCGTACCAACGCACCAACAACGAAGCCCTGAAAAAGCAAGTTATGGTCACGCTGTCGCGACTCTATAAAAAAGAAGCCGACTATGATGGCTCATGGTGGTGGAGTACTCGTCCCGATACGCACGGACCTTATTATAAGTCCATTACGTGGGAATCTTCGCCCGCTATCAAAGATTTTTTAACGGAAGAATGGAAAAAATCGACGGACAAACAATACTTTGTGGACCTCAACAGCCGCCTCCGACTGGATATTCCTGAATTTAGCAAGGAAGAACCCGTGGCTGTCAAAGAAGAAGTGAAAGTGGATTTGGAAAAAATCAGAAATAAAAAAGGACAGGTAGGCGAGGCTTCCATCGAAGATGTGATGTTGGCAATGGCTAAAATTCAGGGCGATGCTTCTTTGGGGAAAACGCTCTTTACCCAACAGGGTTGCATTGCCTGTCACAGTTTGGCCAAAGGCGAGGTAATGAAAGGGCCGTTTATGGGTCAAGTCGGTTCCATTATGAATCGTGAACAAATTGCCGAATCCATTTTGAAACCCAACGCCTCTATTTCGCAAGGCTTCTCTTCGGTACTCATTACGGCCAAACGCAACAAGACGTACATGGGTTTTGTGACCGAAGAATCAGCGACTAAAGTAGTTTTGCGAGATATTACGGGACAGGTCACCACCATCAAAGCCTCGGATATTGTAAGCCGTAAGGAAATGGATAATTCAATGATGCCTTCGGGCTTGGTCAATGCCCTGTCTTATGAAGAATTTGCTTCGTTGCTTACTTTCCTTTCACAACAGAAATAATTGAACAACCGGATGGAACGCTGATTTTTAAGATACGTGAGTTCGATAATTAACTCTGTGGTTAACTATTTAAAAATTAACCACAGAGTTTCACAAAGTACGTAACAGAGTTTCACTGAGGGAGTACAAAATACCGTGTAACTCTGTGAAAAACCGGGATGGCAAACCGCTCAGTACAACTCCGTGTCCAAAAAAATAAAACACTCACAACCAACTAATTACATTTTTCAAATTTACGTTAAATTAGGAAATCAGCGTTCCACTATACAACAAAATGTTCCCTATGAAACTATTACTAATCACCGCATTAGCCCTTTTTTCCATCCTAACCTTTGGACAAAAAAAGGCAGACAAACAGGAGTGGAAACAACTCTTTAACGGTAAAAATCTGGACGGTTGGGATTTAAAAATCCGGGGATATGACCTAAACGACAACTACAACAAAACCTTCCGAGTGGAAGATGGAAAAATGGTGGTCCAGTATGACCAATACGACGATTTCAAGCAAAAATACGGTCACATCTTCTACAAAGGCGATTTTTCGTATTACCGAATCGCCGTCGAATACCGATTTGTTGGCGACCAAGCTCCAAAAGGCGAAGGATGGGCTACGCGCAACAGCGGCATCATGGTGCACGGTCAACCGGCGGCTACCATGGGAAAAAATCAGGATTTCCCAGCCTCTATCGAAGTTCAATTGTTGGGAGGACTTGGAAACGGCAAAAAACGCACGACCTGTAACCTGTGTACGCCCGGAACAAACGTGGTGATGGACGGAAAGCTAATCACCCAACATTGCATCAATTCCACATCCCAAACCTACGACGGCGACCAATGGGTAAAGGTAGAAGTACTGGTCTTGGGCGATTCATTGATTCAACATTTTATCAACGGAGAAAAAGTATTGGAATACAACAAACCGCAATTGGGCGGCGGCAACGTAAGCGGACACGATCCCGCTTTGTTGGTCAATGGTAAATTATTGGACCACGGCTCTATCTCGCTTCAAAGCGAAAGCCATCCGGTTGAATTCAGAAAAGTAGAACTGCTTGAATTAAAAGGATGTATGGACCCTAAAGCCAAAAATTACAAATCCTATTACGTAAAAGCCGACAATTCCACCTGCGATTACGGGAAGAAGAAAAAGTAAAAATCGCAGTCGCTTGCATCCCGCGACGAGGCCGCCCGTGTGGTGGCGACTATTATCAGGCTTCCAGTCTTTCCGGTAAGAACGGCCGGAGGCCTGATAATAACGGTCACTCGGCAGAGCCGAGCGACTGCTTAAGATTATTCAATTACTCTTACACCCACGTAAGAAGCCGTATTGCTGGAAGTATACACCCGATGATTGGCCTTTTGAAAATCACTTTCTTCGGCTTTATAAATATTCACAAACTTCTGAGGATTGCGGTCCACGAGCGGAAACCAACTGCTTTGAATCTGAATCATGATTTTGTGGCCTTTTTTGAATCGGTGCGCCGCGTCCTGCATGTCAAATTTTACATTTTCTATTTTGCCGGGCACCATCGCTTCGGGCACTGTAAAACTTTTTCGGAACTTAGAGCGCATCACTTCTCCCCGTACCAACAACTGAAAACCACCCATGGTCTTACGCGGGTTTTCGGGGCTGTCGTTGGGGGCATTGCCCGGATAGACATCAATCAATTTGACCACAAAATCAGCATCTGTACCCGTGGTGGACACAAAAAGATTGGCAAACACATTGCCCGAGATAGCCACATCTTCCGTTAAAACCTCTGATTCATAGACCAATACATCGGGGCGAGTGGCGGCAAAACGCTGGTCTTCGTACATAAAATCACTGCCTCGGATATTTCGGATTTCAGCCGTATAAGGAACCGGTTTGGCGGGGTCACCCGTGTATTCATCAAAGGCCGGGGCCGTTGTAGGAGTGGGTGAAAAGGAAAGTTTGCCGTTCGGATGCAGGTATAATTTCTTTTCAGACGTGTTTTTGGGCGGCCACTGATCGTACTTTTTCCATTCGTTGGAGCCAGTTTCAAAGATATATGCTTTGGGAAGTTCAGGATTAGGCTTGTCCTTTAAGTAATGATTGAAAAAAGGAAATTCTATTTCTTTTTGATAAAACTCACTCGTTTTGGAGCCAAAACGAATATTTCCCAATGATTCGCCCGTTCCTCTTGACCAGCCGCCGTGAATCCACGGCCCCATCACCAGTAAATTAGGCGAAGCAGGTTTGTTGTTTTCAATTCCCTGATAGGTTTTCAAAGGACCGTACAAATCTTCCTGGTCAAACCACCCTCCCACGACCATTACGGCAGGTTTGATATTTTTCAAATGTGGTACCGGCGTGCGCGATTGCCAAAACTCATCGTAGGTTTCGTGCTCCATCAACTGATTCCAAATTCGGTTTTCGCCTTTAAAAATCTTCTCATTTACATTCTTTATCGGACCTAAATTCTTATAAAATTCATAACCGTCTGGAGTGCCATAAGCCGAGAATCCGGGCTTTCCTCTTGGGCTTGGTGTAGGCCTTGGAGCGCCGTAGGAAGAAATAAACGAAAACGTCCCCATCAGAAAAAAGGCACCATTATGGTGGCGGTCGTCGCCCATGTACCAGTCCGTGACGGGTGCCTGCGGGGAAGAAGCTTTTAAGGCCGGGTGCGCTTCAATATTAGTCATGGTGGTGTAATAGCCCGGTGCAGAAATTCCCCACGTCCCTACCCTGCCGTTGTTGCCTTCTATATTTTTGATCAACCATTCAATGGTATCGTACGAGTCAGAGCTTTCGTCATTATCGGTTTTGTTTTTCTTTTTTGGGATAAAAGGACGATACGCCTCAAAATCACCTTCCGACATGTATTTTCCTCTCACATCCTGATACACAAAAATATACCCATCTCTGGCAAACAGCATGGACGGTCCCAACGACGTTTTATAGAGCGTATCACCATAAGGCGCGGAACTGTACGGCGTCCGATTGAGCATAATGGGATACTTGGCTCCAGTCGAAATATCCTTTGGCACATAAATGGAAGCATACAATTTGACCCCGTCGCGCATGGGAATCATCCGTTCCATTTTGGTATAATGCGTTCGAACGTAAATGGAGTCTTCTTTGATTCGGGCACTTTGGGCAAATAAGGTATTTGCCGTAAAGAAGAGAAAAAGCAGCAAGCCAGCTCCGATAAACGACCGGTGTGCTTTCTTCAACAGCGTTACTTTAAAAATAAGGGCGTGTAATGGGTGGTATAATTGAAAGGGATGCATAGGATATTGATTTAGTTAGGACCTACGCAAAATAATAAATTGATGTTACGCTTGAAAGAGTTTAGTATTAATTTGCTGTATAATTTAGTTCCTTTGAGCATGGATGTACAGATTATAGGATAAAAAAATAAGCAAAATTGAGTCGGTTAACGAATAACGGTTAACCATTAACTCGTGCTTTTGCAATTAATTGGGGAGTCGGTCTTTAAAGTAACCGTACGTCCAGGTACCCGCAATGGCGCTGAGCAGAGTCACAAGCACTACTACATATCCACTGCCGATTTGAGCAAACAGCGGTCCCGGACAGGCTCCCGTGATGGCCCAACCTAAGCCGAATATCAATCCGCCGTAGATTTGTCCCCGTTGAAATTTCTTAGGGTGGAACTGTACTTCTTCGCCCGATAAGGTTTTGATATTGAACTTTTTAATCAAAAACACGGAAATCATACCTACCACTACGGCACTTCCGATGACGCCGTACATGTGAAAACTTTGCAAACGAAACATTTCCTGAATGCGAAACCACGAGATGATTTCGGCTTTCACAAATACAATCCCGAACAGGATTCCTACCACCAAGTATTTGATATTATCAGCCCATGATTCCAGCTTTGCCATGTCGTTGGGGGCTTCGCATACAAACAGCGGTTCTTCCTGAACAAGTTCAGGGGATAATTTTCTATAAGGCATTTCAGTATTTTTTAGGGTTGATC
>NZ_JAIXST010000273.1 GCF_027484545.1 Runella sp. | reverse complement strand
TTGGCATCATATTAAACACTTGTGGCTCAAAATCGAAGATTATACCAGTAGCGATTCTCTCAAAAAAGCTATTGATGAAATCGTCATACAAATGAAAATCAAATACACTATTACTTTTACTTGATTACTTAACTTTGATAGACACAAGGCAAAGAGCTGTTTTGCAAGAAGTTAAACTGTTTTATGAAAAAGCCCTGCTTCACGATTGATTAACTGCTAATTCTTGAAAAAGTTTTTACCTTAGACACAATAAAACGCCAATAAAAAAGGGTCAAAAGTTAACTTTCGACCCTTTTTGTGCAATTCGTCATCGCGGCGGCGAACCGCTCTCTACACTCCTTCAAACTGACGCAGGAAGCGGACATCATTTTCGGAATAAAGGCGCAGGTCACGAACCCCGTAGCGGAGTTGAGCAATACGTTCAATTCCCATTCCGAAAGCAAAACCAGTATATTCTTCGGGGTCAATGCCGCAGTTAATCAATACATTAGGGTCTACCATTCCGCTACCAGCAATCTCTACCCAACCCGTACCTTTCGATAAACGATAGGTTTCTTCGGTATCAGTACCCAGCCAAATATCAATCTCAGCACTTGGCTCCGTAAACGGAAAGAAAGAGGGGCGAAGACGAATCTTTACGTCTTTATCAAACATCTCTTTGGAGAAATGATAGAGCGTATCTTTTAAGTCTTTAAAACTTACATTTTTATCAATGTACAATCCTTCCACCTGATGAAAGAAACAGTGCGCCCGTGCCGAAATAGCTTCGTTTCGGTACACACGCCCCGGCATAATCGCACGAATAGGCGGCTTTTGGCGCTCCATCATGCGTATTTGTACGTTGGAAGTATGCGTACGCAAGAGCATATCCTGCGTGGGGTCTTCGGCATTTTTGGACACGAAAAACGTATCCTGCATTTCACGCGCGGGGTGGTTTTCGGGAAAGTTAAGTGCCGTAAAGTTGTACCAATCCGATTCTATCTCGGGACCGTCCGCTACGCTAAAGCCCATGCGTTCGAAAATTTCGATAATTTGGGCGCGTGCCAGCGTCAGCGGGTGAATACTGCCGAGTTGGTTAGGTACTACAGGGAGCGTTAAGTCAACCGGTGCACCGCCCGAACCGCTGTCATTTGCATCAAAATCAGCTTGGATGGCCAAAAAGCGATCACTGGCGTAATTTTTAAGAGCATTCAGTTCCTGCCCTACGGCACGGCGCTCTTCCTTAATGACGTCTTTCAATCCTTCAAAAAGGGCTTCAACGGCTCCTTTACGCCCTACAAAGCGTTGACGGTATTGTTCCAATTGCTCTTTGGTAGCAACTTCAAACTGCTCAATTTCCTGATATATTTCTTTAACGCGTTCGCTTAGCATTGTTTTCTGTTAATCGTTATCTGTATATCCGTTATCCTCTAACTGATAACGTTTTCGGTCACAAAGTTAAGAATTCTTCCTAAACTCCGGGCTTCTCTCCTTTCACCGGCAGAATTAATTGCTTCCCGATACTTTTCCGGTTTTTTGAGGAATGCCCGGCTGAGTGATTTCAAAATTTTCCTGTTTTTTAGCGTCGGCTACGATTTTACGAACGTCGGCTAAGAGCTTTTTGGCATCATACACAATTCCATCTTTCACGGTATATTTTACACCGCCTACCCGCACTACATCGTTTTTCTCATTGAGGCGAATAGCCCCCGTTCCGTACAAAGTTTTCAGGTTTGCCAATGGGTTTTCTTCGGTAATGACAAAATCAGCCAATTTCCCAATTTCAATGGAACCAATTTCTTTGTCCATGCCCAACGCTTCGGCACCTTTAATAGTAGCTGCCCGAATCACTTCCATGGGATGAAAACCCGCTTCGCGCAGGAGTTCCAGTTCACGGATGTAAGCAAAGCCATACAATTGATAAATAAAACCCGAGTCAGAACCTGTCGTGACACGACCACCCCGATTTTTGTATTCGTTGATGAAAGCCATCCAAAGACGGTAGTTTTCTTTCCAGGCTACTTCCTGTTCGGTACCCCAGTTGTGCCAATACGAACCGTGTGAAATACGGCTCGGACCATAAAAACGCCATAACGAAGGCAATGTGTATTCATCGTGCCATTCGGCGCGACGAGCCAGCATCAATTCACGGTTGGCTTCATAAATATTAAAGGTGGGATCAATGGTAAAATTCAACTTGAGCATTTCATCCATTACCTGATTCCACTTCTCAGTACCGGGTTTTGCGGCCTGCTTCCACAGTTTTCCCGCTTCTTCAAAGCGATTTTGCTCATTGTTATAGTTGTAGTCGAGCGGATAGTTTTGCAGCGTTTTGTCATCAAATAACGCTTCCGGTAGGCCATACCAATGTTCCATACTTGTCAGACCTGCTCTGGCCGTAGCCAAGGCGTTCATTCGTCCCACCTCCGTTTGAGCGTGATGAGCTGCTGAACCCAATCCGAGTTTCTTATTTTCGTCTAACGCGGCTTTAAAAACGTCCGGTTCTGCCCCAAAAAACTTGATACCATCGGCCCCCTTTTGGGCATTTTGCCGCACCCAATCACGGGCCTGTTCGGGCGTCGTAATAAAATCTTTGGCACCTTGTCCAAAAACGGTGTATGCTTTGATGCGAGGAGCCGTAATCAAATTTTTAGCACTTTTTTCTTTTTGGTCCAGTACCCAATCCAGTCCATTTCCGCAGGAAGGGTCACGGATAGTAGTCACTCCATGGGCCATCCAAAGTTTAAACACATACTCAGCATTGGCTCCCTGTTGCACACCGCCAATGTGTCCGTGCATGTCCACAAAGCCCGGCATCAGGTACATTCCTTTACAATCCAACTCTTTATCCCCGGGATTCGCTTTTACTCCGTTTTTAGGGTCATCGGGCATTCCCGGATAACCAGCCTGGCGAATTTGAGCAATCCGATTGTTTTCCACCACAATATCCATTGGGCCGATTGGAGGGGACCCGGTACTGTTGATGATCGTCACGCCTCTAATAATGAGTCGCTTGTGCGGGCCATCGCCTTCCGCACGGTTTGGCGCTTTTTGAACTTGGGCACGGAGAAGTGTAAAGTGAAGCGTGAAAAGTGTAAAGAAAAGGAGTGATTTTTTCATGTGTTTCGGTTAAGGTTGATGAGAAATTCAAATGTACAGGATTGTATTGTAAAAAGAGAAGCGGGCGAGGATAACTTCCTCGCCCGCTTCTCTTTTTATGCAATTTTACAGTTCATCTACTTCTACTTCTTCCGTTACTTCAGAACCATTTTCAGTTTGCACATTTTTGATTGTTTTATTCTCTACTTCCTGCCGTTTTGATTTGTATTTTTTGATTTGGATTTTGAGGGCTTCCAAGGCCAAATCGGTCGTCTCTTCAAATGACTTACCTCTTTCTTTTACAAACAATTCGGCATTGGGAACTTTGATTTTTACTTCTAAAATTTTGTCCTTGACTTTACTGCTTTCGCTTTTATCTAATCGGAGGTAGACCTCTCCGCCGGTTATTCGGTCATAAAATGTTTCAAGCTTTTCTAATTTCTTCTGAATGAATTCGAGCAACTTAGGGTCTGCATCGAAGTGGATTGCGTGCATTTGCAGTCTCATAATTACGCACAGTTTAAAGTTTAACAATTATTTCCAACCTTCTTTGTGGATTAAAAAGGGGGAAAAATAGCGGTCTGCCAAAATCAGACCGCTATCTCAAGATTTGAAATCCACCTTCAACGATTGTGAATCTAAACTGTGTATTTATTTTGAGAAAACCAAGGACTCCGGTTGCTTTTTTTAAAAGTTTATTTCAATTCATTCATTGTCAGCATATCCATATCGGTGAAGGAATAATTCTCACCGGCCATAGCCCACAAAAATGAGTA
This sequence comes from Runella sp., assembly GCF_027484545.1. Classification (GTDB taxonomy): domain Bacteria; phylum Bacteroidota; class Bacteroidia; order Cytophagales; family Spirosomataceae; genus Runella. Next base: position 32,667 of record NZ_JAIXST010000273.1, on the reverse strand, counting down.
ACTTGTCGTACCTGCCCCTGCATGAATAGACCAGGGCGGTGAAATGATTGCCTGCTCATTGGCCACTACCAAATGGCGGGTTTCATTAGGCTCACCCATAAAATGGAACACCCGTTGATCTTCTTCCAAATCGAAATAAACGTAGATTTCAGAACGACGGTCGTGGACGTGCGGCGGCATGGTATTCCAAACACTGCTGTACTTCATGGCCGTCATCCCCATCACCAATTGACAGCTTTCCAAGCCATCGGCATGAATGTATTTATAGATCGTCCGAGTATTTGCTTTTTCGGGTGAACCCATATCTACCGGCATAGCATCCGCTGCTTTCATCAGTGCTGTGGGGACATTTCTGTGCGCAGGCGTAGAGACAAGGATGAATTTAGCAGGAAATTCAGCATCTAAACTCTTGAAAGACACCATTTTGTTTCCTTTCCCAACGTAGAGACAATCCCGTTTTTGAAGTGTAAAGAGCTCATCTTCTACCATCACAAACCCATCTCCCCCAATATTGAGAATACCTAATTCGCGACGTTCGAGGAAGTAATCAGCTCTCAATTCTTCGTACGTAGGCAATTTGTGCAATTGACCTACCGGCTTGATGCCACCCACAATCATGCGGTCGTAATGCGAATAAACAAAATGAAACTGATCAGGAACAAACATTTTTTCCATCAGGAATTCTTCCCGAATACGATGAGTGTTGTAACCCTTAAAATCAGTGGGGTTGGTCGTATGGCGAACTTGGATGTGCATTGGAGTAGTTAGTTGTGACGGGGCCGCCCGTGCGGTAGTGAGTAGTAAGAGTGAGATTTTAAGTTTTCTCAATACTAATTACACACTACTCTGTACCGTTAATTTATTTTAAAATAGGTTCAAGTGCTTTATTATTTTTATCAAGCCAGTCAGTAATGTCTTCAACGATTTGACGCACACCGATTTGAGGTGCCCATCCCGTCAAACGAGTGACTTTGGTATTATCCGTAATGTACATTCGAATGTCTGCTGTGCGGGTTTCAGCAACCTGTTTGATTGGAATTGTTTTCCCCGTTACCTCTTGGCAAATTTGGGTCAATTCCTGCAATGAAGTACTGCTTGTCAAGCCACCACCGGCATTGAGTATTTCGCCGTTTATTGCCTCTAAATTATGTAATTGCCAGTCGATCAATCGGTACAAATCGGCAATGTGGAGCATATCGCGGGTTTGTTTCCCTGTTCCGCCGTAGCCAAAATAACCCAATTGTTGTTCCCAATAATGTTTAGCAATCCAAAGAACCATCACACCCTGATCCACTTTGCCCATTTGCCAAGGTCCCGTAATGACGCCGCAACGATTAATAATGGTTTTTAATCCGTAAAATTCATTGTATTCCTGAATAATTAACTCAGATGCCAGCTTGGTAGTCCCATACAAAGAACGAGCTCCGTCCAACGGAAAATCTTCGGCAATACCTTTGGAAGACACTCCTTTGACGGGCTGTTCGTCGGTGAGAACAAAACGCGTTTCGGTCTCCGCAAAATTGAGTGTTTCAATGGTTTTGATGGGGTACACACGGCTGGTTGAAAGAAAGATAAAACCCGCGCGGTGTTTAAGGGCGTAGTTGAGACAGTTGACGGTTCCGAATAAGTTGGTATTAATCAAATAATCGGGAGTGCCGTCAAGTCCTGCCAAAACAGAAGGTTCGGCGGAGGCTTCAATTACTGTATTTACAGCAGGGAGCGAATCAAAATCTTCTTTATTGCGAATATCTCCGTGCACAAATGTAATGCCTGCCTGAGCCAAACGTGCTACGTTAAGTTCTGATCCTTTTCGTTTGAGATTATCTAAGCAAAAAATTTCGTAGACAGGATAATTGGTTTTCAGGGCTATGGCCAAAGACGAGCCCACAAATCCGGCTCCGCCGGTGATGAGTATTTTCACTACTTATTTTTTTGGTTTTAAATTACTACTAATATCGTCTCTTCAAGTGTACGCTTTCAACGGGCTGAATGACCAAAGGCACTTTCTCAATTTTAACTGCACTAGCCTCCAAACCAAACCATTTGTCTTCTCCGGGAATAAAGTTTTTAATAAAGAAATGAGCCTTCATAATAACCTGCTCAAACAGCGACAAATCATTTTCAATTGACAGGTATTTTTCCAGAACCACAAACCTAAAGTCTCCAATACGATTTTGTTTATTAAACGATTCATAACGGCTTGTGACATCCACTTCTTTATTCTTAACCATTTCTTCAATGACTTTCCGCAAGTACAAATTGATTTTCTGTTCTACCCGAAAGCCTAAATAAAAATTGATTTTTATTACATCATCAGGCTCTAAAATATGCACTTTGTACTCCATGGAATAGGGTTCATCCGTAATTTCAACGTGGACAAACCAATAAATATCCGCTCGTTTGGGACGTTTTTCAAAGATGGAGTAAATTACTTTTGATTCGATTTCAGTGAGTCGCGAGGCATTCGACATAAATACCAAATGGGTAGCGTATTTAGGAATGGTAAAATCACTGCTCAAAGCTTTCAAATCGTCTATATACCTGTCCAGTTTTACATATTCCGTCAGACTTTGTTTGATATAAAACGAGTTGTACCAAATTACCATGACCGAAATAATGACACCGCTAATGAGCAATGATACCCATCCGCCATGGGCAAACTTAGCTAAATTTGCCACCAAAAAACCGCCTTCAAGGGTAATATAAACGACCAAAAACAACACGACTCCCCAAGGTGCAAAGCGTTTGACATAGAGATAGTAAGACATCAAAAGGGTTGTCATCAGCATGGTTAAGGTAATAGCCAACCCGTAGGCCGCTTCCATTTTTCCCGATTCACGGAAATAAAGAACGATTCCCACGCATCCTGCATACAAAAGCCAATTGACACTGGACACGTAGATTTGCCCTTTTTGAAGGCTTGGATAACGAATCTGTACTTTGGGCCAAAAATTTAGACGGATTGCCTCACTGATAAGCGTAAACGAACCTGTAATCAATGCCTGACTGGCTATTACAGCTGCTGAAGTCGCTATCAAAATGCCAATGATCAAAAACCATTCGGGCATGAGTTCGTAAATGGGCTTCCGTCCGTTCAAAGCTTCACCTGCATGGGCAATGAGCCAATTGCCCTGACCGAAGTATTGCAGTATCAGGCAGATTTTTACAAAAACCCAACTGACGCGTATATTACCGCGACCACAATGCCCCAGATCTGAATAAAGCGCTTCAGCCCCCGTTGTACACAAAAACACAGCCCCAAGAAGCCAAAACCCATGTGGGTATTCGGCCAATAGCCGATAGGCGTATACGGGGTTTATAGCTCGTATGATGGATACATCTTTAGCAATCCAAATAGCCCCGAAAGTAGCCAGCATTCCAAACCAAATGGACATAATCGGACCAAATGCTTTCCCGATAGTGCTTGTCCCAAAAACCTGAATTAAAAATAGGAATGTCAGGATAGTAATGACTATGGGGACGGTTTCAATATCCGGATAAATAGCTCTCAATCCTTCTATAGCAGACGAAATGGAAATAGGCGGAGTAATAATACCATCCGCTAAAAGCGTAGCACCTCCTATCATGGCCGGAATAGTAAGCCACTTTGCATGACGCCTGACCAACGCATACAAAGCAAAAATCCCACCTTCTCCGCGGTTGTCGGCGCGTAAAATTAAAATAACGTATTTGAGCGTAGTTTGAAGAGTAAGCGTCCAAAAGACACAGGATAAAGCTCCCAGAACAACGGTCGGATCTATATTTTGCTTCGTTTCTTTGATAAGTGCCTCCATGACGTACAGTGGCGACGTACCAATATCTCCGTAAATAATTCCGAGGGCAACTAAAAGCCCGCCCGCCGTTACTTTATTGATATGCTGAGGATGATTCCCGACTTCCATGTTTTAACTTAAGAATAAACACGATTTAATTTTACAATTTCATAAGGCCTGATAATAAGCGGCACTTTTTCGAGTTTGACAGCACTGCTGTCCAAGCCAAACCACTTATCTTCACTGTTGGTAAATTGTTTGATGAAGAAATAAGTCTTCATTATAATTTGCTCAAAAATAGGCAATTGATTTTCGTAAGACAGAAATTTCTCCAATACGACAAATCTAAAATCTCCGATGACATTGTGCTTATTCAATGACTCGTAGCGACTGGTAATATCTACCTCTTTGTTCTTAACCATATCTTCGATGACCCTCCGCAAATACAGATTGATGCGTTGTTCAACTCGAAATCCGAGCCTAAAGGTAACTTTTATCAAATCATCCGGTTCGATTACATCTACTTTATATTGCATGGTGTAAGGCTCATCGGTTGTGTCCACATGGACAAACCAATAAATATCCGCTCGCTTGGGACGTTTTTCAAAGATGGAATAAATCACTTTTGATTCTACTTCACTCATCCGAGAAGCATTGGACATAAACACCAAGTGAGTGGCGTATTTAGGAATGCTGATATCACGACTAAGCTCTTTGATGGGATCTATGTATTTACTCAGTTTTACATACTCTGTCAAACGGCTTTTAATTTGGGAAGATTTGTACCAAATAAACATGACCCCTGCAATAATCGCGCAAATTAATACCGATACCCAGCCTCCATGAGTGAATTTAATCAAATTTGCCCCCATGAATGACCCTTCAATGGCAAAGTATACTACTAAAAATAAAATCACAAACCACATATTGTAGCGGTGAGTATAGAGATAGTAGGACATCAGTAACGTATCTACCAACATGGTCACCGTAATTGCCAAACCATACGCCGCCTCCATGTTGGTGGAGCGTTTGAAATAGAAAACAACGGATACACAACCTATGAAAAGCAAAAGATTAACGCTTGGAACATACAATTGACCTTTCTGGTCAGAAGGGTATTTCAATCTGATTTTAGGCCAAAAATTGAGACGGATAGCCTCACTCACTAACGTAAACGAACCCGTAATCAGCGCTTGACTGGCAATGATGGCCGCCATGGTGGCAATGGCAATACCAGGCAATAAAAACCATTCCGGCATCAACTCAAAAAACGGTTTACGCCCCTTCAAAAGCTGCCCATTATGGGCCATCAGCCACGCAGCCTGTCCAAAATAATTAAGCAATAAACAGGATTTAACAAAAATCCAACTCATGCGAATATTCCCGCGACCGCAATGTCCAAGATCTGAATAAAGGGCTTCTGCTCCTGTTGTACACAAAAATACGGCTCCCAACAACCAAAATCCTTCGGGATGCTCAAACAGCAATTTATAGGCATAATAAGGATTAACAGCCTTAATAACCGATGGATTTTGAACAACATAAGCACCACCTAACACTCCTAACGTACAAAACCATATCAACATAATGGGACCAAAAGCTCCACCTACCACTTTTGTACCAAACACCTGTATGATAAACAACAAACTTAAAATCACCAGTACAATAGGCACCGTTTGTATGTTAGGGTACAAAATCTCAAGTCCTTCAATAGCTGATGATACCGAAATAGGGGGACAAATAATACCATCGGCCAATAAGGCTGCCCCGCCAATCATCGTAGGTATCGTTAGCCATTTGGCGTGACGCCTGACCTGAGCAAAAAGTGATAGGGTGCCTCCTTCACCACGGTTATCGGCCCGAAGAACAAGAATAACGTACTTGATGGTGGTCTGCAAGCTAAGTGTCCAAAATACGCAGGAAAGAGCGCCTAAAACTACCTCTTCATTGATAACGGATTTGCCGATAATCGCCTGCATCACGTACAAGGGTGAGGTACCAATATCACCATAAACGATTCCCATAGCTACCATGAGTCCGGCAGCCGTTACTTTATCCAAATTATGGTGATCACTATTGCTTGCCATGAAAAAAAATTTGTCTATAAATGAGTTGTAGCACTATCTGCAGAAGTGATAAAGATGTCAAATATATGGAGGTGCCCTAAAGCGTAATTTATCAGTGGGTTTTTAAAAATCGGACAAATATAAAAGACTGTATCGTCCGTTGTTCTCCGAAGTCCAAAATTATTCATCAGGCATACTACCCATTCATTCAAAAATAAAGTATTAGAACATAGATTTGACTTTAAGCATTTGGCTACCAATCTGTTAAAAACAACAACCGATTCAGTTTACAGCACCCTAATCCAGTCAATAAGCCAGTTGGTTTTCAAAAACAGAAGAATAACGACCAACGTCAATAAAACCACTACTGTTTCTCCTAAAAAAGACCTGAACAATGAAAAATTCTGCGCATTTGTTCTGAAAAACAGATAGAACGGTACTTTAAAATAATAAAATAAAGAGACAATGGCATTGAGTAATCCGACCACTAAAAGGGCAATCAGCAATCCGTCACCAGCAGACTGATTGGCTTCCCACAACGCCGAAAACACCAATAACTTAGCCGTAAAACCTACCGTAGGCGGCAAACCCACCAAAGCCACCATGATAATCGTAAAACAGATGCTCAATAAAGGATGACTTGTTCCTTTTCCGGCAAATGAATTTAGGTCAGTAGCACCCTCTCCTATCAAATCAATCAGCAAAAAAGCTGCCAAGTTCATGAGGATATACACGGTAATGTAAAAAACAGCACTTTCAAAACCCGTTTGATTGAAGGCTACTAAACCCACCAAAACAAACCCCGCCTGGGCAATGCCCGAATACGCCAAAAGGCGTTTTAGGTCGGTCTGCCAAAGAGCTGACAGATTTCCTGCCAAAATACTGACTAACGCCACAACGGCCATTACCGGCTGAAAGTCAAGGGAAAATACACTCAACAATCGCATTAAAACCAATAGGGCTGCCACCTTGGGGGCAGTGGATAAAAACGCAACGACAGGTGTAGCAGCGCCTTCATAGACGTCGGGAGCCCAAATATGAAACGGAACCAAGGATAACTTAAACAGAACACCTGCCAGCGTCAGGAAACCGACAACCTGTACAATCGAAGGGGGATTCTGAGCCAACTGCGAAGCAAATACGTCGTTGGTCAAATCAAGCGTTCCGGTCATGCCGTATAAAAACGACAATCCATACAGCATAACTGCCGAACTCAACGCCCCAAACAGTAAATATTTGAGACCTCCTTCTCCCGATTTTTTGCTGCGACCCAAGGTCGCCATTAAGTAAGAGCCAATGGATACAAGCTCAATGGATAAATAAATACTCAACCCATTGACGGACATGGTCATTAGGCACAACCCCAACACCACCGCCATCAAGATAGAATAAAACTCTGCCGGCAAATCTGGGCGGATGATTTGAACATGAAGCAAAACGAACAAGAAAGTAACCAGAATGAGAATTTTGAAGTAAACGGCTTTGTTGTCGAGATAGAGCAAATGGTGAAATAAATAGCCGTTCAGGTCGTTCCATTGAAGAAAAACCAAACTCAATGCAACCAGCCCCATCCCAAAAGCCAAGCCACGCAAAACAGAAGTAGTTTGATGTTGCCAACGGCTGTTTTTCAATAGGATTTCAACCAAAATCAGCAATAAGAAAGCGACGGACAGCCAAGTTTCGGGCAAAAAGCCGGGCAAACTTTGGATAACTTGGTATAGATGGTCTTTGAGTTGCAAGGTAGTTGGATTAATTTACCGGCAAAAGTACAATTGAACATGAAAAAGTCATTACTCTCCCTCGGATTGATTTTTGCAGCCCTTGCTGCACAAGCCCAAAGTATGTTTATTCAGGACATCAACGGGCGGCCTATTTTTGAAAATGGCTATACCGAAATAGAAGGCTCGCCTTATCTGAATGATGCCTGGTCGCGCGGGACGGTCAAAGCAAAACACAACGGCAAAACCTACGAACTCGCCAAAATGCGCTACGATCTCTACAAAGATGAGTTGGAATACGAAGAAAATCAAAAACCCTACCGCTTTGGCAACGAAATCACTGAATTTGTTACCAATGACGGTATTTTCAGAAGTGGTTTTCCGGCCACGGAATCGTTGACGGCACGGACTTTTTATCAAGTACTTTACGATGGGAACGTGAAGTTGCTCAAACGAAATACCGTACGGATTCAAACTGAAAAATTGTACAGTTCGGCGACACAGACAAAACGTTTTATGAAAGAAGACGCCCTGTATCTGTTTAAAAACGGGACCGTCACTCGGCTGAAAAAAGATAAAAAAGCACTGTTGGATGTCTTAGGCGATAAGCAGACTGAGTTGGAAGCATTTATCAAAGACCAAAAACTCAAGCTCTCGAAAGAAGAAGATGTAATGAAAGTACTTGAGAAGTACGAAGGTCAATAGAAATTTAACGCCGACGGGGTTTCAAATTCCGTCGGCGTTTGTATCGTTACGCCAAAGCAGCTACGCCTGGCAATACTTTTCCTTCCATGTATTCCAACAGCGCACCGCCACCCGTTGAAACGTAACTAACGCGGTCGCCGTAGCCGGCGTTATTAATAGCTGAAGCTGAATCGCCACCGCCGATGAGCGAAAAAGCTCCGTTTTCTTCGGTTGCTTTTACGACGGCTTTAGCAATAGCATCCGTGCCAATGGCAAAATTAGGGAATTCAAATACGCCCATCGGGCCGTTCCAAAGAATGGTTTTTGAAGTGCGTACCACTTCTTCAAACAATTTTATACTTTCCGGACCAATGTCCAACCCTTCCCATCCATCAGGAATTTGTCCGGTTGCTACTATTTGTCGGTTGGCATCGTTGGAGAAAGAATCAGCACACACGTTGTCAACGGGCATGATGATATTTACGCCTTTTTCCTTTGCTTTTTCAATAATTTCCAACGCTAACTCCTGCTTATCGGCTTCCAACAATGATTTTCCAATTTGGCCACCCTGTGCTTTGGTAAACGTATAGGTCATTCCACCGCCAATGATAAGGTTATCCACTTTGTCCAAAAGACGCTCAATAATGAGGATTTTATCCGATATTTTTGCTCCGCCCATGATGGCCGTAAACGGACGTTCGGCATGTTCCAATATGCGTTGTGCGTTGTCGATTTCAGCCTGCATGACATAGCCGCAAATACGGTCTTTAAAAAACTGTCCAATTACTGCCGTAGAAGCGTGGGCACGGTGAGCCGTTCCGAAAGCGTCATTTACCCAAACATCGCCGAGTTTCGATAATTTTTCAGCAAATTCTACATCGCCTTTTTCTTCCTGTTTGTAAAAACGCAGGTTTTCGAGCAATAAAACTTCACCCGGTTGCAGCGTAGCCGCTTGTTCGTGAGCGGATGTCCCGATACAATCGTCAGCAAATTTTACGGGAATCCCCAAAATGACAGAAAGCGGGCTGATTAAGTGCTTGAGTGAATATTTTTCGGTAGGCCCATCTTTCGGACGTCCCAAATGCGACATTAAAATGCACGAGCCGCCGTCCGCCAAAATTTTGCGAATTGTTGGCAACGTGGCCTGAATACGAGTGTCGTCAGTAATTTCGAATTTTTCGTTGAGAGGAACATTGAAGTCAACGCGGATAAGGGCGCGTTTTCCTGCAAAATTGTACGAATCTACGGTCTTCATAGGATTCCAGTGGGTTGAAAGTAAGATTGATTTTCAGGGCAAAAATAGCTTTTCGCATGGATAAATAGTTATATCGCTGGTTGTTTTTCATTCCGGCAACGTTATTACTCAGGTATTTTGCGCGCCCAAAACCGTTAAATCCGCCTTATTTCAAAAAAATTACCTGTTTGTCATAGTTTTCAAAACCTGATTCTCGTTGGTAACTTTGCGCTTTCGTTTTGCGTTACCAATTCATGGACAATCAGAAACCTACACTAACAGACATCGAACTGACAGGCCATGACCAAATAGAGGTCATAGGTGCCCGCGAACATAATCTTAAAAATATTGACGTTACCATTCCTCGCAACAAACTCGTGGTGGTGACGGGTATCAGCGGCAGCGGCAAATCCTCGTTGGCTTTTGATACCATTTATGCCGAAGGCCAACGTCGCTACATGGAAAGCTTTTCGGCGTATGCGCGGGGGTTTCTGGGCAACATGGAACGCCCCGATGTGGACAAAATTGAAGGGTTGAGTCCCGTCATCAGTATTGAGCAAAAAACCACCTCGCGCAATCCCCGTTCTACGGTCGGGACTGTCACTGAGATTTACGATTTTCTGCGTTTGTTGTACGCTCGCTCGGGCGATGCATTCAGCTACGTAACGGGTCGACCGATGGTAAAACAATCGCAGGATCAAATCATTGACCAGATTCTCAGCCAATTTGAAAATCAAAAAGCAACGCTTCTCGCCCCCGTGGTGAAAGGACGCAAAGGACATTATCGGGAATTGTTTGTTCAAATCGCCAAACTCGGCTACACCAAAGTGCGCGTAGATAATGAAGTACAGGACATCACTCCAAAAATGCAGCTCGACCGCTACAAAATCCACGACATTGAGATTGTAGTCGATCGGCTTATTCCAAAAAAAGATGCTACAGACCCACAGTCACGTTTTCGACTGAGCCAATCCGTCGGAACCACGCTAAAACAGGGAAAAGGAGTCATGATGTTGTTGGATGCGAAAAATGAAGTGCATTATTTTTCCCAAAACCTTATGGATCCCATAGCCGGTATCAGCTACGATGACCCGGCCCCCAATAGCTTTTCGTTCAACTCTCCTTATGGTTGGTGTCCTACCTGTCAGGGTCTGGGAGTCGTGGAAGAAATTACCGAAGAAAGCGTTATTCCTGATAAAAGTCTGAGTTTGAGTAAAGGAGCAATCGCTCCCATTGGCGAATACCGCGATTTATGGATTTTTAAACAGTTGGAAATTTTACTCAAACCGTTTAAAGTAACACTGAGTACGCCTATTAATAAATTTCCGCCGGAGGCCATTGACTTGATGCTGAACGGTACGGATGAACCCGTGCCTGTGCCGTCAAAAAAATACGAAGGCACCGAATGGAATACGAAATACGAGGGCATTATTACCTTTTTACGACGTCAGCAGGAGAATGGGACGGAGAAAATTCAGGATTGGCTCAAAGATTTCATGACCATTACGACCTGCCCTGATTGCGAAGGTGCGCGTCTGAAAAAAGAAGCACTTTGGTTCAAAATTGACGATAAAAACATTGCTCAATTGGCCGAAACGGACATTCGGGACTTGTGGAATTGGCTGGACGGTTTGGAAGGACGTATCACCGAGCGACAGCAATTGATTGGTCGCGAAGTGTTGAAAGAAATTCGCAAACGCGTTGGATTCTTGTTGGATGTAGGCTTGGATTATTTGACGCTCAATCGCCCCCTGAAAACGCTTTCGGGCGGCGAAGCGCAACGCATTCGCTTGGCTACCCAAATCGGTACACAACTTACGGGCGTATTGTACATTATGGACGAGCCCAGCATTGGCCTCCATCAGCGCGACAATGTTCGCCTCATTGATTCTTTGAAAAAACTGCGTGATTTGGGAAATACTGTTTTGGTCGTAGAGCACGACAAAGACATGATGCTCGAATCCGATTATATTCTCGACATTGGCCCGGGAGCAGGCCGCCACGGCGGACAGGTGGTAGGACACGGTACGCCCGAAGAGTTTTTGAAAAACGGCTCGCTTACAGCCGATTACCTCAGTGGCCGAATAGCCATTGAAGTTCCCAAAAACCGCCGCGAGGGCAATGGGAAAAACATCATTTTGAAAGGGACTACCGGTCATAATCTCAAAAATGTAACGCTCAACTTACCTTTGGGAAAAATGATTTGTGTGACGGGCGTCAGTGGAAGTGGCAAGTCGTCGTTGATTCACGAAACCCTTTTCCCGATTCTGAATCGGCATTTTTATAATTCCAAGCGCGAGCCACTGCCTTATAAAGGGGTAGAAGGATTGGATCAAATTGATAAAGTAATTGAAGTAGACCAATCCCCCATCGGTCGCACGCCACGCTCTAATCCCGCCACTTACACCAACATGTTTTCCGAAATTCGTTCGCTGTACGCTGAATTGCCCGAAGCTAAGATTCGAGGCTATAAGCCTGGGCGTTTTTCGTTTAACGTAAAAGGCGGTCGTTGCGAAGATTGCGAAGGAGCCGGCATGAAAAAAATCGAAATGGAATTTTTGCCCGATGTGTACGTGGATTGTGATACGTGCAAAGGCAAACGTTTTAACCGCGAGACATTGGAAGTACGTTTCAAAGGGAAATCCATTGCCGATGTGTTGGACATGACCGTGGAACAGGCGTTGGAATTCTTTGAAAGTATCCCCAAAATCAATCGGAAGGTAGTTACGCTGAATGACGTTGGATTGGGCTATATCACCCTTGGTCAACACGCCACCACCCTCTCGGGTGGCGAAGCGCAACGAGTCAAATTGGCCGAAGAACTTTCCAAAAAAGATACGGGACAAACACTCTATATTCTGGACGAACCTACTACGGGGCTGCATTTTCAGGATATTCAGCATTTGTTGGCAGTATTGAACAAATTGGCCGACAAAGGCAATACGGTTCTTATCATCGAACACAACATGGACGTTATCAAAGTAGCTGACCATGTCATTGACATTGGCCCCGAAGGAGGCAACGCCGGCGGACGTATCATCGCCGAAGGAACCCCCGAAAAAGTAGCAAAAGTAAAAGAGAGTTTTACAGGGAAGTTTTTGAAATTGGAATTATCGTAAAAGCTTGGAAAAACGTACTTTTGAAAAAAACAGACAATAGTTATGGAATCAACCTTTGTGCTGCGCCGCGACGAACTCAATGCTGATTTTATTGAAATCATTAAAAGTTTGTTCAAAAATGAGCAGGAGTTGCAGATTACGATTACGGCTCCTGAAGACTTTGGACTTAATAAATCCGAAAGTAAAGAAGCTTATTGGAAGCGTTTAAAAAAAGCTGCTGCCAACGTCGAATCAAGAACTCAAGTGGTAGAAATCACCGAAAGTGAATTAGATGGCAGAATGTTACAAAAATGAGAAAATTGGTATTCGATGCGGATGCGTTTGATGATCTTGCAGATTGGGGTATCTATAATCGTAACATTTTCAAACGCATTTATGAACTCCTAAAAGACATTCGACGACATCCATTTGAAGGAATTGGCAAACCTGAACTTTTGAAAGGTGATTTAAAGGGCTACTGGTCTCGGAGAATCACCGATGAACACCGTTTGGTGTATAAAGTAGAATCTGATGAATATATTTTAATCATCTCCGTTAAAGGGCATTGCGGAGACAAATAAGGAAATGAAGAATCTTCTGAAAGATAATAGGCTGATAATTAATTTGATACTTGCTGTCATTTGCGCCGTCGTTTTTATTGCTTCTTTAATACTGCATTATGGCGACCTCAAAGAAACTGTAGCAGTTTCAGGACCTCTTGGAGATACGTTTGGAGGTTTGTTCTCTCCTATTATTGGGTTGGTAACTATTTTACTTGTTTACCATACCTTTCAAGACCAGCTTTCTTCAAACAATCACTCCAAAAGTGCAACAAATCTTGATTTATTGTTAAAAATTTTAGAAAGGCACCAACAGAATTTATTAATAGAAATCCCTACAAATCTATTTAATCCAGCCCAAAAAGCTACTCCTAACCGCCTCGATATATTTGTTTGTGGTCAAGATAGATTCGATTTTTTGGCCCAATTAAGAGATAAGCTAACATATTTAACAGAATTAGCCGAAAGCGTAGATACTTTTGTTTTTATAAATGAGCACAAGAGGGTTTTTTTTAAATGAAGTTTCGATTGTTTTACATCAGTATTTCAAGATATACCATCCAATCGTGGATGATATACGTAATTGCCTTCAATATCTTCCAGATAATGATGAAACTTTATTAGATAGTTTTATAAAAAGCGAAACTGGCTTTGAAATGGATCGTATTACATTCAATTCACGTGTCAATTCTTATAGTAAGTTTTTGCTATCATATCAGGATTTAATTGAAAGACTGAAAATTTTAAAACTTATTCAAACTACTACGATTGAAGCAGCATCAGCAAAAGATTTTTTTACACCTGACCCAATTAAATTTGATCTCGTAAAAAAGATAAAGCAAACAAAGCAATTTGATATTAAAATAGCCCTTTGAACTTCATCATAACCTGTATAAGTTCCAGTACACCTATCATCAGTAAGCGCATAAAATTTATTCACGAATTCATTCTTCAAAAAAACTTCATAGCTATTGTTTTTTAAGTCAGTATCATTTTAATTTACGTAATTAATTACGTAAATTGTTTATATCATGGATTTGTATCGCACTTTGGGTTACGTTGCCCTTGGAAGTTATATGCGCCGGCTTGGCGAAATCAGTCAACAGGCATCCGCTCAGGTCTATCAAATGTACGGGATGGATTTTGAGGTAAAATGGTTTCCCGTGTTTTTGGCCATTGCGCAAAAAGAAGCCGAAACGGTTTCCAAAATTGCCGAATATATCGGGCAATCGCACGTAGGTGTTAGCCTAATGGTGAAAGAAATGGTCAAAGAAGGTTTTCTGGAGACCCAAAAAGGTCTTGTCGACAAACGAGAAACCAACGTTCGCCTTACCGAAAAAGGAGTTCAAATGCATGAGCGAATGAAAGAACTGCTGGAGGATTTGGAAGATACGATGAACGAAGTAAAGAACGAGTGTGAAACCGATGTACTGCGCTCACTAATGGAATACGAACAGGTGATTTTGCGCAAAAGTATGCCGGAGCGCATCAAAAGCCGACTAAAAATTCGGGAGCGAAATAAAGTAAATATCATTCCGCTTGATCCTCAAAACGCCGTTCAGCGAGAAAGTTTCAAACGCATCAATTACGAATGGATTGAGCGTTATTTCAAAGTCGAACCGCTTGACATGGAATCACTCGAAAACCCTGATAAATTTTACCTGAACAAAGGCGGAATCGTATTACTGGCTGAATATCAGGGCACTATCGTAGGAACTTCGGCACTCAAACCCATGACCGAAGATAGCATGGAATTGTCGAAAATGGGCGTCGATAACAACGCCAAAGGATTGGGAATCGGCGAATTATTGGGGCAATCTATCATAGATGAAGCTCGAAAAATGGGATTGAAACGGTTGTATTTGGAAACCAATTCTCGTTTGCTACCTGCTTTGAATCTCTACCAAAAGCTGGGTTTTAAAACGGTCAAAGATTTCAGTTCGCCTTATTCCAGAGCCGATGTGGCAATGGAGATGTTTCTATAATTATTATACGTTCTCCATTTTCCATCCGTTCTGCGTTTATAATTGAATCTCAGTCAATCTTGCTTCAATAATGGCACGATTGTGTTCTTTATCCTCGGGCAACATAAGGTGAGTGCCCAATTCTTCCACTGACTCATCCACGTCAAATCCGGGCCCCGTGGTAGCGACTTCAAACAGTTGACCCGAAGGCAAACGGAAATAAATGGAACGGAAGTACTTACGGTCTTTGACTTCGGTTACCTGCATTCCCAATTCTTCCACCAAACGCCGGCGCAGTGCCAATTGCTCTTCTTCAGTTTCGATTTTCCACGCTACGTGATGCACTGTGCCAAGGCCATTTTTACCGCGTGGCGCAGTAGGTTCTGCCTGCAATAATTCCAGACAATTGCCTGCTCCGCCTTCATTTACATTCAGTCGAATTCGATTTTCTTCCTGCGCCACTTCTGACATGTTCATTTCAGTGGTCAAAAATTGTCTCAACCTATCCCAATCGTCCGCCGCTACCCACAATGTGACGTGGTGAATGCCCCGAATACCTACCGAACTTCCAACTTCATCCGTTTCAAAAGGAATTCGGTCGTCGTTATCATCGGCAATCAGCTCTAATTGAAGTCCCGAAGGGTCCCGAAACCACAACACATCCTGCTCAAAGCGCTTGAACGGAAGTACCGACACACCTGCATCGGTAAGGCGTTGATGCCAAAATTCCAATGAAGAACCGGGAACCGAAAAAGTTGTGGTAATAATCATTCCCGAACCTTCTTCGCCTTGCCGTACGCCATGGCCTTTGTAAGGAAAGGTGGTAAAAACAGTACCGGGCGTACCCACTTGGTCGGCGTAGTAGAAGTGGTACACAAAATTATTGTCAAAATTAACCGTCTTTTTGACCAGACGAAGCCCTAAGAGTTTGGTATAAAAATCGTAATCTTCCTGCGCATCATTGACGGTTGCTGTCACATGGTGCAGGCCTTTGAGGAGACGATTGGTTTGCATAGTTTTAAGAATAGAAGATGGAGGGGAGATTTATGATTCTACTTTTTCCCGAAATTCGGTAAATGCGATGCCTTCACATTTTTTAAAAAATTTGCTGAAATGAGCTACGTCTTCGTAGCCCAATTGATACGCTATTTCTTTGGCATTCAACTCGGAATACCGCGCCAACCGTTTGGCTTCTAGTATCAACCGATTTTGGATAAACTCCTTTGCCGACGTTCCAGTTTCATTTTTAATGACTTCGTTCAAATGATTGGCCGTTAGGTGCTGATGGTCGGCGTATTCATTGACTTTATGCTGTTGCCGAAAAAACCGTTCTACATCGTTTTTAAACTGTTTCACAATTTCCGCCTGACGATTATCCCACGACTTATTCGCGATTTTCTGAGTCGCTTTCAATCGTTTACATTCCAGCAAAAACAATTTCAGCCACGCTCCTATTGCTTCCCATTTTTGCGTTTTTTCAGACAGATACTCGTTGGCAATCCCCTGAATATAAGGCATTAACTGCTTCATTTCATTAGCAGTAAGCTCCAACGGGCGCGCCTCATCGCAGTTGAAAAACAAGTCCATGTCGTACAACTGCGCGGGTGCAATACTGAAATCCTGTAAAAAATCGGGGCGAAACAAAATCACGTGACCACGCGGCGCAAGCTGGGTCAGCATAAGGTGGTGGATTTGTTCGGGAGAGACAAAATAGACGGTGTTGGCCCGAAGCGGGTATTCTATAAAGTCAATTTGATGAACACCTTCGGCTTTTTCTACCGCTAATACCGTAAAATAGTCGTGACGATGCGGCAAATCAGGCGTTTGAGAACGTCGTTCTTCCACCTCTGCCATCGTACGATACACAAACGGAGTCAGTAGATGTGCCTGCCGAATTGGGTTTTCAGGTTTTTGCATAAAGAGTCCCTCTCCAACAAGGAGCCGCGATGGCGTACCATGGGGTTTAGGGTGAGGCGGCATGACTTGCGCCATGCCGTGAATATCAATTAAACATCGTCTGAATCGTAAATGACCACCTTTTCCCACAGGTGTGCGCAGTTTTTCACAAATTCATGGTGAACAGGGTGGTCCTGATAAATGTCTTGGTCGGCTTTATTTTCAAAAAGCATCAGCCACGACACCGAATAAGAACGGTCTATCACACCACGGTGTGTATCAGCCACTTTACCGATGTGGGCAAATTTTACCACTTCAATCGGAATAAGTGTTTGCAAACCGGCTACGAGTGCATCGCGGTCGGCGGTACTGTCGGGATTATTTAAGTAAAAGAAAACGTGATGTACAAACATGATTTTGGAAGGGGTTTTTTATAATGAGAAGCAATTCTACCCAAAATCTAACCATTCCAAATTACCTAAAAGTTCATTATCACGCCCATTTCAACGCAAAATACTCAGCAGCGATTGCTGTTTTTATAAAAAAAGAGCAGGGGAATAAAATCCCCCTGCTCTCGCCCATTCCTAAACCCTTAACCTTATGAAAAATTAACTACCTTTTTTGGTACTTTTAACCAGAACGGTTGGCGGTACTTCGTTGTAGCCGCGATTCTGGTTAAAGTTATGTTTTTTGGAATACGCAACACTTTCCTGTTTGCTTGTATGCGGTATATCCGATTTGTCTTCAGAATCAGTAGGAACTCCAGGCAAAAAATCTTTTTCGATTAAAATATCGTTAGAATTTTCGGTATCGCCCGCTACTACCGAGCTGATACTTCCGGCCTCTTCTCTATCTTTATTGTCTGTTTCCATAGCTGTTATAGCTTGCTTATTTATCCGCTGACATATTTTTCGGCCTCCAGTGCTTTGCGCTTTTGCTGTTTTAGAAGCGCAGAATCCGTTGCTTTAAACCGTTTTTTGAGGTCTTGAATACCCATCGGCCTCTTCGTTTTTTTTACCTGTCCCTCCGCATTTTTCTTAAAATCGTCAGGGGTTACTACCTGTTTGGCCATACTCTTATTTTTTACTCACGCTCGCATCCGCGGCTTCTTTTTTCGCCTGGGCTTTGAGTGCCTGATTGGCTACGATCCCAAGTTCGATTCTTTGGTTCTGACGGCGACCGTTTTCGGTACCGTTAGACACCTTTGGTGTGTATTCTCCAAAGCCCTGAATCACCATTCGGAGCTGAGCCACGCCATTGAACTGTAAAAAGTCAGCCAACGACTCCGCTCGTTTTTCAGAAAATAATTGGTTTTGCTTCGCCGTTCCGACATTGTCGGTATGACCCGCTATCAATATTTCTGTGTCTTTATACGTAGCCAACGAATTGGCAAGTTGTTGCAAAATAGGTTGTGGATCAGGCGATAAAGCATAACTGAAATCAGATTTAAACAGAACTCCCGAATTGAACGTTATCTTAATCCCTTCTCCAAATCGTTCGACCTGAGCTATGCCTGACACACTTTGGGTCAACTGAACGACCTGCTTGTCCATGTACTTTTCAATAATTGAACCAGCCACACCACCCACAGCCGAGGCTGTAATGGCGTAATTAGTAGGATTTTGAGCCCTACTAATTACGTTTTTTGTCGTCGAAGTAGGTGTGGTACCCGACTTTTTTAGATTTGATGTGGATGTACAGTCGGAAAGTGTTGCAGTGAGCATAACTCCTGCGGCATATATTAATAAACTTTTTACTGTCAAAATATTTGTTTTCATGCTGTAGAAATCTTAAAGACTTACTTCAAAGATGAGCGCAGCATCCACGCCATTTTCTCGTGTTTCGCCGGCACTCCCGTCAGGAAGTCAGTCGTGACCAAGTCATCATACTTATCGCTTTGCCCAATATCTTCGCGGAGATGTTTACATATAATCAGCAATTGCTTCACTTGCTGTTCCTGTTGGTGATAGTAAGGGCCTTCTCCCAATCGGGTGGTTTTCAAAAACTCCTCCATCGTTCCGTTGGCACGCTCACCCAACTGCGTGACGCGCTCGGCAACCTCATCTATCAGCTCCGTAATCAACTCATAATGAGAGCCATAGGATTTATGCGTTTCCATAAAATTTGAGCTTCTGATGTTCCAGTAATAATTACGGGTTTTGATTAATAAGACGTGTTCGTCGGCCAAAAGTTGGTGCAACACATCCACAATCTTTTTGGTCTGTACCTCAGGAATTCCAATATCAGCTTGCATAAAAAAAATTCTTTTAGTCTAATTTTATTTCAAACGACCAGCGTTCATTTTGACGCGCCGAAAGAAATCGTCGCGTCCCTGATGTCCAAAATCTGCGGGTCCATCCGAGTGAGTTTGATGTGACGCATACAGCATTCCAACTGATGCCGCCAACCCTACCAAACCTGTGATACTCATTAACAATAGGATTTCCATGATTACCTAACATTTAATGGTTCAACTAATAGGACTGTTCTCAAACGGTGCCGCGACGGATAAGTCCAATCAAAAATGACACAATGGCTAATACCAACAAAATGTGAATAAGCCCACCTGCGCTATACGCAAAAGCACCAATTAACCATCCAATGATAAGAATGACAGCGATGATATATAAGAGGGAACGCATGGCTTTAACTATATTAATGTGGATAAAATCGTTTGATGTTATCTTACTCAAAATACTTATACCGGCTTATTTTTCAGTGGCAAATGGGGAAAAACCGAACTAATATGTCCAGATGTGTGGAAACATTTCCCCAATCGATTCAGTTGTTGGGTTGGAACAGTTGTTGGTTGTTCCACACTGTACATTTTTATCAGGGATTTCAGGAAGCCGTTATGCGTAATTTTTGGCAGACATACAGCGCTATTTTCAAAGAAGCTATTCAAGAGTTCATGAACGACAACGCGATTAAACTCAGCGCGTCTTTGTCCTATTATACCCTGTTTTCGCTCGCGCCCATGCTCTTAGTAGTTTTATCCATCGTGGGATTTTTCTACGGACGAGAGGCCGTTGAAGGCCAACTTTATAATCAAATCGATTGGTTGGTGGGTGCAGAAGCAGCCAAACAGGTTCAGGAACTAATTCGTCACGCTCAACTGTCGGGTAAGACTGGAATAGCGGCCATTATAGGAGTAGTCACGTTGATTATAGGAGCTACGGGGGTCTTTGCCGAAATTCAGGATTCCATCAATCAGATTTGGGCCATCAAGCCTAAGCCCCGCAGTGGATTGGTCAAATACCTCATCAATCGGCTTCTTTCTTTTTCGCTAATCGTGTCTTTGGGATTTCTGTTCATTGTATCACTTTTCCTCAATACCGTGCTGACTATTTTCAGCGAAAAAGTAAAGGTGCTGTTCTCAGACGCCACCGTTTATTTGTTTTGGGCGCTCAACATTGCCTTTATTTGAGGAGTGATGACCGTACTTTTCGCGGTGATTTTCAGCGTATTGCCCGATGGAAAAGTCAAACTGAAAGATACATTTATCGGAGCGGGCGTCACGGCAGTTCTTTTTATGATCGGCAAATACGTCATTGGTTTATACCTCGGACAATCGGACATTGGAGGAGCTTACGGAGCGGCCGGCTCGGTAGTCATTATTTTACTTTGGGTGTATTATTCAGCCCTGATTCTGTTTTTTGGTGCAGAATTTACCAAAGTATATGCTTTTAAATTAGGAGGAGGCATTCAACCGCGGGCGTACGCGGTTAGATTTCAAAAGAAAGAAATTGAAGTAAATAAAACGTTAATCAATCATTTATCAAACAATTAAAACTATGAAAACCGTTTGGAATAAATCAGCGATAAAAGCCTTGCAGGTTTTTAACTGGGTGTTTTTCGCAGCGATGGTAACAGCTAATTATTTGGCCAATGCCCTGCCTTTTAATAACAAAACGACGGGACAGGTTTCCGGCCAATACCCCAATCTTTTCGTCCCTGCTCCCCTTACTTTTGCCATTTGGGGAGTTATTTATCTGTTACTGCTGCTATTCTGCATTAAGCAGAGCAAATCTATGTTTCAAAAACACGTAGATGAAGCTACCGCCGACACCGTGGGTATCATCGGTGCACGATTTATTGTCAGCTGTATTCTCAACGTACTCTGGATCCTTTCATGGCATTATGACTACTTGGTGTTCTCCGTATTTGTGATGTTGGCTCTGCTGACGCAACTTATCATTATCAACGCGCGCCTCAATCTCATTACTCCTTACCTGAACAAAACCTCCCGAATGGCGATTAAAGCTCCTTTTGGCGGTTATTTGGGCTGGATTTGCATTGCTACCATTGCCAATGTTACGGCGGTATTGGTGGGCACCGGTTGGGATGGCTGGGGACAGAGTGAAACATTTTGGGCGACCACGATGATTTTTGTGGGTGCGCTCATCAGCTCCTGGGCGCTACTAAAACTCAAAAATGCTTACTTAGGTCTATCAGTAGTCTGGGCCTTTGCGGGTATTATCATGGCTCGCCTCGAAGCCGACGTTTATTATCGCTTCATTGTATGGTCGGCGGTATTCGGGATGATTCTCGTCGTGGCAGCCATAGTGGTAGAAGTTACCGGCTCGCTGTTCAGAACGTCCAAAGTAAAAGTAGCAGATCCTCACCTCAGCCATGACCCAAAGACGGCGGTGCAGTGGTAAGTGGTAGAAGACTCTTAGTATGACCTATGGATTTCAAGCTTCATTCAGGGGGAAGGTCACGGTAAAAACGGTGCCTTCTCCTATTTCAGATTCTACTTCTACTGTAGCGCGGTGCGACTGCAAAATGGTCAGCGTAGAGGCCAATCCTAAGCCTAAACCGTTGGTTTTAGAAGTGAAATAGGGTTCAAAAAGGCGATTGAGATTCTCGGGGCTGATGCCGAGTCCGTTGTCTCGGATTTCAACATAACACGATTTTCCCGCCACATGAGTAGACACCATCAGTATGCCTTTTTCTTCTTCCATGGCCTCAATGGCGTTGATGATAAGATTCAGGAACGCCATTTTGATATTGGATTTATCCAAAGGCAACGAACAATCTTCTCCGAATTCTTTTTCTAATGCTATCTTCTTCAAACTGAGGCGGTCAGTAGCTTCTCCCAGCGTATCTTCGAGTAAATCGTTGATAGAAACGCGGCTCAAAACAGCTTCCTGTTGTTTGAAAGAATTCAAAAGTTCAGTAATAAGCGTATTGATACGACGGCTGTTTCGACGAATAATTTCCGCAAAAAGTTTTTGTTCTTCATCGGTCAGTTCCGGCTCAATTTGGTCCAGCGATAAGTTAATATTGGTTAGCGGGTTACGAACTTCATGGGCAAGAGTACGTACCAAACGCGCAGTAGAAGCGGCTTTAGCAGCCAACAGCGTATCGCGTTCCAATTTCTTACGGGCCGTAATGTCCTGAATGACCAACAAATAATAGCCTTCACCTTCGCTGTCGCTCTGTTTGCTGGCATGAAGCGAACAAAGCACCCGCTCCCCATTTTTCTTCACCAGCCACACTTCAAAGTTTTCCACAATACCTCGTTCTTCGAGGCTTTGGACGTATTGGGCGTGCTGAGAAGGAATGGCAAATAAATCTTGTGAGCAAAGTTGTAAAAGCTCGGTTTCGTTGTACCCAAGCAAGTCGAGGGCCGTATTGTTGTAATAAAAAATAAGCCCTTTAGGCCTTTTGAGCAATACTGCATCTTTGAGCTGCCCAAAAATACCGCGCAGTCGCGTTTCACTCTCGCGCAGGCGGCGCAAAACCTCGGCCCTCTCTAAAGCATAACGGATACACCGGTCGAGTTTTTCAGCATCCAACTCACTCTTTATCAGATAGTCCATGGCACCAAGACGCATAGCTTCCACGTCCACTTTTTGGTCTCCCCTACCCGTCAGCAGCACAATAGGGCAGCTTACTCCGCTCCGAATCGCTTCCTGTAAGAGGTCAATCCCTGTTTTGGCACCGAGCAGAAAGTCAAAAAAGCACAGGTCAAATTTGGCTTGGGTCAGCTGCATGATTCCTTCTCCAAACGAACTTGCCCAAGTAATGTCAAAGTGCTTATTATGTATTTCTTTCAGGTAATCGGATGTAAGAAAAAAATCATCTTCATCATCATCCACAATAAGCAATCGAATGGTTTCTTTTTCCATTATTCGGTAATGTTGGGAAGTTGGACAATATCAAACCAATAATGACCCAGCGTACGTGTGACTTCAATAAAGTCAGCAAAAGCTACAGGCTTGGTAATAAAACAGTTAACCCCCAAATCATAGGTCTGCAAGACATCCTGTTCGGCTTTGGAAGTAGTCAATACGACTATGGGTATGGACCGAAGCGAAGGATCAGATTTTATTTCTTTCAGCGCCTCCCGACCGTCCATTTTGGGCATATTCAGGTCTAAAAGTATCATGCCCGGCCGAGGACTATCTGCCGGGTTGCTGTACTTTTCGCGACGTTTAAGGTAGTCCATCAGTTCTACACCATCATTGACAAACCTTATTTCATTCAGTAAATGATTTTCTTCAAATGCCTCTTTGGTAAACATCCGATCGTCTTCATCATCATCGGCAAGCAAAATCAGTACGCTTTTGTCTGCATTTTTGAGTTCAGTTATACTCATGGTGTGTTGGGTTGGGTGACCAGCAAATAAAAAATGAATTTGGCGCCTTCGCCTGGCTTGCCCTGTGCTTCGATAAAGCCGTGGTGCGCTTCTACTATTTTACGACATATTGCCAATCCCAGGCCCGTACCGGCATATTCAGCCCGGCCATGAAGTCGTTGAAATATCGTAAAAATTCGTTCTGCATATTCCGCTTCAAATCCAATACCGTTGTCACTGATGATAAATTCAAAATAATTTTCTTTCGGGTTAATTTGCCCAACGGTGGGGGCTTCATAAGGAACTATTTTCCGAACCTGAATGGCTATTTTCGGGGTAGTGCCCGGCTTCGTAAATTTGAGAGCATTCTCAATTAAGTTTAAAAAAAGTTGATGCATCTGCACCGATTGAGCCTCTACCGCGGGCAAGTCATCAATGGTAATAGACGCTTTTTTCTCCTGAATTTTTACTTCTAAATCCTCCAATACATTCTTTACCACCTCATTAAGATTCACCGACGCATACGATTCTGTTTGTCGCGACGCCCGCGAATACGCCAGTAAATCTTCAATCAGAGCGTGCATTCGTTGCGCAGCGCCAGTCATACGATCTACAAAAAATTGACCTTCAGAGCCCAGTTGTTCTTTGTATTTTTTTGCTAATCTTTCGCCAAAAGCAATGATTTTTCGAAGCGGTTCCTGCAAATCGTGCGATGCAACGTAAGCAAACTGCTCCAAATTCCGGTTGCTTTTATTAAGCGCCGTCAGGCGGCGTTCCAATTCGTTTTGATAGGTGATGATTTCGGTTCTATCAGCCAACATTCCCATGATCCGCTGTACTCTCCCCTGCTCGTCATAGTAAATATGCCCTTGCAAGGTCACGTATTTTACCATTCCCTCGGCATTGATGATCCGATGTTCAATCTCATACGAAGGCCGATGTTCAGCCAATACCTGAACGGTATAATCAGCGAACCGCTTTACATCCTCGGGTGCAATGAAGCTTTCGTAGAACCGACGCGATATTGTTTTGTCTTTGTACTCCTCAGACGACAACCCCATGATTTTAAATATCCCTTCCGACCATTCTATCCCTTTCCTGTTGGCCTGCCACTCCCACGTACCACATTTAAAAATGGCTTCCGCTTCATTGAATTGGTACTGTTTTTTGAGCAAATCAGCTTCCCGCTCCAACGTATCCGTAATATCTTCCGCCACGTTCATAATCAAACGGGAAGCTTCGGGAGAATCCCGGGCCAATAGCATACTTCGGTTACGTAGTGTACGAATACTCCCATTTTTATGCAGCAATTTACATACAAACTCTACTTTTTTTCCGACTTCCAACGACTCATATTCAGCATGTATTTCTTTCAGAAATCCTTCTTTATCAGGATGTTCAACAAAAGTAAGGATAGACCCTTCCATCTGTTGAATATCTTCCGGCGTATAGCCGAGTTTCTCAGCTACACGGTTATTGACAAAAATAAGCTTCTTCAAATCCCAGTTGTAGATAAATACCAAATGAGACGAAAACTCAAAGATTTGTTCCAGCTGTGCTACAGAAGGTTGCAACGACAAAGATTTCCAAGAAGAATCCTGCATTTGAAACGAGAGGAGTTTAAATAGTTTGCAGTTATTAATACCATGGGTTGTTGACTGTGAACCGTGGACTGCTTACTGTGAACTATTAATTACTAAGATTGATGTGTTTCATTTTGTTGTACAAAGTTTTACGGTCAATTCCCAATGCCTGTGCGGCCTTGCTTTTATTGAAATTAACCTGCTTTAAAACGTTGAGAATCATTTCGTATTCGGCCTCAAGTGCCGCAGACTTCAAGTCCACCTTGGAGACGGCGGGAAGTTTTGTAGCCACTGCGGGTTCGTAGACAGAAACAGGAAGTGCCTCGGGAGCCACATAATTGACGGCAGTCCCGTTCGTTGGTTCAAGAAACAACAGTTTATCGTAATTGAGTAATTCAAACGGTAAAGCGCGTGCGTCTATAAAATCGCCGTCGGTCAGTAGAGTAGAGCGTTTGATGACGTTTCTCATTTCTCGAAGATTTCCTGGCCAGGGATATTCCGAGAAGGCTTTTTCCACTTCCCGCGAAAAGCCCCGAACGTGTTTTCCAAGTTCGAGGTTGGTTTTGTCCAGAAAAAATTGAGCAAAAAGCATCAAATCAGACCGCCGTTCACGCAAAGGAGGTACATCTATGTTGAATTCGTTCAGGCGGTAATACAAATCTTCCCGAAACTTACCGCGCCGAGCGGCTTCCACTAAGTGCTCATTGGACGCCACCACAATACGCACATCCACTTCGATTTCACGATTCCCTCCAATGTGGCGGAGCTTACGTTCTTGCACCACGCGCAGCAGCGATACCTACACATCATAGGGAAGATTACTGACTTCATCCAGAAACAGAGTACCGCCGTTGGCCATTTCAAAATGACCGATCTTTTGGTTCAACGCACCCGTAAAGGAGCCTTTTTCGTGACCAAACAGCTCACTTGCCGCCAATTCCCGCGAGATAGCCCCGCAGTCCATGGCCACAAAAGGCCCTGAAGCACGCTTGCTGCGTTTGTGAATTTCAAGCGCAACGGCTTCTTTCCCAGAACCGCTTTCGCCGTAGATAAGTACGCTATAATTGGTCGGTGCCACTAAATCTACCTGTTTATAGAGGTAACTTGATTCGGGACCGTTTCCAAAAATATATTGAGTTTGGATATTTTTCCGACGTGTTTCTGGTAAGGCCAGGTTATCTGCATCGGCATTTTCTTTTTGTTGCGTTTCGTATTTAGTAAGGCTGTCCAACGCTTTGCGAATCGTCATCAAAATCTCATCCGGGAAAAGGGGCTTGGTAATGTAATCAAACGCTCCTTTTTTCATCACGTTAATGGCTATTTTTATATCGGAATAACCCGTAATGATCAGCACCAAGACCGTGGGAAACTTTTCTTTGATACGCATCAGTATGGTTTCCCCGTCAATATCGCCGAGTCTGAAATCCGTTAAAACCAAATGAGGGCGAAACTCCTCTAAAAGGGCGAGTCCGCTTACTCCGGTATGAGCAATCGCTACTTCAAAACCATTTTTGGTCAAAAACCGACGCAATAACAGGCAAATGTCGGTGTCGTCATCAATGACTAATATTTTTTGTGCCATAAGATTTTCAATTGAAAATGATTTTGTTTTTCCTTTTTACTTCACCGGCGGTATTAATGAGGGAATGCGCGAATGACGGGGCCCGCAACGGCGCGGGGCGCCCCATGGCGACCGTGCCCGTGCGGTCAATAAGGGAATACTATTTATAACAATTGATTATCAAACACTAATCTCTTATTCACTCAATCACTCATTCACCATTCACTAATTGGTATTTAACTCACAAAACGCGCCGGAGCGTTGCAGTGGGAATATCCAACTGTTCGCGGTATTTTGCCACCGTTCTACGGGCAACAGGGTAACCAAGATCAGCCAACATTTCGGCCAACTGAAAATCGTTAAAAGGATTGTGTTTATCTTCTTTGGAGACCAAATCGGCCAAAGTCAGTTGAATCTGACGATTGGAGACTTCCTCACCGGTGTTGGTCATCAGCCCTTCGGTAAATAAATCTTTCAGGTGAATGATCCCGAATGGCGTTTGAGCGTATTTCCCGCTCGTCACCCGCGAAATCGTTGAAACGTCCATTTTGATACGTTCTGCAATGTCGCGCAACACCATTGGTTTGAGCATGCGCACATCCCCTGTCTTAAAGTAGTCTTCCTGCAACTTCACAATCGTACGCATCGACCTCAGCATGGTATTTTCTCGTTGCTGAATGGCTTCAATCAGCCAATTGGCCGCGTTGAGTTTGGAATTGACGTATGTGTTAGCCGCTCTGCTCCCCCCCACTTCCTGCGCATAGGCTTTATTGATAATCAAGGGAGGAATACGCCGATTGTTGAGTTCAACGTCGATGATATCCCCCTCCACCGTCACTATGTAATCGGGAACAATATTGTCTTTTACAATCAAAGTTCCCGTTTGACTTCCTACTACGGGCTGAGGATTGAGCGTAGCAATCAAGGCGAGCGTATCTTTTAGGTCGTCAAACATCAGACCACTCAGGCGCATCAACTTTTCGTAGTTGCGGGCCGCCAAATCTTCAAAACGCTTTTTTACCAGTTCTGCCGCTATCTTGGCTTTTTCATCCTGTCGGCGTTCCAATTGCATGAGCAGGCAATCCTGCAAATTGCGGGCACCCAACCCCGGCGGGTCCATTTTGCGAAGAATCTGTATAATTTCCTCAACCTCAGCCTCTTCTACGTACAATCCACTCGTGAATGAAACATCGTCGGTCATGGCCTCGGCGGTATAGTTCAAATACCCCTCGTCGGACAATGAATCCACCACAAAATCTGCCAACACCTGCTGACGCTCGGTAAGCGGCAACAAATGAAACTGTTCTTTCAACTCCTGTCGCCAAGAGGCCGTTTCCACCAAGGTAGGTGTATAGGCATTATCGTCATCAGAAAAATTATTAACTCGGGTACGGTAATCCGGTGTGTCGTCCTCTCTGAACTCCTCCCAATCCATGTAATCTTGGGTACGATCCTCACTGCTGCTCAGCGCATTCTCGTCGGAGGTTTCAAAATCACTCGCCGCCTCTTCTTCTCCTTCTTCGAGCAATGGATTTTCTTCTAACTCGTTTTTAATGTGCTGTTCAAGCTCAAGCGTATTGAGTTGCAGGAAATTAAGCAACTGAATTTGCGCCGGAGAAATCTTCAGCGTTTGCTTTTGTGTTTGTATCAGGTTTAGCATGGGAGCCGCCATGGTTGGACAATGTTTTTGGTAGCACTCTACCAAATCAGATGCCTCATAGATTCAATTCAAATGGACAAATACTTTGGCTTTCTTACAAAAACCGTATTAACAATCTGTAATTCAAATAATTACAGGCAAAAATCTTTTTTAATAAACAAAAAAATCTTGGTTTAAGTTTTATAAATCCAAATTCAGTTTCCTCATAAAGGGAAAAATTTTCTACACTAAATGTGGATAAATTTACCCATTACCGGTTAGTATCTATGACATCAAAACATACGCTTTGGGGAATTTATATAGCAATGGCTGTTAGTATTTGTATGTTGGCGTTTGTTAGCTGGCTGGCATACGATCGAATTCGTGAAACAGGAAGGCGTACCGAGGCTGTTAATCATACGTATCGTGTGCGACTCAAAAATAAGGATTTATTGGTTACCCTCGTCAATATAGAAACGGGGCAACGAGGTTATTTAGTCACTCGCATTGAAGATTATCTTAAACCCTACGCCGAAAGCCGTAATGAATTGAAAGCAGTCCACAAAGCATTGCGGTTGCTGGTGAGAGACAATCCCGCCCAAATAACTCGCATGGATACGCTCAATGTTCTGATTGGTAAGAAATTATCGGTAGTCGAATACGGCATAGCCAGAGCTAAGAGTGGGCTGCCTGTAGATACCCTGAAAATGCAGGACGGTCAAATCTACATGGATGAAATCAGGAAAGTATTGCGCCGGTTGGATTCGGACGAGCGCAAAATATTAGCTATGCGGGCTGACCTTCAAAAATTAGCTGACCGCAATTCCAATTACTTCCTTCTCCTTCTGACCCTGGTTCCTTTGGTATTCTTACTGGTGTTTTTTCGATTGTTGTACTTGGAGCTGCGCGCGAGTCCGTTTTCAGACCACGCTGGAGCAAAAATTAACCGAACTCGAACACGCCAATTCTGAACTTGAGCAGTTTGCGTTTGTTACTTCCCACGATTTGCAGGAACCGCTTCGTAAGATTCAGGCGTTCAGTGAACGATTAAAAGTCAGGAACGCAGAACAACTCAGCTCCGATGGAATGACCAATTTGTTGAAAATCAATCAATCGGCAGCTCGGATGCAGCAACTCATTAACGACCTGTTGATTTTTTCAAGAACAGCCAATTTGCGGGAGCGGATATTTGAAGATATTAACCTCAATGAAACGCTGGAAGAAGTAAAGGAAGAATTTCAAGAGATGATTGAAGAAAAACGGGCAACGATTATCAGCGATGTACTTCCTAACATCAATGGCATTCGATTTCAGATGGTTCAGCTCTTCAGCAATCTGATTTCCAATGCCATAAAATACGCAAAAGCCGATGAGGATGCCGTTATAGAAATAGAGTGTCAAAAAGTAAGCGGAGAAGAACTGCAAATAGAGGGAGTAAGAGATTTACAACGACAGAACATCTTCTATCAGATTTCGTTTAAAGACAATGGCATCGGGTTTGACTCCATTTATTCGGAAAAAATTTTCGTAATTTTTCAGCGATTGCACAACCGCACCGAATACGACGGTACGGGCATTGGACTGGCATTATGCCGCCGAATTGTCACCAATCACAACGGATTTATTGTGGCTGAATCAAGACCAAGGCACGCCGGAGCCGTTTTTTACGTTTACTTACCAAAGCAGTAAACAGTTTACGGTTTACAATAGGCTGTTTGCAGTGAGACATTCATTCACTAATTTACGCATCGCAGCGGCGAACCGCTCACAATTCGCTCATTATGAATAAAAAAGCCACGATTCTTATTGCCGACGACGATGATGACGACCGTTTTTTGATGCAATCAGCCTTGTCTGATTACGGCATTTCCAATCCTACGGCTTTTGTAAAGGACGGTATATCTTTGTTGAACTACCTGCGCCAGAATCATGACGCTTGGGTAGGGCTTATTTTGCTGGACTTAAACATGCCGCGCATGGATGGACGCGAAGCTCTGAAAATATTGAAATCGGAAGCCAAGTTGCGAAAGATTCCGGTAGTGGTTATGACTACTTCCAAAGCGCAGGAAGACATTGAAGATTGCTACGCGCTCGGGGCCAATTGTTACATTGTCAAACCCGCTTCTTTTGATGCCTTCAACGAAACCATTGCTACTTTGATAAAATTCTGGATTGATTTATCACAGCTGCCTGTCATGCAGAAAGATAACCTAAAAATGGCTTACTGAGTCTCATCAATCACAACCAGAGCGTACCCATTCAGGTGCTTTGCTTTTTTAGGAACCTCCACCCGAACAACGGGTATCTCATTTTTAGGAACGGGCTTATCCGTTACCTTTTTTACCCAAAGCAACGCCTTTTCTACTATTGAAGTACGATTCTTATAGATGAGATTTGTGGCCAGATTTTGGGCTATAAAAGAAATCACCAGCCGGGGCAACCAACCTGCCCGCGCCAACAGGCCGCGTGTCAGAAGTGTATTGACTCCAATTCCCACTCCTACATTGAGCAAGCCTTTTTTGGGCGCAGTAAGTAGATCACCCACCAGACCCACTGCCTGATGAACGGGATTCAGTTCGGTTTTAATCGCTTTTACCTCCTGTTTCATGTGAACTTTTGAGAGTTCCATCTGATTTTTCAGTCGCGCACGCTCTGCCCGTAAATCGTCAATATTCTGAATCTCAATTTTCATAATAGAACTTTTTAATAAAGCTGTTGACCACCGGCACCTTAATAAGTTTGTCTTTGACAATAAACAGAATGATACATACCACCACGTAAAATCCCGCCACAGTGAAATATCCCAGCGCCGGGTTGTTAAGGCTTTTTCCAATAAGCCAAGCCGCCCCCAAACTTGCAAACAGCAACGCAAACATACCCACCGTGCTAATAATCAAGACAGAAGCCACATTTGAAAGGACTCCCGCCGTTTTTTCTGACGCATTCAGGACGCCTAAATTCCAACGCGCTTCAAAGTAGTCAGAGGCGTGGTCGAGCCAATCAGTGGCTCGTTCCTTTATTTCATTTGCAGAATCTATTACTTGCATAGCTTTGAAATTTGTTTAAAAAGTTGTCAGGATAAATACAGTACTCTTTTTTCCCTGCGGCTGCTGGGAAAAATACAAGACCTCAAATTACCCCGACACTTCTTTTCAATTAAGCGTATCTTTGAGCTTTATCTTTCATATTTTCGGCTTCGTGCTTTGCGTTAGAAACCTCATCTTCCACTTTGTCTTTGGCTTCGGCATATTTACCAGCCACTTTTGACTTGAGTTCTTTGGCTTTGTCCTGCACTTCCTCTTCAACTTCTGCGTATTGCTGACGTCCGCGTTGGATTACATCCAGAAAATCAGACGCAAGGCCATTGGCAGTATCGCGTACTTTTTCGCGAAGTTCGGTTCCTTTTTCAGGAGCAAACAACAAACCAATTACCGCACCGGCGGCGGCAGCGGTAACTATTCCCAATACCACTTTTGAATTATTTGTCATGGCAATTTTTAAGTTTTTTGTGAACTGAATGAAACATTATTTCCGTATCAAGGGGTAAAAACACTATTCCACCCTAACCACTACACAATCTTACCGGGTTCGAGGTTAATTTTCCCCATTTTGGGGTTTGCTTTTCTACGCTGCTTAAAGACGGATTTACTACCGGCACAGTTTTTTAGCTAATTTTAAAAGGTAGTACTATTTATCACCTTTTAGATTTTAATCAAATTAATAAACCAATGAGTAATAAAGCCTTTTTCAGTGCCGTCCAAAAGGCTGTGATTATAGATGACGAGATGGACACGTGCCTCCTGTTAGGGTTGGTATTAAAAAAGTTCGGAATTGTATCACTGCGGGCGCATACCCTTGCTGAAGGTCTTCAGAAAGCCGTAGATGAGCAACCCTCCTACATCTTTTTGGACAATAATCTTCCTGATGGAGTGGGAATCGAACAAATAGAGATTTTTCGTCTGAAAGCTCCCTCTTCAAAATTAGTCATGATTACCGCCATGAGCGGTCTCCGCGAGCGTGCCCTGTCGTCAGGAGCAGATGGGTTTGTAGAGAAACCCCTGGATTTAGATAAAATTGAAAAAGTAATCAAGTAATAATTTTGCTTAGGAATGATTTTAAAATAAGTTAAACATCTAATTGGGATTAATTCTATAATTGAGTTTAGGTATTTTGGGATGGTATTGAATATATTTAGATGAAGAAATACGAGCATCAACTGTGATGCCTTTTTGATATTGATTCAGGTTTAATCTTACTATTACAGTAAGCCCTTTTTTAGTAGAAGTAGCCTCAATACGTTCCGCACGG
>NZ_JAIXST010000215.1 GCF_027484545.1 Runella sp. | reverse complement strand
TACTTTTACTTTTGTCATTTGTTTTTTGGTGGTTTAATGAGACATCTTAACTTATTTCCGAGCAAATATACTATATATTTTCCTTTTGATTGATTGATTTTATAAGTACTGATTTTAGCAAAATACTGTTATCGGTAATCTATTCTTAGTAATTCGTTTAGTCAATTAGTATTATTTTAGTTATTTTGCTATTTTAATTAGCTATATGACGTGTTTTTTACTAAATAACTAAGTATTATTAGTATATATATACTAAACTCATTCGGAATACTAACACAACAATACTAAATATTGGCAGGTGCAAAATTAAGTACAAAAGCAAGGCACTAATAGAAGGCAAATTAGCAATACAGAAACAAAAACAATAGAAACCTATGAACAAAGGACAGAAGTTAGTATATTACATATAGAATACAAATACATAACAGTAGGACGGAAGAGAGTAGGGGAGAAGACCTGAAAGAAACAACAATCATGTGCTCATCAGTCCACAGCAAAAACAATTCAAAAGAAACGGCCAATCAATAGAAGCACAAAATAAATGTATTGCCCGTAATAGTACATTTTCATATAAATAAGAAATAACATAAAAACAATCAATAAAGAAAAGCCTATCAGTTAGTTATAGTTAAATAAATCAAGTTTTACTTTAATAACCAATGAAAGAAAAAGTACAAATAGAGGCTGCCTGGGACAACCGAGAGTTAACCAAAGACCCAGAAGTAATCAAAGCCGTAGAAAACGTTATAGAGGCCCTTAATGAGGGTATTATACGGGTAGCAGAACCTAATGGTGATACATGGCTGGTAAATGACTGGATCAAAAAAGCAATCCTACTTTATTTCCCCATGCAGAAGATGGAACTAAAAGAAGTAGGCATCTTTGAGTATCATGACAAAATGAAACTAAAAACAGGCTACGACTCTTTAGCCGTACGGGTCGTACCACCAGCCGTAGCAAGATACGGTGCTTACCTTGCTAAAGGAGTTATCTTAATGCCGTCTTACGTAAATATAGGTGCATACGTAGACGAAGGCACCATGGTTGATACCTGGGCCACTGTAGGAAGCTGCGCACAGATAGGAAAGAATGTTCACCTCAGCGGTGGTGTTGGAATAGGAGGGGTGCTCGAACCTCCGCAAGCTGCTCCCGTTATTATAGAAGACGGAGCATTTGTTGGCTCACGTTGTATCGTAGTAGAAGGAGCACACATAGGAAAACGCGCCGTACTCGGAGCAGGAGTTACCATTACAGGAAGCTCAAAAATTCTGGATGTAACAGGTGATGCCGTTGTAGAATATAAAGGATACGTACCTGACGACTGCGTGGTTATTCCAGGAAGTTATCCGAAATCGTTTCCGGCAGGTACTTTTCACGTCCCCTGTGCCTTAATAATCGGGAAAAGAAAGCCCAGTACCGATCTAAAAACGTCGCTTAATGAAGTATTAAGAGAAAACAACGTAGCCGTTTAAAGCTATTCAGACTTCTTTATAAACGAAAAAGCCACTCCAATCAGACTTCTTTATAAACGAAAAAGCCACTCCAAACGGGTGGCTTTTTTACGTGCTTTACTTTACCCCATAAAATTTACTGTCGTCAGCAAACTTACAAATCCCAGAGCAAATTCGGCGTTAATAGTTTATCTTATCTTAAATGTCTTACCAATTCACCTATTGACATCTAATGCTCTTTGACCTGCTTTCTCTTCGTTGACGTTACAAAGGTAATACAACGTTTACAACATTAACAAATATTTTTACGTTTTTTTACAAAAATTTACACAAACATTAAAAAGAGGTATTTGTACTCGAAAAACAGGAGAACTCACCCTTAATAGTCAATATATCAGATTGTTACACCTATTCACAAATGTTTACAAAAGGACACTATCCGCAAAACATCTGTAAACATCAACAACGATGTAATTTACTTTTGTAATTTGAAGTAAACATGGAAAATTTATATCTGTAAATACTTGCAATATATCTGTAAACACATTTATATTTGTAACATCATTAGATGTTTACAGATATGGCAATTTATTCCGACTTTACCGATTCTCGTTATTTGAAAAATAACAAAATACGCGTTATTCTTGACGAAACTCATTTGAATGCTTCTCAATTTGCAGATGCCATAAAAGTGCAACGTTCTACGATTTCGCACATATTAGCCTACCGAAATCGCCCCAGTCAAGACATTTTGGAGAAGATTGTGGCCTGGAACGACAAATATAGCTTTGATTGGTTTAGAACACAGACTCCGGAAGAAGCAAAAATGATAGCCCAACTTATTGAAAGTCAGGGATATGGGGGGGCAAAAATGCAAAATCCAACGCCTCAGGAATCGCGTGAAAAAATCGTTCCGCCCAAGCCTACGACTACAAACGATTCTCGCGGGCCACAAATGAAGCCGGAAGCACCGACAGTCAGTACAACACTCGAATCTGTGAAACCTCGTCGTGCTGTGCTTATAACAATTGTTTATGACGACGGAAGTTCTCAAGTGATTCCCGTAGATCCTAATTCAAAAATAAATCAGTTGTTGGGCCAATAAGAAGGGGTTTAAATTGGGATTATTATCTCAATTTAAACCCCTAAATTTTCGCCCATTAAGTGAATAAATATTCACTTAATGTAACTTAGCAATTGCTGTGAAACAGTTATAGAGAGATAACCAGCTTGTATATAATGGTTTACAACTTTGTGTTTCACGAGAGTTTCACAAGTGTTCCACGTGAATTGTTAACTATCTAATTATCAGCACCTTAAAGATTTGTGCGAAAGGAGGGAGGTAATTCCTGTTTTTTTACTGCCAAACTACCTTGTTAGACGCATGAATTTGGCGCGATTGGAGTGCCTTCAATAGGTTCGGATATTTAAAATTAAGCTTAAAAAAAGCCTGGGAATCCAATTTTATATGCTCCGGAAGCAAGCCAAATGTGTCTGAGGGAATCAATACTTCCATCCGTGCTACAGGGGTGTTGTGAGTATCAATAGCCGTACAAATGGCAAACAGACATTCTACATCAGAATAATTGAATCGTCCCACATAAGACAACAATTGAGAACAGAATGTTTCATTGTCGTTGAGGGAAAACAAATTGATTGCTAAAGTTGAATTCATAAAATAAATACCAAAGCCTTTTTGAATGCCCATCATCGACCGAACGATGATTCGACCATCCCCGTTGATATTTACTAAATCCTTCACTATTAGCTTTCGTTCTTCCTCTAAATAATAGCGCTCGTATTTGCCGCTTAAATGGCGCAGGTTATTACTCTGACCAATCACAAAACTCTCCTGGGCTTTTTCCCAAAGTGCTGCCGACTCACTGCTAAATAAGTAGTCATGAATGTCAGTAGGCATCGGCATTTGTTGACGACGTTTTTTTACCTGAGGTATTTTTTTCAAAGGGTCGGATTTTTAATCGGCCATTAATGTCACCACTAAAATCATACCAATAT
The DNA here is from genome assembly GCF_027484545.1 of Runella sp. GTDB lineage: Bacteria > Bacteroidota > Bacteroidia > Cytophagales > Spirosomataceae > Runella. The sequence goes on along the minus strand of NZ_JAIXST010000215.1, from coordinate 11,888 downwards.
AGTTAATGTATTCCAAAAAGCCCTCAACCTATAAACAGTAACAGTAAAATGATTGCAGGAAGACTAAGCATTATGTAGTCAAGTAAAAGTAATCGTGTATTTAGTTTTCACTTGGGCGATAATATCATCCACAGCTTTTTTGAGGGTATCGGCACTGGTACAATCTTCAATTTTAAGCCACCGCGTCGGCGGTCCGAAAGTGCTTGATGTGATGCCAAAGCGTTTCAATTGGACGGTTGGCCGCTGCCATTAAGTTCTGAGCAGTAAGGGGGCCGCGTCGGCGGTCCGAAAAAACTGAAAAGATAAGTCCTACTTTTGCCATTCTTTGATTTTAGTCTTTACATCGGCGGATTGCGGTCGGAATTATCAATGAGTACTATCGTTTTGATTAGAGAAGGATAGTGTTTTAAAAAATCATCCCAGACACAGTCAGTACATTATTGAGCAGGTACTTTGCATTTTTCGGTAGCCAAGCATAAACAGCGTTGGGGTAAGGCTTGGCTACGCTGGCGGATACGATGACTGGGGGATTTCCGCAATAAATGCTCTAATTCAAGTTTACTGGTACTTAAAAACGTAAGGTTAAATTATACAGGCAACAATTAGAGCAAACGGCGCTTTGAATCCGACAGTGAGAATATGTAAAGATTTACTTAAAGGTGAGTGGGTCGAAAAAATAGGCTTCCAAGACTATAAAAAACCTCTACAGGCTGTTATATAGTTTTCCTAATGGAAACCTATATAACACTCCTTTAAAGTCAATAAACGCCATTTATGACGGGAATCCAGAAGTACACTCTTACTACCCAGGCTTCTTTACCTCGATGAGTATGCACAAATAGATAGGTAAAAAGAGCGGCGGTGTGAAACCGCACGGGCGGCCCCGCAATGAAGTTTACCTTCGACTCGCATTCCGGTTTCGTCAAAATTGACTACATGTTATATAATTTACATTATGTTAAATAAAACATCTCAAAATAAAGGAGCAAGCTTTTGACCTGCTCCTTTATCCTTATTTTGTTTCTTCGCAAGGGATTTTTTTCTCCTCAAATTGTTTTAAAATTATATCCAATTGCTTCATGGTTTCAACCACTTGCTCTTCTTCTTTAATGGCTCTGGCCTTTGTAAAATAAGGCTGTGATTGCTTAAACTTACCACATACCTTAGATTCAATTTCCTTACCCTTCGCATTGTAGTCTTTCATGTCCATCGCATCCACTACCGCTTTCATCTCTACCGCTTCATTGAAGTAGAATACGCCCATGTTAAAGAGTGCATCATAGTTGTTGGGTTCTGCCGCTAAAGCCTTGGTATATGCATCTTTGGCCGCATCACGCGCTGTATTTTGCTTGGCAGTTAACTCAGCAATTTTCGCAGTAGGATCTCCCAATTTAGCGATTTCCTCTTTCACTTTCACTAATTCTGCTTTTGCTTCCTCAAGAGCTGTTTTGTTCTCTTTTTGCTTCGCTTCCACTTCTGCTTTCTGACGTTTCAAATCGGCATTTTTGGGTTGTTTTACAATCAAACCTGCAATTCGCTTTATTTCATCGGCAAATATTTTATCTGATTCTTCTGCCTCCTTGATTTTACGTTCTGACGAACCCGTTTTTTTGGAAGCATCTTTCAATTTACGAATTTCCGCCGTGTGTTGAGCGGCCTCGTTATCGTTCAATATCCCTAAATTAAGCGCGTATTGCGCATTTTTAGGCTCCAAATCAATTAGTTCCTTCAACGCCACTTTTGCTTCATCCAGACGCTGCATGTCTAACAATACATTGACACGTTCCGCTTTAAAAGAAGCCTTACTTGCCGGTAAAACTTCCATCCCTTTGTCTAAAGTTTTCAGGGCCTTGTCATTTTGCTTTTCAATCCGATACAACTGAGCCAACAATGCAAAGTTACCGGCATCTTTACCCCCTTTTGCAATGTAGCTTTCCATCATGATAGCAGCGATGTCATTTTTTTGTGTCTGCATCGCACTATACGCTCCATACAAAGGCGCCAGAGTATCTTTTGGATTTACTTCCTGTGCTACATTGAAAAACTTGATAGCATCTGCATATTTCTTTATTTGAAATTTCTCAGCTCCCTGTTTTACTAATGCAGTTCCTAAGTTGGTACCGGTATCATCCGTTCCGTTCGACAAATATTTCTGAGCATCTTTGGTTACTTTACCCGGCTTTGCAGCATCTACTTCAATTGCTTTTTTGAAAGAATCATAAGCCACCATAGCAGCGCTTGAATCCATTTCAGTATACAAACGGGCAATTTCGTCGTATAACTTACCCCGGTCCAACCATGTGGAGGATTTGGCAGATGCCTTAGGGTCAGTAATGGCTTTATCACTTTTTTCTTTGTCCTTTTTTTTCTGCTCCATCAATAATTTATCTATCTGAGCGGAGGCAGAAATGGAAAAAAAACCAAAAGCAGATAATAAAAACAGCTTCTTCATCTTGAGATTCGTTGTTAAGTTTAAAATTTGTGCAAAAAACGGCAAATAGTTATGATTATTATAATTGTAAAAGGCGAATGTCAAAGTATCTCTTCTTCATTCGCCTTTTATTTGTTACTATTCTTCGGTCGCAGTATCATTACTGACAACGGGAGCGTCCCCTTCGGTTGGAGTTCCCTCCTCCCCTGCTACAATCTCCCCGACTACGGCTTCTTCATTTTCAATTCGGGTCACCGACGAGATTTCATCACTTTCACTCAATTTAATGAGTCGAACTCCCTGGGTATTTCGACCTGCTACCCGAATTTCAGAGACGGACATCCGAATGGCAATGCCTGACTTATTGATAATCATCAAATCGTCATTCTCTCCTACTTCTCTAATGGCAACCAGATTACCAACTTTATCCGTAATATTGAGCGTTGTTACCCCTTTCGCTCCTCGGTTAGTGACGCGATAGTCATCGATAGGCGAGCGTTTTCCGTACCCATTTTCAGACACCACCAATAACTGTTTATCTTCCCCGCCAACGCAGAGCATTCCGATCGCCTTATTGGTAGTTCCTTCTTCACCCAATTCAATTCCTTTCACCCCCGCCGCCGTACGGCCCATCGGGCGAACACGGCTTTCGTGGAAACGAACTGCCTTACCGGCTTGCGAAGCAATGATGATTTGATTGTCACCGTTGGTAAGTGCTACGTCTAAAAGGCGATCTCCTTCGTTGATGGAAATGGCAATGATACCATTGGCCCGCGGACGAGAATACGCCTCAAGCAACGTCTTCTTAATGGTTCCCGACTCCGTACACATAATCAGGTAATTGTTGTTGATGTAGTCAGCATCACTCAACGTACGAACATTGATTACGGCCCGCACTTTATCTCCCGACTCAATATTTATCAGGTTTTGGATAGGACGGCCTTTGGATACTTTTGAACCTTCCGGAATTTCGTACACTTTGAGCCAGTACAAGCGTCCGAATTCGGTGAAAATCAGTAGGTAATTGAGCATGGTAGCCGAGAACAAATGTTCCGTAAAGTCATCGTCTTTGGTGATAACTCCGCGAGAACCCACTCCTCCCCTGCCCTGCGTACGGTATTCACCCAGTGGTGTCCGTTTTACGTAGCCTTGGTGAGAAATCGTAATGAGCATATCCTCATCGGCAATCATGTCTTCATCGGCAAACTCTTCTGCCGCGTACTCGATTTTAGAACGACGTGCATCTCCGTAACGCGCACGCAAATCAGCCAATTCATCTTTGATGATTTGGAATTTGCGCGGTTCGCTGGCTAAGATTTCCTGCAAATCGGAAATAAACTTCATTAAGTCATCGTATTCCTGCACAATTTTGTCGCGCTCCATGCCCGTCAAACGTTGCAGACGCATTTCCAAAATAGCACGTGCCTGAATTTCAGTCAAACTAAATTGCTCAATCAAACCGTTACGGGCCGTTTCAGGGTCGCGAGCACTGCGAATCAGGTTGATAACTGCGTCTAAGTTGTCGAGGGCAATTAACAATCCCTGCAAAATATGTGCACGTTTTTCCGCTTCGCGCAAATCATACTGTGTCCGACGCGTTATCACCTCTACGCGGTGCTCCACGTAGTATTTAATCAAATCTTTAAGATTCAACAACGCGGGGCGTCCTTTGACAAGGGCCACGTTATTGATACTGAAAGAAGATTGAAGCGGCGTGAATTTATACAGGTGATTGAGAACAATATTAGGAATACTGTCTTTTTTCAATTCAAACACAATCCGAACTCCGTCACGGTCAGACTCATCCCGAATGGCTGAAATTCCATCCAATTTTTTATCATTGACCATGTCAGCAATACGCTTGATCATATCCGCTTTGTTGACCATGTACGGAATCTCCGTCACCACGATTTGTTCGCGCCCAGTACGAGTTTGCTCAAACGTAGCAACTGCTCGCATAATAACCCGTCCGCGTCCTGTTTCGTAAGCCGACCTAACACCCTGATACCCATAGATAATGGCTCCGGTTGGAAAATCAGGAGCCTTCACGTACTGAATCAGTTCGGCAACCGTAATGTCATTATTGTCAATGTAAGCTACTGTTCCGTCTATCACCTCCGTAAGGTTATGAGGAGCCATATTGGTGGCCATCCCTACGGCAATCCCTGAAGAGCCATTTAACAGCAAGTTAGGAAGTTTGGCAGGAAGAACACTGGGTTCTGAATCGGAATCGTCGTAGTTGGGTTGGAAGTTGACCGTCTCTTTATTGATGTCAGCCAGCATTTCTTCGGCAATCCGCTTAAGGCGAGATTCGGTATAACGCATCGCTGCGGGTGAATCACCGTCCAAAGAGCCAAAGTTACCTTGCCCGTCAATCAATGGATAGCGCAATGACCACGGTTGGGCCATCCGCACCATGGTATCGTAGATGGAGGCATCCCCGTGTGGGTGATACTTTGCCATTACATCTCCAACGGTACGAGCTGATTTTTTGTAGGCACGATTGTGTAAGAAGCCCGATTCAAACATTGCATAAAGTACCCTACGGTGGACGGGCTTGAGTCCGTCTCGGGCATCGGGTAAGGCGCGTGAAATAATGACCGACATTGAGTAGTCAATATAGGCCGTCCGCATCTCTTCCTCAATATTAATGGGGATAATGTTGCTGGTGTTTTCTGACATAAATTAAATTTAAATGCTTTTGTACAAAAATACACCAAATACTTTATATAGGCAAAATTAGCCCCGCTTACGACGCTTTTCGTTGGCCTGTTCTCTTTTCTCGGCAGTCGTCCGGGGTTTACCGAAAAAATAGGGCTTGGGAAAGGTTCCTCTCCCGCGCACAATACTTCCGCCATGACTGTGATTATAGCGAACTTTACACCCTTTAATCGAACACTGCCGATACCAACACCCACTTAAACCCACTGCCATCCCCACTACCAGTATCATTCCTATCGCTTTCATTCTTTATGCTAAGTAATTGATTGTAAAGCAAGCTAATTCCAAGAAACAAAAAAACAAAACTTATTTGGACTCTAATGGGTTCTGTGGGTTAGAATAGGTTCTGTAACCACAAAACCGATAAAATTACAGCAACAAAAGACTACTAAATATCTGAAATATGCCTCTCCTTTTTTCTCCATTAATCCTCCGAGATATTACATTAAAAAATCGAATTGTGATTTCACCTATGTGCCAATATTCCGCACAGGAAGGTTTTGCAAATGATTGGCATTTTATTCACTTGGGAAGTCGCGCCATAGGAGGCGCAGGCCTGGTGATGACCGAAGCAACGGCCGTTTCTCCCGAAGGCCGTATCTCGCCCGGAGATTTGGGGATTTGGCAGAATGAGCACATTGAACCGCTTCGTCGAATTACGGATTTTATTCACGCTCATGGCAGTATTGCAGGTATTCAATTGGCTCACGCCGGACATAAAGCGAGCTCGCATGTCCCCTGGAACGGTGGACGGTTGGCTTTACCAAATGAGGGAGGCTGGCAGCCCGTTTCTTCAAGCGCCCATGCACTTTTAGGCGACAATCAATTTTCCGAAGCACTCTCTCACGACGGTATTCAGAAGGTGGTCAGTGATTTTATCAAAGCAACCCAACGGGCACTAAGCGCCGGTTTCAAAGTCATTGAGATTCACGCGGCACATGGCTATTTACTCAATGGATTTCTTTCACCTTTGGTCAATCAGCGAACTGATGAATTTGGTGGCAGTTTTGAAAATCGTACCCGGCTTCTGTTGCAAATCGTGACTGAAGTACGCGCCATTTTACCCACTGAATTACCTCTTTTTATACGGCTTTCGGCTACCGATTGGGCCGAAGGTGGCTGGACCATTGATGATTCCGTAGCACTTGCCGGATTACTGAAAATTCATGGGGTCGATTTGATTGATTGTTCGTCAGGTGGTCTAGTCAAACCAGGTGCCATTCCCGTAGGTCCGGGTTATCAGGTACCATTTGCGGAGGCTATTAAATCTAAAACAGGTATTCTTACTGGAGCGGTAGGAATGATAACGGAAGCTCACCAAGCCAATGAAATAATTGAGTCACAACAGGCCGATTTGATATTGATTGCCCGGGAATCATTGCGTGACCCTTATTTTCCGTTGCGTGCCGCGCATGAACTGGGAGTGGATGTTACTTATCCTGTTCAATACGAACGGGCGAAGCGCAAATAAAAAGTATTGGGTAGTTAGTATGAAGTATTCAGGCTAAAAAACATTCATTGCCCCCAGCCGCTGCGACGCCCGTAAAATCTATGTACTGCTTAAGGTAACTATTTTTCCATAAAAAACTCTCCATCAAACACGAATGATGGAGGGTTTTTGTGTCTAAAATTGAAAGTAAACTAAGTAGAACTGCTCATGCTCCCAATTTCTTTATTTTAATGACTTGGCGAATTAAATAAATCAATGTTCCCCACACCCCAAAAATAATGGAATAGGCCATAAAAAGCAGCCAATACGGCGTTCGGAAACGAGTTGACCACAACGTACGTTGGTCAAAAAAAGCAGTATCTACTTTGGTAGCTACCCCCCACAACGCTTTCTTCTCAGCGATAAGGCTACCAAACAGCTCATTGTCTTCTACTTTTGCCACTAACAAAAGATTTCCTTTTTGGTCGCCTGGCAACTTATCCCTTTTAAATTCAACGATAAGCGTACCGCTTGAGTCTGTCGTATAATTATCTTCCTCTCCCGCCGAGAGAATACCGCCCAACCGTTGAACACCCACTTTCATTTCCACATCTGCGGCAGGTATCCATTTATTATTCTCCATTTTCATGACGGAAGCTGTAAGATTTCTTACACCATCCGCACCGGAAGTATCAAGAGTGATTTTTGCCTTGGTAATAACAAAATCAGAAATCACTTCTTCATCGTCCGACATTACAATAAACGTATGTTGCGAAGAGGCATCCCAAACGGCTTTTAAGCTCGGAGGTATAAATGCCTTTGCTTTACCCGTCTCATCGGTGGTCAGGTTGGAAATGAGGTTTGTACCCGCACTGTCGAGGTAGATTTTATACGACTGATTGCTGATGGGGGTAAGCACTTTACCTTTTTTTAACACACACTCCAGTAAGAGATACTGAACACGGTTATTGGAGTTGACGTAGTGCAGTTTAACTATTTTCTTTCCCTCCTGCGCCGCAAGTTGTCTGGTTAGCAACGACACTGCAAAAACGAATAACAGGAGCGTTGGTCTATTTTGAAACGGAAATATGTTCAGCTTTTTCATGTTGTTCGGTGATGGTTTCGTGAATAGGAATGATGGGAAATATCCTTACAAAAAACGTAATGATAAGCAGCGCACCCGCCAATGACCCGATGGTAATGGCCCATTCTTCCCAAGTTGGGAAATAGTGCATGTAGTTGTCAGGGACATTTTGCATTGGTAAAAATGGGTGCAGCAAAGTCGGTGTTACAATAAGATACCGTTTGAACCACGCTCCTACTACAATCATCATTCCCACAATAAACATAGGAAATGGTTTTCTTCCGGCTTTGAACAGCATGACAAAAATGGGAATAATCATCCCTACCAGGATTGCAAACCAAAACATCAGCGAAAACTCACCCGTGAATAATTCTTCTAAGTGTGCCGCTTCTGATTTTTTCATCTTAAAGGCGGGCACCAAGTATTCATTTACGTTGAAATAAAGATAAATCAGCGAAAGCATTACGGCTATTCGGCCCATTTTTTCAAAGTGTAACTCCGTAATGTATTTTTCAAGATGATAATACTTCCGAAAAACATACATGGCTACAATGACCCCACCGGACCCCACCAAAAAGGCCCCTGAAATAAAATAGGCCCCGAAATTGGTACTGTCCCAACCGGGGCGATACGTAGTGGCAAACAACCAGGACGTAACCGTGTGGATACAAAAGGCCACCGGTATAATCATGATACATAGAATACTGATTGCCTTTTCGCTGATTTTAAATTGTTCTTCGCTTCCTTTCCAGAAAGACCCCAAAAACGTGTAAATCTTATTCTGCCAAGGTAAATTCTTTGTTTTTTGTCCATTCAGAATTTTTAAATCGGGCAAAAGCGGCAAATACAAAAGTAAAAGGCTGATGAAAAAATAAGTGGTAATTACAATCACGTCCCAAGTAATGGGAGATTGTAAACGCCCGTGTAACAGCAAGTTGTATAACCGTTCGGGACGCCCCATGTCCACAATAATGATAAGTGACGCAAACGTAATGGCAGAAACCGCAATGATTTCGGCAATTCTCGTCAAGGGCGTACTCCATTCCACGTTGGCCAGCCGAAATATGGCCGTGATGAGCGAACCCACCAAACTGATGGCTACAAAGAATACGAAATTAGAGATGTAAATCCCCCAAGAAACATAGTCTCTCATGCCCGTCACCACCAGGCCCTCCTGTAACTGTCGAAAATAAGCAAACGCACCGATCAGACAAAGCACAATCAATACACTCACCCATATCATTCCACGCTTTCCAAATGGTTGCGGCACCAAATCACCGGTGATCTGCTCAGCGGAACGCCGCCCGTTGGTTAAAGTAGATAAATTACTCATTGTTATGTATTTAGAGTTAAGTAACCGTCGGTAGTACCAACGGAAAAAGTGGTCAGAATCACTTTTCATCGCCGGTTTCCTTTTCCAGACCAGATTCATAAGGAAAATTTCGGTTGACCGGCGGTAAGTAATATACGCTCGGTTTGGTACCCAAGTCTTCCATCAAACGGTACCCTGCTTTGTCTTTGATTAATTCACTGAAACGGAAGGTTTCAGCTCCGTTGGTCACCGTATCTTCATTCAAATCACCAAACATAAATACCCCATTTGGACAGGCCGATACACAGTGAGGCAACTCTCCCTGTCGAGTCATTTCCGGGCAAAAATCACATTTCCCCACGGTTCCCTTTACCTGATGCGCTACACTGGTTGGGCCCGAGTTATGGTGGTGATGCTCCTCGCTTCCGCCTTGTGAAGCCATCAACGTTTCTTCCCAGTTGAACACCCGGGCTGAATACGGACAGGCGGCCATGCAGAAACGACAACCGATACAACGTTCATTATCAATCAGTACGATTCCGTCCTGTCTTTTAAAGGTAGCATCCACCGGGCATACTTTCACGCAGGGAGGTTCGTCGCAGTGCATGCAGGTAGTTGGTTGCCAGTAAGGTGCTGTATGATCGGCATCTTCCATGCCCAATACTTTGATCCAGTTTTGTCCGGGATGTACCTGGTGCATGTGATTGCAGGCACTTTGGCATTTTCTAAGATTCTTACACCGGGCCAAGTCAATGACCATCACAAATTTTTTCCCGGGAATTCCTTCTCTTTCTTCGGCATTAGTTAAATGCGGCACGTCCGGGATCGGTTTCAGAAACGCTTTGTCTATTTCTATCACTTCACCGTCGACCGAAAGTAATTTTACTTTTTCACCGGTAAGCACTACCTCATCCTGAGCAAATGGATTCTTTTTATCATTGCATCCGCCCAAAGCAGCGGTCAGCAACCCGGTAAAGAGAAAATCTCTCCGCGGTATATTGTTATTATTTTTCATAAGTTAGGATTGTTTTTTTATCCACTCCTTCAATTCATCAATGCTGATTTTATAATTATTTTTATCAGCTGCGACCAAGTGTTTCCTGTCTATTTCGACCAATACCCCCTCTTGGGTAAGCATTTTTACGGTGTTACTCTTTGGTTGTATAGGTTTCTCCGTTTCTCCTTTAATGAATCTCAGCAAGGTTGCCGTACCGAGTGTAGTGATACTCCAGAGCAAAAACTTTTTCCGCGTCGAAGGTTGTATAGGTGTTTCCATTATTGTAACCGATTATAAATGAAAGAACGGCCCTTTATTGAGCCGTTCTAAAGGGAAATTATTTCTTCAATGTTCTGATAAAAGCAACCAAGGCCCAACGGTCATCTTCATCCGGGATTTTCTTTTTGAAAGAAGGCATATCGTCTCTTCCTTCGGTCGTTTTATAAAACAAAGAACCGTCCGGTTGAGCTTGTGTATCCGCTTTTGAAAAATCACCGGGTTCGGTTTCCAATTGAGTCGCTTTCGACCCATCTCCCAGTCCTTTGGCACCATGGCAAGACTTACAATGGGTATTCCAAAGCACCTTTCCATCCGCGGCTGCCGCTGCGGCGTCAGTTAATGGGCTTTTCATTTTTTTGAAATTGTCAGGTGCATTCCATGGCTTTTTATCCAGATTGGTTTTTTCAGTAAAACTGATACTGATCCACCCCATGACAACAATGAGTAAAACAAGAACTTTTTTCATAAGACAAGAAGTGTTAGTTGTAAGAATTTGTAATTTGTTGTGTGATTATTTTTCAGTTAAGTACTTCAATGAAAGCAGACTAAAAAAGACTTTCGTCATCATTTTGAAAAGTAGAAACCAAGGTCGGTATCTATATTGGTCATATCCACAAGGAGAGGTGATTTTTGACCATCGAAAATGAATAAGCCACAAGGGTCATTTTTAGTATTCAAATCAATGACTTCCACCTTTCCATCTGATTTTTTAAAGAGAATATATCTCCCGTTGACAACCTCTCTCACCTTCCATCGGGGTCGAAGGCCACTTCCGGAAAAATCACGTCCTTGTAACATCCTGTGAAGCTAATGCTCATTACAAAAATGAGACCTGTGTATAGTAGTCGTTTCATCATTGTAAGGGGTTACTTGTTATTGAAATTTATATTACATTCAATATCAATTTTATCAGAGATGTTGGTACTGGTAACCCCAAAATCCCGACAGTTAAATTGAAATTTCAATTGCAGACCAAATACTTCGTAACCGGCGGCAGTACCAAACTGAACCTTTGCTTTAGGAACGTATTTTAGTTTTCCAACAATCGCCTTTGTAAGAGGGGTAGCTAAATTCCCTTTCCAGGTAAGGTTCAGTTTTACAATGTATTCGCTGCTGAGCGGATCAAAGGTGACTTCCGTTGTTTTAATTTTGGCAAGGTTAGTAACCGTCAAATTTTGTGTACCCGTCACAATGGCGGTAGTACCCATGGCTGCCAAATTACAACCGGCATCCCGACCCGGCTCACCGGTATTGGACGTATTGATTTGAACATATCCATTGAAGAAGGTTTTTGTCGGGTCATTTTCATAAAATGCCCACGAATTATCTTTTACGGGCTGACCAGTCGTCACATAATTCGCCATCTCGGCATCCGTTACTTCATGAATACCGAATTGATTAAAACGGCCCGTCAATAAACCCGCTGCTCCAACGTAAGTAGTTCAATACAAATAAACGCCGTATTAAGAGCTACCTTTGTGGCATGGGCTACCGTTATATAAACCTGACCTGTTCCGAGATTGAAATTCTTGAAGAGGCCTCAAAAACAAGTAATAAACAGCATATTAGGCGTAAATGTGATACTATTTTGTTGAGCGATAGGGGCTATGACATCATAAGTTTGTCAAACCTTTA
>NZ_JAIXST010000354.1 GCF_027484545.1 Runella sp. | reverse complement strand
TGGAGCACAGCAAGTTTTAAATCTGAGAACAAAAAACCTTAGTAATCAATGGGATGAGGTAATTCAATTGGTCAGAATGGCCGCTTAGGAAGCAATCCTGCATACATTCGTACACCCAACCATATTAGGCATATAAGTAAATATAAGATTTTGTTTTTCAGGCATTTACAAATCATATAATCTTATACTTCTTATCGGTTCGCCGTGCGGGCCCCGCAACGCGATGGTTGAATAAATCCACAAAAATTATCAGAGAATCTAACCTCTTTATCTCTTCTTTTTAAGCTTCATTTTGAGTGGAACGCAGGGAAGCGGAGCACATTGACAAACAACGTGTTTCAACACTACGGTCTTATCCATAAAACAACCATTTTCTGCAAACACGCGTACGGTATAGGTCTGATCAGTTGGTGGATTCACCGCATTTTTCAAAATCTTACCATCGACCGGAATGGGCTGTGCCGTTGTTGATGCATCGTATTGAGTACCCAAGGTCAATCCAAAACCGGCATTGGCATCAAATCCGGTTAATTGAATAAATCCGTCCTGATAAGTACTGTCTCCAGCACAGGTAGCCGACGATGCCGATACGCTGTAACGAGGCGCTGCCCGACGGGTAACGGTAACTGTGTCTGCGCAATTTTCAAAAGGTGAGAATCAGGATAAAATGGTACACCCCATTTTGAGTCAGGCCCGTCACTAATCCGGTTGTATCGGCAGACGCTGAAGTAGGATTGGAAGCCGACGCTACCCAATACCGTCCGTTGGTAGGCTTGGGCAAGGAATGCGTCACTGAGGGTTCGCACAAAATCGAATTTGGCCCTGCGGGATTATTGGCACAGGGTTGCGGCGGGTTGGCATCGCAGATGGTTCGGTCAATTTTCTGAATCAATTCACAACCGGCCGCATTCACCACCTTTAAGGTCGCAATTTTGTTGTTTGGAATCGCCTGAACGAAATAGGTATTGTTTCCTTCGTTGGTCACGGTGCCTTCATTGGAACTGAAGGTAGCCGAGGACGATACCTGAACACGTACCGAATACGAATTGGAAACACAACTCACCAAGACCACCTGAAGCGTTGGGCGTGTTTTGACAACGACCTGAACCGTATCTGTTTGGGTACAACCTCCTTTGCTAACGGTTGCAATGTACCGTCCTTGCTGAGCAAGCTGAGCATTGGCAATGAACGGATTAGTTTGTGTCGAAGTAAAGTTCGCAGGCCCCGTCCAGCTACTATTTTCTCCCGCTTCGAAGGTAGCCGAAAGTTGGATAGTATCGCCTTCGCACACCACATCGCCCTTGGCTGTTAAAGCCAACAACGGAGGATTGGAAAGTGAAATGCTGTCGACAACGGAGCATCCTTTGGCATCCGTCACCACGACTTTATACTTGCCGGCTTTTAAACCGTTACTGTTTTGAATTGTTTCACCGGTTGACCAACTGAAAACTGCCGCAACCATTGAGGTTGGTGTTGGAAGTAGTGGTACTGTTGGCAATATCAAAATGCCGCATTCGCCCTTTGCGCGTTCCGCACTGGTATTTTTGGGCCGCTGTAGGATTAACGACTGTTGCCACGTAAAATTCGGGCGTGATGTCCAACACTTCCTCCACCGTTGAGTTGGCAATGAGATTATTGGCAATGTATACTTAACTCACAGAGGTTTGCAAAACCAATTTTGGAGTTTTGATGATTTGAAAGTTTGTATTTATCAAAGATTTTAATTTATCTCTATAGCTGCCAATATCGGCAAAAAAGTCTCTTATTCGTTGCCGGAATACCTTAAAATCAGGCGTATAATTTGACTTTATAATTTCTTTTTTAAGGAACTTCCATAGTCTCTCAATGGGATTAAGATTAGGAGAATAGGGCGGCAAAAAGTGCATTGTAATACGAGAATTTCTTAGATATTCCTGCACTAAAACGGAACGATAATAACGGGCGTTATCCACAAAAAGATGAATTGTTTTCTTGTTAGAATAACGTTCTTCAATCGCTTTTAAGAAGACAACTGTGGTTAGAGCATTAATAGTCTCGCACTCGTGACAGACAACTTCCGTAGCATCAGCAGGATTGACAGCTCCGTTAATATTGAGCCGTTTACGACCTGTATTGGAGGGAATTTCCTTTTCTGTTCCCTTCTCAATCCAAGCGTAAGCAGGAGCCGTATTATGGTGGGGGTGAACTCCATCGCCAAAAAGAATCACCTCACTATCAAGCAATCTGTTGCATCCTCTTAGCCTCTATCTTGCGGAATTCTTCTATCCAAAGTATTTGCTTGTCTTGGTCTGCCCCCGAAGGGATTAAACGGGTCTTCTTGTAGGAAAAAGCCAAACGATGCAAAAGGGCTATCACCCCGTCAGTCGTGTAAATGACCCCAAAGGTTTGCTCAATATAAAGCCGTACTTGGTCAGCACAATGGCACAAGTTCTCTTTGATGTATGATTTTAAAAACACTTTTTGAGATTCAGTTAATTTGCCCACACAAGGTTTGTAATGTAGCCCTAAATAAATGTTAAAATCCTGGCTCGAAAGGTATTGGTGGTAATGACGATTTACCGTTGATGAGTCAATGCCTAAGAGCTCTGAAATCTCAACGGCAGGGTAGCCATGATGGAGCATCAACAACGTTGTTAATTTCTGATACGTAAGCCTATCAGAAGTATTCCGTTGAAGTTCTTTTAGTAAGTCTATTTGAACTTTTTCAAGTTTTAGTCCCATGTTTATATAACGTAAGTCCACTCAGTTTTCTTGCAAACCTCATTTAGTTTAGTTTAATTGCCCGATTCGCCCGTGGTTTTGTCCACGTCGGAGTCTTTGGTATCGTCATTAGGCGCGTCTTTCACACTTGAAATCTCACAACCTGCTGGAATCGAAGCCGATAGGACTTTGATTTTGTACGTACCTGCGTCCAAATTGGTGAACAAATACTTGCCCGTGGCATCGGTGGTATCTTTGGCAAACAGCGTTCCGTTTTTGTAGAGTTCGATCTGCACTCCTGCGACGACGACGCCGTTTGGCGTGGTTTCGTCTTGGATACCGTTGTTGTTGGTGTCTTTCCAAACGAAGTCTCCCAAACTGCCTTTTGGTTGTACACAGGTTGGTACAATTTCCCGTGGTATTATTTAACTTACGGAAACCACCTGAATTGTAGTAGTCGTTAAAATCCCCTCCTTGAGGGCGATTGATAGGGTCTAAGACAGTTACGACCACTTCTCCCGAGCCAGGGCGCAGTCCTAAAGCTCCGAATACGTTTTCGGCGTGTGATAAAGATACATTGTTGGGGTCGTCACTGTCAATAAAGTTGTCATTGTAGAATTCCCCAAATCCTGGTCCTTGGTTATTATCGGGCGATGAACCCACGCTCGGACCTGCATTGGCATTGTTTTCCAGTATGTATGTACCATTGCTGAAATAAGCCCGTAAAATATCGCCCCCAGCAATGGTGTTGAAAAGAGAATTGTCATTAGGCCCATAGTTTCGGACTCCGCCCTGTAAACCGGTTCGGTCGCCAAAGGCCAATACCATCGAACCGTCAATGTCAAATTCAATGTCGGTAAGAATAGGCTCAGGATGGACTTTGTCGCCGGAGTTGGAGGCACTTTGTTTGATGTTCCAGTTATTCGACCAGGGATACCAACCTGTAATCTCAGTACCGCTGAAAATGTTGGGATAACCTTTGGGATAGGTCAAAGGAAAATCAAAGGCAGGATTGGTATCCCAACTATTTGTACCCAAATCGTAAGCATACACATAAGACCTCAAATGTGATTTATCCTGAGAAGTAAACGCATCACAGACAACCCCTACATATACTTTATCTTTATAAACTTTCAAACCCCACGGGCAGGCTTCCCCCCCTTGGCAAGTGGGGCTCAGGCAGGGTAAGTGGCGTTATTTTACTGTTGTTGGGAATCGTACCGCTACTGTTATATTGAGTAATATCAATTTTATAGAGTTTTTTATCAAACAGGTTGGTGAAGAAAAGTGCGTTTCCATCTTCGACAATGTCCATATCTCCAATCCCAACGGTTCCAATTTTATCAAAGGCATCAGGGTCCTGGCTGGGGGAACCCGAGCCGGTTAATCCACGGGTGGCATTACTGCCAATCGTTCCCACATTCACGGACATATCGGTGGCTACATCCCACGAAGAAACCACGCCGCCAGCAATTGGGTCAATGACAAATATGCTACCCAACCCTTTGGCAGTCAACCCTACGTGCCGACGCAACACCGCCGAGCCGAACAATTTTTTGGTAAACTTGTTATAGGCCAAACCCCATACCGAGCCAATATCTTTGGCCGTAGCCAGTACCGTCATTTTGCTCATGTCTTTGACGCCGTTGTAGTCGTAATTAAAGGCTACCAAAGCATCCAAACCACCCGAATCGTATAGGGAATTGGTGTTGGGGTCAATGTCGGTATTGTTTCCGTTGACAAAACACGAAACGAAGGTTCGCGGGTTGGTTTCGCAGTAATCTGAAGGGTCATTGATACCTAAATCTACGCTGCAATCGGGGGCATTGATAAACTGAACCGTCGTTCGCCCGTCGGTACCGTTGGGGGTTCCCTGTCCTGCGTACGCCGGCAAATTTGAGAATTCAATCCGAACGGGGTAATTGTTGGCCGCAATGGCATTGCCCCCGCTGAACACGTAGTCGCCGTGATTGTCGCTCGTGGTAGTGAAAACGGTTCCGTCGCAGGCAATAGCCTTCACAGCCACGCTGCCAATCCCGTTGGTTTCACCCAGTTGCTTGATACCGTCGGCGTTATAATCCACAAACACTCTTCATCCCAAAGTCCCCGAAGGACACACCAAAGCGGCACAGGCCGCCGGGGCACCGAAAGAAGCTGAGGTAGCATTACAGGAGGTAGTTGTTGAAAATTGGGCGGATACAGTCAATCCCGATGCGCCGTTGGCGGGAATCTCAAAAGCGACTACTTGCGGTGACACGATGGTCTGCGGGCCGTTTTGATTGAAACCGTAGTTCACATTGATCAGCCCCGGTGTAATGGTTCGGGTGGCAGGTACGCTGCCCGCCGGCCCGGTTACAACAATGGTCTCGCCTGAGGGTGCATTCGCCCAAGTCACTTCCACGCTTACCGTGGCTTTACTGCCGTTGTTTTGGTAGCAACCCGATACGGTCGGTTTGAGGGTAATAGAGCATTGACCCAGTACCTCGTAAACTGAACCAATTAAGAATAGGAGTAGATAAAAAACAAAGCTGTACTTTTTCAACGCGTACGTAAGGATGTTCATAGCAAAGGATTTTTTCTTTGACCGGAACAAATAATATGCTCATTATCCCTTTTTTGAAAAGAAGTACCTACCTATAAGACATGGGGGTAGGACAAGTTAGTTATAAATCTCAAAAATAGCGATATTTGGTTTATGAACACAGAAGAGCAAGAGTTTTACGCCCTTTATGCTAAATTTTCAGCATGGAAAACGAGTCAG
>NZ_JAIXST010000106.1 GCF_027484545.1 Runella sp. | reverse complement strand
GGGGGCATCTTTCGGGTGTATTACACATCAGGTAGGTTATTTAGGTTCTTGGTAAAACAAAAATAACACCCCGATTGCCCCTTACAAAATCAGCACCATAATTGGCGCACTACCAAAAATCTTACAGTATTTTCATCCCTGACTCGAATGAGAAGAAAAATTCAAAATGACTATAAACTCTTTGAGGCAAGTGACGAAGTTAAAAAACGCCGAAGGATATTGAAAGAAGATAAAATGAGAGAAGCTATAGAAGATAAGTCGGAAGTCATATAACCCGAATTAGTTGACACTCAACTAAAACAGAACCTCCCTTTCTGCTTTGAGAATCACTAAAAACTCAAAGCAGGAAGGGAGGTTCTGTTTTTAACTAAAGCAGTTATTTACTTCGCTAATGAATTAATCCAAGCCGCTATTTTCAGTGCATCTCCTTTAGAAACCTGTGGCATCGGTGCCATGGGTGTTGAATAATCGGGCCAGTTTTCCGGTTTTGGGGCGTAAATCAATTCAACGATTTTTTCATTGCTGTATTTACGTTTTGCCACATCAATATAGGAAGGCCCAACCACTTTTTTGTCCGTTGCATGACAGGCCAGGCAGGTATTTTTTGCCAAAAGCGGTTTTACTTCTTCCCAAGTCGGGGCTTTTTTGGCAGCGGCCGCTGTTTTAGCAGCAGTCGGTGCTGGCGTTTTGTCTTTCCCATCAGGTGACACATGCTCTTTTACAGGTGCAGTAACCGCTGCTTTGACATTTCCTGAGCGTGTTGTTTTCAAATCAGTAACTTTTAATTTTTCTCCGTCAGGAATATTGTTCAGCGTATAATACGCATCGGGGTGAACCAACGACCAATAATTATTGGCAGCACGCACGCCGTCCAATTGAAGTTTATGAACGAAATACTGACGCATACCGTCCAGAACAATTCGCACTTTTTTGCCGTCTTCCGACAATTTTACGCCTTTTACTGTAACATCTTTCGTATCAATCAGCGGGCTGCCGTAGACAGGATAGTGCTTGTATAAGTAGCTGCTAACTTTATATGAATCAAGGTCTTCGGCTGATTTACGGTCAACTGGCAGTGTAAATTCGATTTCAAATCCGTCGGGCATGGCTTTTACCGTGTACATTTCAAACGGCATTTTACCGTTCCAAACCAAACGCTGCAATCCTTGGTTAGCATCACCGGCCGAACCCCAACCTCGGTTGGTTTCACCCACGAACAGGGAGCCGTCTTTCGCAAAAGACATCCGTAAAACCCCTGACTGGAATCCGCTGCGGAAACCAATGGATGCGCCTTGGTATTCTCCTTTTACTTTTTCAAGAACTATCCGCATGATGTTACTTTGCCCTTGGTCACCCACAAAAACCTGACCCGCAAACGGACCGAAGCCGCCGTTAGTTTCGTCCATAATCAGTTCAGAAGTAGATACACCGTGCACACCATACGGCAACCAAACTGCCGGAAGCTGTACCATGTCATATTTTTCTTTCAACTGATACAAAAACTGAGGTGTTTCATTGCGCGTGTTTTCGGGTTTGATGGCGCGATTGTTTTCATCTCTTTCCTTACGATTGTCGCGTTCAGCAAAAAATTGTTTTTCAGTCAGTTTCACGGGAGAATTGGGTAATTCAGCCCATTTCAACCCCGCCGGGTGGCCCATAAATCCACCTTTTTTTACGGGGAAAATACCGCCCGTTCCCATCCAATCACCTTGATTGTCGGTATACCAAAGTTCACCTTTCAACATGCTGATACCGGCCGGTGAGCGAACGCCTGTGGCATACGGCTCAAATTTTCCATCGGGTGTAATGCGAAAAATCCATCCGCGACCAGGCACGCGACTTTCCCCTCTCCACCATTCTTCGTCACCGAAAGCTACGTTTCCGCTGACGAAAAAGCTTCCGTCAGGTGCAATTTTTGGTCCGAACGAATATTCATGATAATGACCTGACAGCGCCCATGAGTGTACGGTTTCGTAAATGTCGGCTTTACCGTCCCCGTTTTTATCAATTAGCTTGGTCAACTCACCGCGTTGAGCGCAATACAAAAACCCGTCTTTGTAGGCAAGACCCAGTATTTCGTGCAAACCGGAGGCGAATTTTCTGAAATAGGGCGTACGGCTCGTAGGGTTGTCCACAATCCATACTTCACCGCGGCGGGTCGAAATTCCCAAAGAGCCGTTTGGAAGCGTGGTAAGTCCGCCCACTTCCAGAATAATTCCCTCGGGGATGGGAGGAGTAATGATTTTATAAAAATCTTCTTCCTTAGGCGATTCTTGTGCTTTTACCATTGGTAGAGCCGCCAAAAGTATCAATGCGATTTGAGCAATTTTTTTCATTGTGTTTAGTATGATAGGGCAAGTTGTCGAACAACGCTTGCTGGGTTATCTGTTCACTGAATTAGAATCCTGATGCGGACCGGTTTTAAATATTCAAGTTAGAAAAGGATGGCGTATTTAACGGAACCGTTCGTTACCGGAACGATCAGTTCCTGTCCACCGGCCACATTTCTGATTTGCGGTACCACCGATTTGTCCGTTATTTGAATAAAATAGGACTTGTTATTGACGGAGTAAACTCCTTCCGAGACCATTTCAATCCCGCTTCCTTCGGCGATTCTTGCCATCAGGTTTTCTACGGGTTTTGCCAGTTTTACTTCGCGCTCAAAATATTTGTTATCCACCACCGAAAGATGATCGGTAACGGGTGAACCAAAAGCGACGTAATTGAACGTCGGAACATCCGGTTCATCCAATGAATACCCTTTTGGAAGGAATCCGCTGCCGGTAGTATCGGCCTGCCAAGCTGACTGACCGCTTACTTTTCCCAGAAACATGGCGTTGTTCAAAAGCGTTACACTGCCGCGTGGACGGGAAGAACCATCGCCGCGATCGTGCCACATAGGAGTAGCGTCCAGAAATTCTCCGCGCCAGACCTGCAACAGCGCCCCTTTGTCGAGGTCGTATGTATAGTGCAGATTGGAAGAATTTCCTACCGAAACAGCGTGTACAACCCGCACATTTTTAGCGTCCGGGGTCTTTTTGAAATCCATAAAACTGCGCATTACCGTACTTGTTGGAGCCGTCACCAAAATGGGATCAACGCCACCGCCCATGGTCATAGAACTTGCGGTATTTAAAGACATTTCACGAAAGCCCGGACCGGACACCCACGCCGCCAAACCGGGACGCATATACCCCTCGGTTTTGCTGTTGAAAATTTCAATTGTGTGCTCTCCCGCTTTGAGGTTTACCTTTCCCTGACGGGTCGAATTGTTGTTTCTTGATTCGATTGAAAGTACATCTTTGCCATCCACTTTGAGATAAGCATTTCCGGCTGCCTGCATTCTGAAGGTATATTCGCCTTCGGTAGCGGCGGTGTATTTTCCGTTATAGAGGTAGGCGTAGTTGTTGTTTTCTTTCAGGATTTCCCAAGTAAGGGCGTCTTTCTTGCCTGTTTCTGCCACTTTTTGTTTAGAGAAATCTTCATTGGTAGCAAAAGTACCATAATACGTTTTGTAGGTAAGGTCCGATAAGGTCCCGGGTTTTTTGTCAAAATTATTGATGATGATATTTTTGATGGCCAATGAACCATGATCTCCCTGAATACGCAAAGGACCTGACTCAACATCTTCTTTGGTAAGTGAACCGCGGGTCGGGCCGCTCACTTCCACGTTTTCGTGAATGGTTACCCCGTTCAAAACAATTTTAAGGAATACGGCATTGGAGATTTTCTTACCGGCCGCGTCAAAGCGAGGGGCTTGGTATGAAATCTTGATATTTTGCCATAAACCCGGCGCTTTTGCTACATTGAAACGAGGTGCATATCCTTCATAGCCTTTTTCACCATCTGGTTTTGAGTCATTCCAACGCTCGTAGATACCGCCGTTGTCGTTGTATTTAGCCGTTTTTTTGCCCCAGCTGTCAAAAAGCTGAACCTCGTAATTTCCCTGAAGATAAATACCCGAATTGGATTCTTTGGTCAACATAAAATCCAGTTCCAAATCTAAATCTCCGTGTTTGAAATTGGAGACAAGTTCATATTCAGGGCCATATTTGCCTTTTTCGTGAATACAGGCTAATACTCCTTTACCCGGTTTGGTATTCAAAACATTTACTTTTGAAATATCGACAGAAGCGTCACCAGCGATAGACCAGTTGTTGGCTTTGTTGGTAAATGCACTTAGGTCATCTAAAGGAATAGCGGTTTGTGCAAAAGCAGATTGCGCAACAATCACTCCCGGAAGGCAGGCAATAAATTTTAAAAGGATACTTCTCGGTTTAAACATAGAATGGTTATTCAGTTGATAATTAATAATTTATTGAAGACAAAAAGCCGTAGGTTATGGTTTAAGCTTTTATCAAGTCACAAAAGTAATTCATATTTTGAGAATGGCAGAACACTACTGCTGTATTACACTATCTAAAGACTATCTTCTCCTTGGTTTAAGCTAATTATTGGCCTGTAGTTATAGCGATTCCAATCATTCCGATTAACTTGCCGTACTTTTTCTGCATCCCGTTTACGAATATGGTAAAAGTACTGGTTTCCTGCGTTACCTATTGTAATTTTTCTTCAGCAATGAATGGGAAGGTCATTTGGCTATTAGTTTCAGCGCTTGCAGTTACTCTACAGGCAGCCGGGCAGGAATTCATCCCCAACGGAGGATTTGAAACCTACCAAAATTGCCCCTGGCAGGACAATTTGCTGAAAGAGGCAACGCCTTGGTATAATCCCAATAAAGCCACCCCGGATTTTTATAACTATTGTTTTCCAACGAATCAAATTGAATTACCCCCTCACTCAGGGAAAGGATTGGCCCGCTTGTTTATGGATTTGGGTTGGGCAGAGTATTTGGCTACTCCTCTGAAAGAGCCCCTCAAAGCAGGCGAAGCCTATCAGTTTGAAATGTATATCAGTTCCCCAACTCCCGATCGGTACCCGTCTGGCTCATTTGGTGCCTATATTTCCACCCAACCTCTGACTACGGCAACCCAAAAAGACCTACTGGTCCCCGACGAAAAGCCACAGCTGCTGGATAACAGAACGGAGAAAATCACCAAGCGCTTTCAGTGGGAAAAAGTGTCAGGATGCTTTGTAGCCAAAGGAGGGGAAAAGTACGTAACCATCGGAAATTTTGTCCAACTGCCAATAACCTTAGGTTATTATTATTTATTCATTGACGATATCTCCTTACGAACCATTCAATTAAACCTCGGTAACGATACTACGCTGTGCGGGCGAAAAAGCACCCATTTACTGGATGCGGATACCCCCGGTGCCTCTGAGTATAAATGGAACACGGGCAGTACTTCATCGACCCTGTTGGTGACAAAGCCCGGCAAATACTGGGTAACGGTCACTACTCCCTGCAAGATATTACGAGATACGATTACTATTAATTACAAACTTGATTTCAGTTTGGGACCTGATACTACGCTCTGCGAGGGTCAAAAAATGACGCTGCGGGTATCGCAGTCAGGGGTGTATCGTTGGCAGGACGGCGCATCGCAAAATAATTATCAGGTGACTCGGGCCGGCCTGTATACGGTACAGGTTTCTGAAGCCAACTGTACCATCAGTGATACCATCAGAGTGCGGTATGTTTTACCGCCTCGGTTGGACTTGGGGCAGGATAAGAAATTATGCGGAACGGAGATTTATTCCATTCAGCCCTTATTTACCGAAGGTACCTTTCGGTGGCTGGATTCGTTCAATGAAATCAAACGAACAGTAAATAAATCAGGCATTTACAGCGCAACGGTTAGCAACGACTGCGCCACAATAAGGGATTCCATCGTAGTCGATTACAGCGACTGTGAATGCGTTCTCTATGCCCCTGACGCCTTTTCGCCTAATGCTGATGGTGTCAATGATGTGTTTCAACCCTTTGCTTGCGGTGACATTACGTTTTCGTCATTGACAGTGTATAACCGATGGGGTGAACTAATTTTTCAAACGAACAGTCCACCATTTATTTGGGATGGTACCTACAAAGGAGAGCCCTGTTCAACAGGAGTATATGTTTGGCGAATTGACTACCAATTAAATAAATTAGGACGAAGTACTTCATTCCAAACGAAAGAAAGTAGAATCGTCCTAATTCAATAAAACCGAACACTTTATAAATTCTTCTTTTATATTTCTGCTACGGCAAAATCCACGGCTCGCGCCGTCAGGGCCATATAAGTCAGGGAAGGATTTACGCAAGACGATGAAGCCATTGCTGCTCCGTCGGTGACAAAGACATTTTTGCAGGCATGGAGCTGATTGTTTTTATTCAATACCGAAGTTTTGGAATCTTTGCCCATGCCTGTCGTGCCCATTTCGTGAATTCCTAAGCCTAAGTGAATTTTGGGGCGATCATACGTTGCAATCGTTTTAAAACCTGTTTGGTACTGACTATTTAACATACATTCTACGCTAAAATGATGTAACAAGTTTTGCCAATCATTTTCAATTGATGTTTAGCGTTTTTTTTAACTCCTGATTTTCTAAGATATAGCGCTGCAACTGCCCTTTGAGATACGCATTTTCGGAAAGTAAGGCAGAAATCATCTTTTCAGTTTCATCGTAGGGCACCGCTTCTTCCGATTGTTTGGCCTGATTGGCATACCCCCTACAGGTACCGCAGCAATACTTGGCAGTAGACCGACTGGCAAAGAAAGCTGTCCCACACCATTGGCAGGTTTTTTCAAAAACTTTAGCGTTGTATTTAAAATCGGATCGGTCTAATTTTGGCATAATCTATAATAGTTTATTGTCGTTACTATTCCGTTATAAATTAAACGTTATAAATTTAAAAACACAAAAAAAATAGAAACGTTTTTCCTGTCACTATAAAGAATTGTGCAGGCATGGATGTACAATTCTTTATAGTGACCTGTATTTCTCTAAAAATTTTTCCTTTTGCCACTTATTGGGTGTAGGACAAGTTTATTAAGCCGCCATTTTTATTAAATCGGTTACTTTATTGCACTGATTTTTTTTAAAAGCGACCCTAATATTAGCTACTTGTTGCAAACCTGTTTTAGTCCACCTTTG
>NZ_JAIXST010000176.1 GCF_027484545.1 Runella sp. | reverse complement strand
GGGCCGCCTGAGCGGTCAGAGGTAAATTTGCGCTTAGTCTTGCCTTTCATATGGAGCTAAAGTTAGACCGTTATCCAATTTAACAATTGGTCCTAAATATGGGGCGCACCATACCCCTCCGATTCCATTTTCCAAGGCAATCATCCCGCCCTGAAAGGGTTTTTGATAGTTAGGAATGATTTTTAAAATCCGTTTTGAAGGCGCAGTCAATGGATTATCATTAATATCCTCAGGGTTGGGGAATTGGCTTAAAATCATTTCAAAATCACGAATTTTGCTTATATCATTTCCAAAGCAATAATTAAACCCCTGCATTGATATAAATAATAGTGCCTCGAATTCATGAAGTTGGATATAAGGTACAAAGTTTGTTTGCCCAATATCTTCGTAGAGTTTTTGTTCTAAGTACAGTACTCGTTCTAAAGAACTTTTCACTTTTACATCATCACCGTAACCTGGAAAATCGCTTGGAAGCGCATAAAAATCAATAAAAGTAGTAACCGTTAACGTGTTGCTCTTTACCAGCCTTACCAAATCCCTTTTGACTTGTCCATAGTTATCAAGTCCACCTTTGAAATTCTTGCCTCCTTTTACAATTTTGGTGTTGATGATGGTAGGATTGAGATGCTTTCCATAGTTGTTCAGGTAAGGATTGAGTACCTGTTTTACAAATTCTTCTTCGGTTTGCCCTTCTACTAAAATCAAAATCTGTTTCATGGGCGCCCCCCAATTAAATTTTTCTCCCAAATTTCTCCCAATGCATATTCTTCCTGCCAAAGTACCAGTTCACCATCATCAATGTGGCGAAATGCAGATTGGCCATCTTTTCTATCCACAACGATAATATCCTGAGGAGTAAATTGATTGATTAGAGTAACAGACTGCGTTGAAATAATGACTTGAGTACGTTCAGCTGCCATTTTAATGAGAGAAGCCAGCAAATGAATCGCCGCAGGATGTAAGCCCAATTCAGGTTCATCAATAATAATCGTGGAAGGAGGATTGGGTTGTAACAACAAAGTTGCTAAACACATCATACGAAGCGTCCCATCCGATAAACTATGCGCATTAAAATACAAATCCGAACCCTTTTCAAGCCATTTCAACCGAATTTTTTCGGGATTTAATGCACTTGGTTTTAAATCAAAACCTTGAAAAAAAGGAGCAATTCGAGTAATTGTTTTTTCTATTTGATTGTAGTTATTTATATGACGCTCCTTTAACCAATACAAAAATGCTGCTAAATTTGATGCATCCTCACGTAAAGACTGATTGTCATTTATATCTCCGGTTTGTTTCATCTTGGATGTTTCACCCGTATCATGAAAATGGTAAACCTTCAAGCCTTCAAACGCTTTAATAACATAATGTGATATTCCTTTTTTCCCGCCATAAATATTAGAATCGCTCTTGTTATACTCAAATAATAAACTTTCATTATGGCCTATTCCTAATGAATAAGTACTGTCTTTTGT
The DNA here is from genome assembly GCF_027484545.1 of Runella sp. Taxonomy (GTDB): domain Bacteria; phylum Bacteroidota; class Bacteroidia; order Cytophagales; family Spirosomataceae; genus Runella. The sequence continues at coordinate 10,244 of NZ_JAIXST010000176.1, read as the reverse complement.
CCCAGAATTATATCCTATTGATTCTGATGTAAAATAAAATCCGTCATCTGTATTGGGAGCTAAACGAACTTGATACGAATTATATGTATTCTGGTTTTCAAATGTAATTTTAAAACCCATTTCAGGTGAAACCTTACTGCCAAAATAAAGCAAATGATTAGCTCCTCCATTTCGGGCTACGTGTAAAGACAGATTACGGTTGATAATCTGACTCAGTAGTTTAAAATAAGAAATCAGATTAGATTTTCCCACTCCATTTCCTCCAATCATTATATTAATTTGCCCAAATGACAAATCAAGCTGACGAATAGATTTAAAATTTCGTATTTTAATATTCTCTATTTTCAAGGCATCAGCATTTTATTGTTTCCTTCTCTTTTCTGTAAAAATGCACTTTTTTCCACAAAAATCACATATTCCGTCGGTACTGCCCTCCTACCTGATACAGCGCTCTTGAAATTTGCCCCAACGTACACACTTTGGTGGCTTCCATGAGGCTTTCAAATAAATTGCCGTTTTGAAGGGCAGTTTCCTGCAAATGCGCCAAAGCGAGTTTTGCCGGTTCCAAATTTCTTTCCTGAAATGCCTGACGAGCGGCTACGGCATATTGTTTTTCATCGTCCGTTGAGCGAATCACTTCGGCAGGCAAAACGGTAGGCGAACCTTTGTCGTCCAAAAAGGTATTGACTCCGATAATCGGTAACGCGCCCGTGTGTTTTTGCATTTCGTAATACATGGATTCTTCCTGAATCTTGCTGCGCTGATACATGCGTTCCATGGCGCCCAACACGCCACCACGTTCATTGATGCTCAAAAACTCCTGATAAACCGCCTCTTCCACCAAATCCGTGAGTTCTTCGGCAATAAACGAGCCTTGCAACGGATTTTCATTTTTGGTCAAACCAAATTCACGGTTGATAATCAATTGAATCGCCATGGCCCGACGAACACTTTCTTCCGTCGGTGTCGTAATGGCTTCGTCGTAAGCGTTGGTATGCAGCGAGTTACAGTTATCATAAATCGCCAATAAAGCTTGTAATGTGGTCCGAATGTCGTTGAAAGGAATCTCCTGCGCGTGCAGACTTCGACCCGAGGTTTGAATATGGTACTTTAGTTTTTGACTTCTGTCATTGGCTTTGTACTTGTTTTTCATGGCTTTGGCCCAAATCCGCCGCGCTACCCGCCCGAGTACGGTGTATTCGGGGTCCATGCCGTTGGAAAAGAAAAACGATAGATTAGGCGCAAACTCGTCGATGTGCATTCCGCGACTGAGGTAATACTCCACAAACGTAAACCCGTTGGAAAGTGTAAACGCCAATTGCGAAATGGGATTGGCTCCTGCTTCGGCAATGTGATACCCAGAAATCGAAACCGAATAAAAGTTACGAACCTGATTATCATTGAAATACTGCTGAATATCGCCCATCAGTTTGAGGGCAAATTCTGTACTGAAAATGCAGGTATTTTGCGCCTGGTCTTCTTTCAAAATATCCGCCTGCACCGTTCCGCGCACTTGGCGAAGAGTGTTAGCTTTGATTTTCTGATAAATTTCGGGTTCCAACACCTGATCGCCTGTGGTACCTAAAAGTAGTAAGCCAAGGCCGTTGTTGCCTTCGGGAATTTCTCCCAGATAGTTAACCTCACCCTTCACCCCTCTCCTTTCAAGAGAGGGGAATATTTGCTCCCTTCTCCTGTCAGGAGAAGGGCTAGGGTTGAGGTTAAAGGCATTTTTTATCCTCGCTTCCCGCTCCTCGCTGCTCATTTCGGACAACATATATTTCTCGCATTGCTGGTCAATGGCCGCATTGAGAAAAAAACCGAGTACCATGGGTGCGGGGCCGTTGATGGTCATGGAGACCGACGTGCTTGGGTCGCAGAGGTCAAAGCCGCTGTATAGTTTTTTGGCGTCATCCAATGTACACACACTTACGCCTGAGTTTCCTACTTTTCCGTAAATATCGGGTCGAAAATCGGGGTCTTCTCCATAAAGTGTGACGGAATCAAACGCCGTCGAAAGGCGCTTGGCCGGCATGTCTTTGGATAAATAATGAAAGCGGCGGTTGGTGCGCTCGGGACCGCCTTCGCCCGCAAACATCCGCGTAGGATCTTCCCCTTCACGCTTAAGCGGAAACACGCCCGCCGTGTAAGGAAACTCTCCCGGTACGTTTTCAGTCAGCAACCACCGTAAAATATCACCCCAATCTTGGTATTTAGGCAAAGAAATCTTAGGAATTTTGAGGTGTGACAACGTCTCCGTCCACAACTCCTGCTCAATGATTCTATCTCTGACTTTAAATTGATATGTATCTGCCCGGTATTTTTTGACGGTTTCGGGCCACGTTTCGAGCAAATGTTTACAATCGTAGTGAAGTCGAGCTTCCAACTCGGCATAAATGGCTTTGAGCGCATCCACTTTGTCAAAGTTCTGAAACTTTGACAAAGTTTTGATGGTACCATCCAACTGATACAACTGCCGGGCAAGAGTTGCCTGTTCATTCACAAACTGTTCATAACTCCGCGCATTCTCCACAATTTCAGCCAAATAACGAACGCGATCGGAAGGGATGATGGCATTTGTGATTGGTGAGTTATGATTTAGTGATTGGAGCTGCAAATGAGCAGATGAGTGAATGAGCGAATGAGCGGTCCGCCGCGCGGTGAATAATTTCCCATTTGTCCATACCTTTCCACTTTCTCCCTTTTCACTTTCCACTCTTTTCTCCAACAGCTCCATGATTTTCACGTAGAGTGTGTTCATTCCCGCATCGTTGAACTGACTTGCCATGGTTCCGAAAATGGGCAATTCTTCGTCGGGGGTTTCCCAAAGGTTATGATTGCGACGGTATTGTTTTCGAACATCGCGGAGAGCGTCCAATGAACCGCGTTTGTCGAATTTATTGATGGCAATGACATCGGCAAAATCAAGCATATCAATCTTTTCCAACTGCGTCGCCGCGCCATACTCAGCCGTCATGACGTAGAGTGAAATATCTGAGTGTTCCGTGATTTCGGTATCCGACTGCCCAATGCCCGACGTTTCCACAATAATCAGGTCAAAATGAGCTGCTTTGCAAATTTCAATGGCATCTTTTACAGGGCGGCTTAATGACAAATTCGACTGTCGCGTAGCGAGTGAACGCATATACACTCTCCCCTGTGCAATATCGGGATGAATGGCGTTCATGCGGATACGGTCGCCGAGCAACGCCCCGCCTGTTTTACGTTTGGAAGGGTCAACGGAAATAATGGCCAACGTTTTATCTTCAAAATCCAACAAAAACCGCCGTACCAGTTCGTCCACCAATGAAGATTTTCCTGCCCCGCCCGTACCGGTAATACCCAGAACGAGACCAAGCCCAGCCCCCTTTCCCCCAATGGGGGGAAATAAAATACCCTCTTCTGCCAAAGAAATCAAGCGGGCAATCATTTGATGATTGGATGTTTTTATCTCCTTCGTCAAATCAAAAATTCCCCCATTGGGGGCAGGGGGACTGCAACGAGTTAGTAGGTCATTGATCATTCCCTGCAAACCCATCGAGCGGCCATCGTCAGGAGAGTAGAGTCGGGTAATGCCGTATGCCTGAAGTTCCTGAATCTCCGAAGGCAAAATGGTACCACCGCCACCGCCAAAGATTTTAATGTGTCCCGCGCAGCGCTCCCGCAGCAAATCGTACATGTATTTAAAAAACTCAACATGACCGCCCTGATAGCTTGTAATGGCAATTCCCTGCACATCTTCCTGAATGGCACATTCCACAATTTCCTGCACGGAACGATTGTGCCCCAAATGAATCACCTCCGCCCCGGACGACTGCATAATGCGCCGCATGATGTTGATAGCGGCATCGTGTCCATCAAAAAGGCTCGCAGCAGTGACAATTCTGACGTGGTTTTTGGGTTGATAGGGTTTTTGAATGACACTTTCCATAAAAATTGATAGCTAAAATCAGGGACGAAGATAAGGTAAACTTCGCCCTAAATACTCATAGTTGTTTGCGAAAAAGTACTTTTTTTCGACTAAATTTCACGGTAAAACAACCAAGAATCTACTATCATAATTATGATTAACTTGTAATCATTAGTTGTGGTTTTTTGCTTTGATTATCAGGGTTTTGCTATTAAATTATTTCCCGCTGTAATATTTTGTGTGTTAACCCTTTTGTCCTGTTATTTTTGTTTCCAAAATCACAATTATGGCAAAAGTAAAAATTGAAATCACAACTGATATAGGCGAAACTGTTTTAGTGGAAGGCGATTTATCGTTGATTACAGATTTAGACAGTTTTAATGGTATTGAGCAATTTACCTTACAAATTCGTCGAGAACTTTTTCCAGAGCTTCAAAAGGAATTGCTTACTGGCTCCCAAGAGAGCTATAAAAAAAAGCCAAGAAATTTCTAATGGTAGGCGCATGGTCTCTATAATGGGCATTGAAGGTCCAGTTCAGTTCATGCTTGAACGCTACAAATCTGGGGGTGACTATTTTTCCAAAACTTCTCAAATTGATCAGGGTTTAGAAAGTGCCGAAGTGCGTTCTTGGATTGACTTAGAGATACAGAGTAAGAGCTACCAACAAGTCTCTAAAATCTTGAAGAAGGTCAGTGGTACAGGCCTTTATAGGGGCAATCATATTAGCGAAAAGGTAAAAACGTATGCGACTGAAAGTACCACAAAGTTGATAAATAGCTATTCGGGTTTGCAATTAAGTCTGCCTTTTGCTGCGACTGATATTGGTCTATATGATAGCAAAAGTGCTGAGATTTTATTGTTTGATTCGGACCGCCGATGCGGATGCTATTGGCGTAAATCGCCAAAAAGAGCAACGTCAAGAGGCGTATGTCAAAAAACTTAAACGGGTACAAACTGATGTCATAGAAGTTCAAAGACCCAAGGGTGATTTTGAGTATATCACAGCGGGTTATGGCGTTGCTAATTGGAGCATTCAAACCGCTCTGTGTTGTTGGCTGTGTGCCAATTATGGCAACCAAAGGCTGCCCATAGTTTCCATAAGCGATGGGGCAAGAGATATTAGGCTACGCTTATGGCGGGTCTTTGGCGGCCAAGTCACTATCATTTTGGATTGGTATCATCTGAACAAAAAAGTGTGGACTTTAATGAGTATGATAGCGAAAAACAAACTCCAAAAAGAAGAAGCCGCAAAAACAATTGTCGGCTTGCTGTGGGTCGCAAAAACCGACGATGCGATTGGATATATTCAAACAATGACCGTAAAAAACACACTCAAACAAGAAGAATTGATAGAATATTTAAGAAAACATCAAACGGAAATCATCAATTACAAAAAACGAAAAGAGGTAGAGAAAACAATTGGTTCGGGCAGAGCAGAAAAAGGCGTGGACATGATTGTGGCCTATCGGCAAAAAAATAAACCCATTGCATGGTCAGAAAAAGGTAGTTATGCCTTATCAACTTTGAGAGCAGAGGCTCTCAACTTAGCAAAAGCAGCATCAAGAACACTAAATATTACAGCAACAATTATTTTGAAGATTTGGCTCTGGGACAGCATCCTGAATTTTTATACATCGGCTGCTCGGATAGCCGGGTAACTGCCGAAGATTTGATGGGATTAAAGCCCGGAGAGGTATTTATCCACCGCAACATTGCCAATTTGGTCAACAACATTGATTTGAATGTCATGTCGGTCATCAACTACGCCATCCGACACCTCAAAGTCAACCATGTGGTAGTATGCGGACATTACAACTGTGGGGGAATAAAAGCCGCAATGCAGCCTGTGGATATGGGTATTTTGAACCCTTGGCTCAGAAATATCCGAGATGTATACCGAACGCACAAAGCGGAATTAAATAAAATTGAAGACGAAAACGCCCGCTACAACCGACTGGTAGAACTCAACGTACAGGAGCAATGCGTCAATCTCATCAAAACCGCTGCGGTTCAGGAAGCCTACAACGAGCGCGGCCTGCAAGTACACGGTTGGGTATTCGACATTCACACGGGTAAACTGATTGACCTAAACATTGACTTTCCCAAAATTCTGCAAGGCATTATGGAGATTTATCGGTTGTATTGAGGGGAGGCATGATTTTGTTTGTATTTTATTGCTTTACATATAGAACATAATATGCAGCAACGAAAATTAAAGATTTTATTATTAAACATTAATAATAAAATCTTTAATTCAATTTAGGAGTTGAATTTTTGCTTTCAAATTCTTCTTTGAATATATTCTTATATTGTTTTTCAATCTTTCTACGAGAAAATATATATCTAAACGAGAAAATGGCTGCATCTTTATTAAGAAAAATAGACAATGATGTTGAAATTAAAAAGGTTATAAAAGAAGAGTTTTGTTTGAAGAATTTTAATTGGGATTTTTCATCAATAAAAGAAAAAAGTACATAAAGAACGGAAAATGCTAAAACCCATGCAAGGAGTAGCCACTTTACTTCCCATTTTTCTCTTGATTTTTTTGCCCATTTATCGTTAATATACTTTGCTTTATCATCTTCGTATTTTTTTAAATCATATTTAAATTTGTTTTCGTTTTCAATTTGATTTAGCCTGTTAATTAAATCTGCGACCTGATTTTGATATAATTCCTTTTCGTTTTTATTTTCAAATGCTTCTTTTTTGTTAGTGTTCGCCAGTTCTTTCAACTGTTTCAATATATCGTTAAGCTCTGAAATTTCAGAGTCTTTTTTCTCAATTTGACTTTCTGCTATTTTAACCTCATTGCTTTTTATATCGGTTCTTTGTTTTAATATTTTTATCTTTTTTTCACTCTCTTCTTTTTCAAGTTGTAAAGCAGTAAATTTTTTACTTATCTCTGCTTCAAAAAATCATCTTCATTTGTTTCTTCTCTAAAAAATGAATCAAGGAATAAATCATCTGTTAAAAAGCTAAGTAGTATTTTTTCATCATTAAGCCCTTTTGACCTATAATAGTTAACAAATTTTTGGGCGTCTTTTGATTTTTTTACGCTCTTGTCATAGAAATTAAATGAAGAAATAGCAGTTATGAAAGCTCTTTTATAATTATCTGTCTGGATAGGAGCAAACTTACGAATTCTATCTAAAAGAAATGACGGAGTATAAAAATTAGGAATTACTCTTCTTCTTTTTCCTAATTCAAATTTATCAAAAGCGATTAATAGCTTATCAAGAGTAACCCCTAAATATTTAATCTCAGAAAATGTTTGAACTTCACCTTCCACTTCTCTTTTTCTCAACCATTCTATCGCTTCTCTTAATAAAACGTCATGCCAGATTTGTTTTTGATGTTTGTAAATTTCTTCAAACCCTCCTCGCTCTCTTCTTGCTTCATTTCTAATTTGAATATAGCCTTCATATTCAGCAATAGAATGATTAATTACATCATCACTAATCTGTTCAAATTTTGAATTAAAAATTTGAATATTAAAGGCATGAACAATTACCTTTTCTGATGTATCAATAATCTGTGATGGATGTAAAGTTTCAGGGTTTTTAAGAAGATTTTCATAATATATTTCCCCAAAAGAATCTAAACGGTTAGAGTTTAATAGGCCTTTAATTTGTGGAGAACTATATGGGACTCTGGTAATTATATCGTCAAACTCCATTTTCTTTCTCTTTAACTCTTCGATAGTTGCTGGAATATATTTAAACCGTACATTAAGATTTAATTCTTTTACAATTTTTAAAAGTTCAATACTGGCATCTGTTTCTACATTTTTATGTAAGCCCAAAATTGAGTACAAAAAATTCGTATCTACAAGAACTGTCCAATCAATTTGAGAATTTAAAACTTCTTGGTGCAAATTTTTAGGCAAACCCAAAGAATAAAAAGATAAGGTTTTATTGGCCAAAAATTCCAAATAATCTAAGTCTTCAGTGCTCAATTTTTGAGCGAAATACATTACTAATTTTTGAAAAATATCCCTTGTATTAGGATTAGATAATTTTTTAATTGCATTATGGTAAGGACTACCATTAACTAATCTAAGTTGATTTTCCTGATTATTACTTTGAACAAAATTATTCAATGCATATTCTCCATACTGGTAAAAACATTCATATAGATATTCATTAAAGTACTCCCAAAGCAACTTTAACTCTTTTTCATTCACTTCTCCTAATTTTTTAATTAACAAAGAAAAACGTTTTTTTCTTTGTTGAGCAGATTCTTCTACCTTAAGTGCAGTTCTTTTTATTTGCAAAAATTTTTCATCTGAAAGCTTAAATCTGTTTTGTATGATTATTAAATCTCCTCTTTTAATGAGAGATTCTATAATAATCTGTATTTCATTTTCAATTGGTTGAATATCGAATAATTCGCTTATGCACTCTAAAATATCTTTAATAGTTAATGCCTCATTATCAAAAAAGTAAATAACATTCTCAATAAAGCTACTAATAGCATTTTCTCTTGTTTCTGTTGAAGATAATTCAAGTATACGGGCAATTTTTGATATTTTGTCTTCCATAAAAGTGCGTTATTTTATATGGTCTAAGTTAAATTTTTCAATCAATTTATCACACTCACCTACGGGCAACCAAAAGTTAATACTCATAAGCTCACGGAGTTTTTCAGAGGCAATTAAGGGCGAGAGAACCTCTATATTCACTAATTGCTCAAATACCCACAAAATACCGTGTACTTCAAAGCCTTGGCGTTGAGCTTCTTTGCGGAGACGGTTATCACCCGTTAAAATCATGCAGTTGTCCAATTCATGTGCGTAGAAATACACGGATAAATCTTCTCTTGATAATTTTCGGGATTGGGTTGATATAGAGGCTAAATTGTCAATTTCGGATTGCGTCAAATGGCGAACCGAAAGCTGTTTCTGAGCAATAAAGGGAACAAGCCGTTGGAGTTGATCTTCTTCTAATTCATTTAAAATCAGTTGTGTAGTGTGAAACTCCAACGGCAACTCAAAGAATATCTCCACCAAATCTATCTCGCACAAATCAATGAATAAGTTGGCATCATTTACAGCAATCCGATTGGCTGATGTCTCGTTTTCAGACACCGTTGGGATGTCTGAACTCATGCTTTTGTGTTATTTATACCTGCCAATGTACGTCTAAACTCAGTTAATGATTGATTTCCCAAACTCGCTGCTTTGCTAAGAGAAATAATCTCCTCAACGGCCGCACGGTATAATAACTGTGAAAAACGCAGGGCTTTTTCTACCCCTTTGTAAACACCGGGTTCGTTTTTACGATAGCCTACTTTGTTCATCCAAATGATAAATTCTTTGTAGGTGGCGTCAGTGATGATGTCGAGGTCGCGTAATCGCATTAGCGTCGCTTGGATGGAAATGCCATAGTAGGCTTTGACCTGTAAGAGTTCTGCCAGCGCTATTTTCTTTCGTTTGCTCGAAAACACTTCAATGACGCTTTGGCGCGGGAAAAGCAACGCCGCCGCAAAACGATGACAAAATCGCTCATTATCAATACCTTCGGCAAATATTAACAAGATGTGGGCTAATTCATGGATGGCAGTAAAGCGCTTGCGTACATCGTCATCATTTTGGTTGATGACGACTGTCAGATGCCCATTTGCTTCCGCGCAAAGTCCCTGAAAAGATTCAGAAGCGTTGATTTCTAAGACCTTAATGCCTTTTTCTTCCAGCATTTCTATGACACTCGGGATGGGCTTCATACCCAATTGCCAAATGTCGCGCAGACGTTCTGCTGCTTTCTCAATGCCTTCGGAATTGTGAATGAGGGACGTTCCGAGTGGGTTTTCAAAATCCAAGTGAGCATCCGTCAGGTTTTCCAATTCAAAATAACGTTCAAGTACGTCTTTGGCCTTTTCGTGAATGGCAATTTCCTCGGCTTTGGTGAGTTTTTGCTTTTTTCGGTATTCGATTTTGTCAAGTTGAATGGCGGTAGTACGGTAGAAATAATCTAAACGGACACCGAGCGCTTTTGCCAAAGTCAAGAGTGTATCAGCTTCCGGTTTGGTTTTGCCCTGTTCAAATTGATGAATGGCTTGCCTGCTAACAGCATTTTCCATGCGGTCAGAAAGTTCCTGCAACGACAACCCTGACATGCGTCGTGCGGCGGCTAACCTTTCTGCTAAATTAGAATTCATTTTCTTTAATTTTACTTGACAAAAATGACAAAAAATAATTAAAATGTCAAGTGAAAAGCTTTAATTATAGAGAACGACCGAACTTCTTGGAATCAAAACTAAAATAATTGCAATTTTGCGAAATGAAAAAGAAAGTAGAAATAAGCGAACCAGAACGATTGGCAAATTTCATGCATTCAT
>NZ_JAIXST010000297.1 GCF_027484545.1 Runella sp. | reverse complement strand
CCGATAGGACGTGATAACAGCTTCCGTCCCGGCGAGGGTCGTCCAACTCAAAGAAAAATTCAGCTACATTCATTTCCCAAAGGTCGGGCTAACTTACCACTTCATGCAATTGCCCTACTGTGAGCATAAGTTTTTGATTTTTTTGTAGTTTGGTCATTACAAAATTACAAATTTTACTTATGCTTACTTTTCCTATCAACACCTTTCAAGAACTACCCCATACATCTCTAAATTTAAGTTAATAGGGCAACTGGTGAAAAAAATAGATGGCAAATAACTTTGAGATAAAGGTTGCTCATGAATGCGATTTTCTTTGCAGAAATCGCATTTGGCATTGTGATTGCATACTTTTCATACGTTTAAAACGTTATTTTTACGGAAGTTTTATATTTTATTTTAAGGTAAACTATTGAAAGTGAGTTGTTTAATGCAAAACAAGGAACACTTAACCTCGTCTCTTTACCCCCAAATCCTTCTACTGTTGGGGATTTCAGGAATATTTTTGGGTTGCGCTCAGTACAGTACGGGACGTTTGAGTGTAGGTTATCATAATCTTACTGCCAAATACAATGCCTACGTCATCGCTCGTGATAAGATGAAAGAGGCAGATATTGCATTGCGCAAAAACCGAAAAGAGGATTACAATCAGCTGTTACCAATCCTATCACCGTTAGATTCTGTAGAGGCCAGAAGCGTAGATGCGTTGTTACAGGATGTAATTAAGAAAGCTTCCTTGGTTCCCGACCGCCATCAAAACAGTCGATGGGTAGACAATGCACTCGTTCTTATTGGGAGGGCGCGATTGTATAAAGGACAATTTACGGATGGCATTGAAACATTGCGTTACGTAAATGCCAAAGGACGGGATGAAGAAGATAAACATGAAGGATTGATTTGGCTGATGCGGGCCTATGTCGAGACTAAAGACTATAACAGTGCATTGAGTGTGGCTGAATTTTTGCGCAGTCAACCGCTTAACGATGAAAATACCCGCAATTATTATTTAGTGAAAGCGTATTTACACCAGCAAAAACAGGAATATCCGCTCGCCTTGGGAATATTGGAAGAAACATTCAACTTGATGCCCAAGAATGAAGAAACCGCACGCATTCATTTTGCAGCGGCTCAAATGTATGATTTGTTGGATAAACCAAAAGCTGCCAACCTACATTATGAAGCCGTAGCGAAAAATCGACCTTCATATGATTTGGGTTTTTTTGCCAACATGAATGCTCTGCAAAATGCGGCACTGACCGATGCGACTATTTCGACGGAAGGTGGTTTTAAGAGAATGCTCAACGATCGTAAAAACAGTGACTTACGTGATCGGCTCTATTACTCGATGGGCGTCATCGAAACCCGAAAAAAGAATTATTCTAAAGCCATTCAATTCTTTCAAAAGTCAGTTCAACAAACAACTACGAATACTACACAAGTACCTTACACGTACTTGGAAATGGCTAAAGTTTATTACGACAAACTTCAAAATTATGAACTGGCTAAAGCATATTTTGACAGCTCCTTGATTTTACTGCCGCCTAATTCTCCTCAATTCCAAAAAGTAAACGAGCGTAAAGATGTGCTCGATGAATTTGTAAAACAGATTACCACCATTCGTACCGAAGACAGTCTGCAACGTTTATCGCAGATGAACCCGGCTACATTGGATAAATTTTTGGATGGACTTATTGAAAATGAAATTGCTGAACAGGAACGGAAAGTAAAAGAGGCAGAGAAATTGGTGGCTCAAGCCCAAGCAATGAGTACTAATTCCGTTGATTTTGATGGTAACCCGGCAGATCGCTTTGTTTTGTATAATGCCGTAGCAGTCAATACTGGAAAGATGGAATTCAGACAGCGTTGGGGAAATCGGACGTTAGAAGATGATTGGCGGCGCAGTGCAAAAGTTGCCACACTTTTGACTCAAACGGATAATATTACTCCCGTAGCAACCCAAAAGCCGACAGGTAATGTACCATTGGTGGGAAGTGATTTATCTAAAATGACGAAAGACTCACCTGATTGGAAAGCTAAAAAAGATGCCCTATATAGAAATATTCCACTCCGTAAACAGGAGTTGGAAGCGTCCAATCAACGAATTGAAGATGCGTATTACAAATTGGGTAAAATCTATAAATTCAGTCTTGAAGAACCCGAAAATGCCGTAAAAACCTTTGAAAAGACCTTGGCACGTTTCCCCAATTCCAATTATAAACCTGAAATTTATTATTTACTTTATCTGACCGTCTCAAAAAGTACGCAGGAAGGATGGAAAGAAAAGTTGCTTGCGGAGTATCCCAATTCGTCCTACACTCGTTTGTTGACCAAAAATAACGGAACCATAGCGGCCTCTGGAAATTTGGAATTGGAAGCAATCAAAGATTATGAGAAAATTCTGGCCCTGTATCAGATAAATAATTACTCCGAAGCGTATGCCCAATTGGAAATGGCTATTGTCACCTATGCAGGCAGTAAAATGGAAGATAAATATGCCGTATTGCGCATTTATCTATTGGGTAAGTTACAAGGAAGAGAAGCCTATCTAAAAGCGCTGAACAGTTTTATAAAAGACTACCCTACGAGTACTTTGTTGCCTCGCGTAAGAGAGGTGTTGGAAGCTCAGCAGTCTACTACAGTTAAGAAAAATGGTTAAGTGAGCCGAGGATTTGTTCTATATTATTAAAAAATTCTTATAATTGCGCTTAATGTCTGTGTTATCTATATAACTCCACTATGGCTTTTTTGAAAGGGAAGTACCGTAAATCTATTATTCGATTCTGGCAAGTAGCTGCTCTCGTCATCGGAGGCACCGTTTTATACATTACAGCGGTTTATTTTAATTTTTTCTGGTTATTTGGGGGGATGCCTGATCTTCGAGCCATAGAAAATCCCGAAAGTCAGGTTGCATCGGAGATTCTTACTGCTGATGGGCAAATGCTTTCCAAGTACTTTATAGAAAACCGTACTCCAATTGAGTTCGACCAATTATCACCCAATGTCATTAAAGCTCTCATTGCCACGGAGGATGCCCGTTTTGTAAAACACTCCGGTATTGACCCGCGCTCCATGTTTCGGGTTTTTAAGGGAGTAGTATCCAGTGACCAAGGGACAACAGGTGGAGGAAGTACATTGACGCAGCAGTTGGCTAAAAACCTTTTTCAAACCCGCAGCGAAAAATACAAAGGTTCGTTGGGAGATTTACCTTTAATTAAGACCGTCATTGCCAAAACCAAAGAGTGGATATTGTCGGTACGCTTGGAGCGAAACTATACCAAGCAGGAAATCATGATGATGTACCTCAATACGGTATCTTTTGGAAACAATGCAGAAGGGATAAAAACAGCTTCCAAAACGTATTTCAAAAAAGAACCGTGGAATTTGGAACTCTCAGAGGCGGCATTGTTAGTGGGAATGTTGCAAAACCCCTCTCGTTATAATCCCCGGGTGTTTAAAGAACGTACGTTGGAACGGCGCAATGTCGTATTGGGTCAAATGATGAAATATGGTTTCTTGACTCCCGAAACGTTTGCAAAAAATAAAATCAAGCCCCTTGGACTGAATTTCAATATTGAAAATCATAATTCAGGCCCTGCACCCTATTTCCGTGAAGTACTCCGCGATTGGATGAAAACGTGGTTGGCTCAATACAACAAAGAGAACGGAACCGAATACGATTTATATACTGACGGTTTACGGATTTATACTACCATTGATTCGAGAATGCAGAATTATGCAGAGCAGGCAGCCGAGGAACACATGAAAGATCAACAAATAAAGTTTTTTAATCATTTCAAAGCCCTGAAAATGAATCCTTGGGTAGTAAAAGGTACCAACGGCGGATACGTGCCGGATCCCGGGTTTGAAAAAAGAGCCGTAAAACGCAGTTGGAGATACAGAGAGTTGAAGCGAGCCTTTGGAGATGATGAAGAACGAATTTGGAAAGAACTCCGGAAACCTACTAAGATGCGTGTTTTTTCGTGGAGAGGTGATCGGGACACGATTATGAGTCCGTTGGATTCCATTAAGTACTATAATAAATTTTTACGTATTGGGATGGTTTCGATGGATCCGCGCAACGGAGACGTAAAAGCATGGGTTGGAGGAATTAATTATAAACACTTTAAATACGATCAGGTATATCAGGGCAAAAGACAACCAGGTTCTACCTTTAAACCTTTTGTCTACTGTTCGGCCATTGATAGAAATTTTGTAACACCGTGCGAGACTATTGTCGATCGACAGGTATGTATCGGAGATTGGTGCCCTAAAAATTCTACAGGAACCTATTCAGGACAACCTCTTACTCTGCGTCAGGCCCTGGCAAAATCTGTCAACTCAATCAGTGTTTATTTAATGAAAATGGTAAAGCCCAAAAAGGTAGTGGAGTATGCGCATAAATTAGGTATTACCAGCCCGATTCCGGAAGAAGTTACCATTTGTCTCGGAACTCCTAACGTGTCCGTATTTGAGATGGTAAATGCCTATTCTACTTTTGCAAATAATGGTAAACACGTGGAGCCGCGTTTTGTTACCCGGATTGAAGACAAAAACGGGCGTGTATTGGCTGATTTTCCGATTCAGGAAAAAGAAGTTATCAGCCCAAGTGTGGCTTATCAGATGCTTTTTATAATGCGTGGTGCCGTAGAAGACCCTTGGGGTACCGCTCAACGTTTGCGGACGCAATATAACTTGTCGGATAATAACGACATTGCTGCCAAAACAGGAACTACTTCCGATTATACCGATGGTTGGTTTATGGGTATGACCCCCAATTTGGTAACGGGCGTTTGGGTAGGGGGGGAAGACAATCACGTTCACTTCACATCAATGGAGTTTGGACAAGGGGCACGGATTGCAATGCCTGCCTGGGGAAAATATATGCAAAAAGTATACGCTGATCCCGATTTGGCCGGCAGTGAAAAATCTCCCTATCGAAGAGAACGTTTCTTTAAACCCGATGGAATGGAAGCAAACATCGGCTGTGGTGGGGTGAAAATAGACAGTGTCAATACGTACTTACGACCTAAAGTGACAGATGATGAAAGTATTCTGTTTTAAGCGTATATATTCCACCAGTCGGTTTTTTACACATCATCCATGAAAATACTTCTCGCTCCCGATAAATTTCGCGGTTCGCTCACCGCCCCCGAAGTGTGCGAAGCGATGAGGGAGGGGATTTTAAAAGCCGTACCCAATGCCGAAATTTCAGCCATTCCTATGGCCGATGGGGGAGAAGGGACTGCCACCATTTTGACCTTCAATGCAGGAGGTCAAATGCTTACGGTTGCTGTTTCTGACCCGTTGGGAAGAAAGATAAATGCCGAATTTGGACTCTCAGCGGACGGGCAAACTGCTTATCTTGAAATGGCTACTGCCTCTGGCTTACGACTTCTTCAATCGGAGGAACGTAATCCATTGTTGACTACGACTTTTGGGACAGGGGAACTTATACAAGAAGCTGTCAATAAAGGAGCCAAACAACTTATTTTAGGGATTGGTGGCAGCGCAACCACTGACGGAGGGATTGGTATGGCGGCGGCACTGGGCTGGCATTTTTTAGATAAAAATGACCAAAACCTGAATCCTATCGGCGAGAATCTTATCTGTATTCAGAAAATCATTCCTCCAATTACTTTCCCTTCTATTGACATACAAGTTGCTTGTGATGTTACAGCCCCTCTTTACGGGCTATACGGAGCCGCGTATGTGTATGCGCCTCAAAAAGGCGCTGATGCTGAAATGGTAGTAAAATTAGACGAAGGTTTAAGGCATTTAGCGACGATTATACAACGCGATTTTGGAGTCGATTTAGCACAGGTTGAAGGGACGGGAGCTGCAGGAGGTTTAGGGTTCGGTTTGTTGTTTTTCCTAAAGGCAACACTGAAAGAAGGTGTTAAAATTGTCATGGAGCAAACAGGGTTTGAAGAAAAGCTTCGGGGAGTTGATTTGATATTTACGGGAGAAGGGAAAATTGATGAGCAGACCCTTCAAGGTAAACTCATTGCGGGCATTGCTCAAGCTGCTCACCAGAAACAAATTCCTGTTGTTGCATTATGTGGCACCCTTTTGATTTCAGCCGAAGAGGTACAAAGTATTGGATTAAACTATGCCGCTTCCATACTCAACCGACCCATGACTCTCGACGAAGCAATTGCGTATGCACACCAAGGTGTAAGCGAAAGTGCGTATCTGCTGGCAAAACTGTTTTTAGCTTTGCGATAGTTGGATTATTTCTGTGTGAGTCAGCAGGGTGATAAATTTGTGATAAGGTTAATCCTCAAAAAGTTATTACATCTGGAAAGGGTGTGTTACGCAGTTCATTCAATTCAAATAATTCATTCTTAGGCTTAAAATGCGCAGTATTTCGGTGCTTACGCCAGCCCCATTTAAGCTTCCAATGGGGGGGTGAAATTAAACTTCGCTGGTTTGAAAATGGTTTCATGCTGTTTTTGTGTAAAGTAACAGCATTTATATGACTTGATTGTGAATGGAGTGTGACCTTACTGTAAACCCTTTGATATCTCTGATTTTTATTCCATTCGATTGTAAATAAGGCGTTTGAAAGGGCAGATAACTTAAACGCTCCTGCCATCCATTCATTCCGAGATGAGAGGCAGAAGCGCTTAGGGGAAATAAATATTCTAAAATCGAAGGAAAAATTATTTGTATTCTGTGTCTACGTCAGCAAAGATGCGACCGCAGTGTTCACAAACGATAATTTTCTTTTTCTCCCGAATATCAGCCTGACGCTGTGGAGGAACGACGTTAAAACAACCTCCGCAGGCACCGCGTTTTACGGTTACCACTCCTAAACCATTGCCGGAGTTAAGGCGAATTTTCATATACGACTTGAACAAACGCTCGTCTACTTTCGTAGCTTGTAAATCACGTTTCTCAAGCAGTTTTTTCTCGTCTTCGTGGCTTTCGGAGGTAATGGTATCGAGTTCCTGCTTTTTAGCTTTTAAATCTTCCCGACGTTCTTTGAGTAATCCATCGGTAGTCGCAATTTCTTCCTTTTTAGCTTTGATCTTAAAATCCGCTTCGCGGGATTTTTTCTCAGCAAGTTCGATTTCGAGCGTTTGAAGCTCCATTTCTTTCGTGATTGCGTCGTATTCGCGGTTATTGCGGACGTTCATCTGCTGTTCTTTATAGCGGGCAATTAACTTTTCAGCATCTTTCTTACCCGCTTTATAGCGGCTGATTTCGTCATCAAGAACGCTGATTTCGCTGTTGTACTTTCCGATACGGGTCTCGAAACCCGCAATGTCATCTTCTAAATCCCGTACTTCTTCGGGCAAGTCGCCGCGGATTTTCTTGATGTCATCCAATTGTGAGTCAATTTGCTGCAATTTAAGCAGTAAGTCTAATTTCTGCGCGACGGTCAGTTCCATATTTGTTGGGTTTGAAGTGTGGTATATGAAGTGCGGAGAATGATTTTCGAACACCTGATAGCCGACACTTTACACGTAGTAATTTACTGGATTGGTAATAGTTTCCGACAAAATTGTCGCAAAATTAGGGAATTTTTTCGACAAATATCGTTGTAATAATTCTTTTGTAAAAACTTCGCTTTCATAGTGTCCAATGTCACAAATAATGATGCGCCCATCGGCATCAAAAAACTCATGGTACTTGAAATCGGCCGTAATAAAAACATCCGCTTCAGCACGAACAGCATCATTTAATAAAAAGCTGCCAGCCCCTCCGCAAACTGCTATTTTTTGAATCGTATCTTTGACCAAAGCCGTGTGTCGAATAACATTCAAGTTCATGTTTTGCTTCAAATAAGCCAGAAAATCGTGTACAGACAATGCTTCCGGCAGATTTCCCACCGCCCCGGCACCTACTTCCTGATGTTGGTTCTGAAGTAAGGTCAAATAATGGGCAACTTCCTCGTAAGGATGTGCGTTACGCAAAGCAGCCATCACCTGATTTTCTAAATAAGCAGGAAAAATTACTTCAATGCGGTTTTCAATTACTGCTTCGTCTGTATTAACTGTTCCAATATGAGGATTGGCATTTTGATTGGGGCGAAACGAACCAGTTCCCCTGACCTGAAAGCTGCAATGGTCGTAGTTGCCGATTTGCCCAACACCAGCATTATACAGTGCATCCAATACATTTTGAGTGTTTTCAACTGGTATAAAGATGACTAATTTCATCAATACATCATTTTTTGGAGCCAAAATGTGTACGTTTTGAAGGCCTAAACGTTCCGCAATCATAAAATTAACTCCGCCAACTACGTGATCAAGGTTTGTATGGGTTGCATAAATGGCTACGTCATTTTTAATGGCCTGCATGACTGTGCGTTCGACGTAGTTTTTACCATTCAATTTTTTGAGCCCTTTAAAAACAATGGGATGATGCGCTACAATGAGGTTACATCCTTTGGAAAGCGCTTCTTCTACGATTGTTTCCGTAGAATCCAGCGTTACTAAAATTCCTGTTACGTCCGTTTGTGGATTTCCCACAATCAAACCGGCATTGTCGTAGGACTCCTGAAGCGAAAGGGGGGCAAGTGTTTCTAAAAAATTGGTAATATCTTTAATTTTTGACATTTTTTTGATAATTGTAACTCTTTAGTAATCAGAATTGTTAGCGCATAAAACGCGATTTTTATAAAAAAAATAGGCTTTTTTATCAGTGAAAGTATTGCAATGAATGCTAAAAATACTACTTTTGCACCACTTTTAAGCGAAATAGAAACGCAAAAAGTAATAATAAAAGATTTTTAGTAGTGTTCTTTTTAGTCAAATGGTTCGGTAGTTCAGCTGGTTAGAATACCTGCCTGTCACGCAGGGGGTCGCGGGTTCGAGTCCCGTCCGGACCGCCAAAATAGTATTAAACCCCTTGACTATCAATTAGTTAAGGGGTTTTTCTTTTTAAACTGTAAATGAGACTGTAAATATTTGCAGATTGCTCTATTCCCTATAAACGGTCAAAAATGGTTTTTAATCATTTCCTTCCCTGATTTGAGGCATCCAAACGTACCATTCAACTAAAGATTTGGCGTTTATTGCGTTAGTTTTATTCCTCAACTGTCTTTCTGTTCTGTTTGCCTCCCGTCAATTTTAATTAAAAATGAAGAACTACTACGGAATACTTGGAGTAACCAATAATGCTTCAATAGCTGAAATTAAAGACGCCTATCGGAAACTTTCTAAAAAATTTCACCCAGACAAAAATGAAGGTGATAAATTCTTTGAGGAAATGTTCAAGTCTATTCAAGAAGCATACAGCACACTATCCGATGAACAGAAAAGGAAAGATTATGATATGAGGTTCAAAAATTTTACAAATAGTAGTTCTTACCAAGAAGCAGCGCAAGAAGCATTGAGAAAGGAGGCTGAAAGATTAAGGAAAGAAAGAGAGCAGTTTACGAGGCAGCAATTTGAATTTGCGCAAGAAGCACTTAGGAGGGAGGCAGAAATACTAAAAAAGGATAGAGAGTTATTTGAGCAGCAGCAAACAAATTTTAGAAATAAGCCTAAAGAATCAGACAACTATTCTAAAGTTTATGAGGCCATAAAAAAGGATGTTTCGATAGCTAAAAACAAGACTGTCAATGTTTTTAAAGGTGTTTTACAAGTTGTCGCCGGTATTGCCTTGGTTGTTTTTGTTGGATGGATTATTTTTTTGTTTGTAACGAAACCAGATAATAGGCAAACCATAAATTCTGAAATTAATGGTATTTCTCAAAATGAATATGATAAGACAGTGCAATCAACTCAAAATTTATCAATAGAAGAGCCTGCTAAAGTAGATGAAGAACCAGCCGAACAATTAGAGGCAATTAATGTTAATCCTAAAATTGCAGAAGGAATATACAAATTTTATTATCTTGATAGAAATCATACTTACCGCTCAATTGATGTTTCAGGAAACTGCGAAGTCTATTTATCAAAGGGTAAGACCTTCATTAAAGGCAAAGGAACAAATAATAAAATAGGAGAAGAATATGTTGAATTAGACTTTAATGGAGGTGCTGTTTTAGATGATGGCAAAATCTATTTAGATGTCTTTATTAAAATAAATGAAAGCTATAAAAAAGAAATGAACTTTATACTCGAAATGAACGATAAAGGAAATTGGGTAGAAACAATAGGGACTAATTTTATGTTCTTATTAGAACTGAATTAACTAATAAACTTATCGTTTCACGGACCTAACTCCTATTCCATCATGACAATAAGCTTTTTTGCAACTCTTCTGACATTAAAAAATTATCAGAAGTAGGAAGGAGAAGGTCAACATCTTGATTAATTTTGCACTATTTTGAGTTGGTAACCTCTCAGGTATTGATTTTCTTATTCCTTAGCAAGTAACGAAATATTTTCTACTACTAATCAGCTTGTAACAGATTAGAATAAATGGCTTGAATACCCATTATTTCCATCATTTTACGTGATTTTTTGACACGAATGGCAATTCTGTGAGCACACTAAAATAGGTGTTTTGTAACAGAATCTGTTAATTTCATGCCTCAGCAGCCAATTTTTGGCACTTTCTTTACAAAGTTGGGAATAGGTAACTGAACTTACCCAGCCCGAAAAAAATAAATAGTGGTGGCTAATGCTCAAATACGATTATCGGACAAGTTTTTGAATGCAAATGAAATTGTTGTAAAATACAATAAACCCACTTCAAGGGGTTAGCCCCCATTCCTCCAAGGCTAATAAGCTTTTTTTGATACCCTCCCGCCATTAAAGGAATATGATAAGTAGGGAACCCAATTTTTAGAATTTAGGGTTTCCCAAAGTCGGGTTATGCCTTTTTTAATAAAGGCATTCAATAATTGCAATTTCCTACGTAATTAGTATGTTGTAAAGAGTTTCTTTACAAATGTTACATTTTTCAGCAAGGAATGAGGTCAAAATTATATTAGGTAGAGTTGTGAGCTTAAATTGGACATTTTATAGCTATATATGAAGGCATATAATGTCCTAAGTTTTCATTTTTAAGGTCGGGTAAAATGTCCAAACTTTTTAGCAATTCACTTACCTTTTCCGCTATAAGTTGTCCTACTGTTTCACGGAGTCCGGTACCGTATTTTTTTACAACTTGCTCAAATCGTTCCCGGTAGTAATTGCGTTTTTTTCGGTCTTCCAAGTCCCGCCAAAAGTGTGGATTCATCCCTTGTTCATAAATCTTTCGTTCAGGACCTGACATTTGATTTGTATCCAACTTTTCCCCAATCATTAAACCTTTATACGTCTCACATAATTCAACGCCTAAACGCCTCAATTTTACGATGTCCAACAAATCCGCTAACGTCCGAACCTCTACCCCTGCTAAATGTACCATTGCCATTGTTTTTACTTCAAACCTTAGTACGTTGGTATCAAGTCGGTATTGGTGTTTTTTGTCGTACACCTTCACAATGTAGTTTTGTTGCACCCATTGCAAAAGATAACCTTTGCCGTTAAACATTCGCATTTCGGGGAGTTTGAACCGATAGTTCAGAATAGTATCCAAGAACTTGGAGGGGGAGGTATCAAGTAAGATATTTACCCCAAACTCTACGTTGTGGAGGCTCACGCGGTCGGGGGAGGTTTCCAGTAATGCCACCACCTCCCCAATTGTTTCCACCAATCGCACATAATTAAATCCGTCGTAATTGTGCGCTCCATCGTTGGCGAATACGTGCAAGCTACCAGTTATCTCCACAAAACCCGATGGAAATACTACAATTTTCAGGTTTTTAAACTCAAGGGTTCTGCAAATCTCCTTTTCTTCGCCTGAATCGGGGTCAACCTTAGTCTTAACCTCAATTTCAAATTTGGGGTTTTTTAGTAACCATTCGGCAAAACCTTTATCGTTTATTCGTAACTTTATGAAATCAATCATTTGCCTTGGTAAATGTTTATAAATCGAACATATTGAAGGAAAAAGGAGCGTAAAAATTGCGCTCCTTTCTTGTCTCAAACTACTTTAAAAAATTCCGAACTATTCACAACCGGTGGGCTATACATTAGTTTGAATCCGTTTGATTGAGCCTAACAAATCACTTTCGCGGTACAGCACGCGCCGTCCTTGCCTATGGGCTGGGATAGTTCCGTCTTTCGTCCGGCTCCAAAGTGTTACGATATTGATTTTTAAGAACCTTGCCGCCTCTTTACAGGTTAAACGCACCTAAATGGTGTTGTTTTTAATAATATTGAGCAAGTACTGGTCATTCCAACCTGCTTTTTTACGCCTTTCTTTGATACTATGCTTGTCATTTTGCTGTTGTAAT
>NZ_JAIXST010000275.1 GCF_027484545.1 Runella sp. | reverse complement strand
GGCTGGTCAGAAAGTCGCTATCCTTTTCCAAATTGGACAAGTGGCACAACTTGGCGATTGGTTGGTGCTTTTGGCAATTCAACTTGGAGAGGCAGCATTACATTTGATACACCGCCATAAAAGGTAGTTCCTTTGATTTCAGCCATGCGCTTTTTGACATTTGCAATTACCTCACTGGCGTTGGAACCTGGCAATTGTTTGAGCATTATCGAGGCAGCGGGGCGACCATTGATTTTGGCTTCGACGTCAAAATAAGTAGTCCCAAACTCCACATCGGCTACGTCTTTAATGCGCAAAATCTCCCCGTCGGTATTGGACTTAATAGGAATATTCTCGTATTCTTCTTTGGTATTATACTTGCCTTTGTATTTGATGACGTACTGCAAGGCTTGGGGTGTTTTGTCGGTACTTTCACCTACTTTTCCTGGCGCAGCTTCGATATTTTGTTCTTCTAATACTTCCAGCACTTCGTCGGGAGAAACATTATATGTAAGCATTTTATCGGGTCTTAGCCAGATACGCATTGCGTATTCCCTCGCACCTAAAATATCAGCATAACCCACACCTTTTATCCTTTTAAGTTCTGCTAAAATGTTAATGTCAGCGAAGTTGTACAAGAATTTTTCTTGCATGACAGTATCAGAACTATAAATATTCAAATACATTAACATTGCATTTTCTTCTTTGGCAATATTTACCCCATTTTTGGTTACTTCGGGAGGCAATTTGCCCATAACTGCCGCTACACGGTTTTGCACGTTTACAGCGGCCACGTCGGGGTTAGTGCCTACTTCAAAAATAAGTTGTACAACCCCTACTCCGTCATTTCCTGCGTCAGAAGACATATATTTCATGCCTGGTACTCCGTTTATGGCTCTTTCAAGTGGCACAAGTGCTGCTTTGGTTACTGTTTCGGCATTTGCCCCTGTATATTCTACCGTTACGTTTACTTCTGGCGGGGCAACACTCGGAAACTGAGTCATGGGCAGTCGAGTCAATGCCAAGCCTCCCAACAGCGTAATAATGACCGAAATTACGATGGACAGTAATGGCCTGTGAATGAATTTATTAAACATAGTATCTTTGTTTTAAATCCCTACTAATGAGACTATTGTTTACCTAATTGTGTCATGATTTTCCGCATCGGCATGAGTTCGGGTTTGATTTTATCGCCGTCATTTACATTCTGAATTCCTTCGTAAATGATTTTATCGCACACGCTCAACCCTGACTCAATGACGTACAATTGAGGAAGACGATGTAGGATTTTGACATCACGCACGCTCACGGCATTTTGGGCATCTACCACATAGACACAGTTTTTTCCTGTATTTCAAAAACGGCTTTTTGAGGGATGATTAGGGCATTTTTGATTTCATTGGTTAGTCTTACCTTCCCGCTTGCCCCTTTTTAAGTACCTGTTCGGGATTGGGGAATTTGGCACGAAAAGCAATACTTCCTGAGTTTTTATCAAATTCGCTGTCAATCGTTTCGATGACTCCGCTGTCCTTATACTGGCTATTATTGGCCAATAGTAACAACACATTGCGCCGTTTATCCACTTCGTTTTGCGCCGTAAAATCCAAGTATTCTTTTTCAGACACATTGAAGTAGGCAAACACCTCTTGGTTGTTGGAAATGGTAGTTAGCAGTGTTCCTTCATCTATCAAACTGCCGACTTTGTTAGGAATTCGGCTGATTGTGCCGCTAAACGGAGCTTTGATTTCGGTTAAAGACAGTTGCAATCGGGCACTGGCAGCGTCAGACTGAGCTTCTTCAATTTTTGCTTTCAGGACTTCCAGCTTTGATTCAGTAATGTCCAAATCTGACTTAGCTATTACGTTTTGTTCGACCAATAACTTGATGTTTTTGATTTCCAATTCAAGTGTTTTCACCTCGGACGTAGCACTTTTCAACGTGGCTTGGGCTTTCACAAGGTCTTGTTTGTAGCCTTGACTGTTGATTCTAAAAAGTACCTGCCCTGCTCTTACGGGCTTGCCTTCATCCACAAAAATGGCCTCAATATAGCCTTTGATTCTGGCCCTAAGCTCTACGTTTTGCAGTGATTGAATAGTAGCCACATACTCTTTTGAGTAAGTAGTATCTATCAAAATAGGGTTGGTTATGGGGAATTTCCCTTCGGCTTTTTGTTCGGTTTTAGAATCTGTTGAACACGCCAATAGAAATAACAGACAAGTATAAATGCCTGTCAGCATGAATATTTTTTTCATTCTGATAAGATTAAAATACGATAATCATGGGTATAGCCATAAATGCTAAACCGTAGCTAATCAGTAGATTAGCCCAAAAAGGATAATAAAGGAATTGGATTACGCCTGTTGGGGCGGAGGGGACACTATTTTAGGATGAAATTGTGTTGCAAAAAAATCCTCGTAGTTAAGAGGAATGGTTTTTGGATAAGGGAAATAGAGGGTGCGTTTTATCGAAAACTCAATGGATGGTTGATAATACAGCAAGATTTTGGCTATCTCAAAGCTACCCCCATCTTCGGTATCATGTTCGTCATGTTCGGCAATGGCATTTTCAAAACCCAGTATTTGCTCCAATACCAATTCTGAAATACTTTCAATATCATTATAACTTAGGTTTTCAGGGATTGCATCTGGCTGGGCATCGGGCGTATCAATACTGCAATTGAGGATGTGTAAAGCCATCAAAAGCCAGAATGAACGAAAGATGATATGTTTTCTGAAAAAATGCATCTTTGGCAAAGGTACAACATAAACGTAGGAAACTTGTTTTTCGTTGAGAGGTTTTGATCCTAAATGTTTCCGATTCAATTTTGCCGTGAGCTCAGGGACAAGATTAAGTCATCTATTAAAACACCTGCTGCCGATAAGGAATATTGAGTCGAAATCCCAAGGTAGCGGAGGTCGTTTTAAGATTTTGAGGTTCAAAGGAGCTTGTTTGATTTCGCATCAATAATCGTCCATCAATAAAAAAGTTGTGCTTGAGCATGTAGGACATCCGCACATCTGCAAAAGTTACATCTACGGGGGTGCCTTGACCGATGTAATTGTTAATATCACTCGGACGGCCATCCTGATAAGTACGATAAATACTCCCTCCCCAATTGCGCCCATCAATATCAATTCCTTTTTTAGAACGGGTAAAAGTGCCGTAAGCCGTAAGGCGACGAGTGGGTTGATAACGGATTAAACCGACGACTTCCCAAAAATTAGCTCCGAGCGGGTGAGCCAATGGTAAGTCAAAGTGGACATAGTTGGTAAATCCTGATTTGTGTGCATAGGTGTAAGGGCGTGCCAAATTAAGTTCAGCCTGAAGGTCGAGATTGGGAATCTTAAAGGCATCTACGTATTTAATTCCTGCCTGAAAGCCAAATTTTTTGCCCCAAGAACCTTTTTTACTGAAATACTCAGAGGTTTTGAATTCATCCAGCATGAACTGACCATAAAAACCAAACTGTTTTAGGAAATTCCAACGTACATCAACTCCGAGCATAGCGTTATCGGCACTTCCAAGATACGTTTCGAGGTAACGATAAAAAATAATCGGATTAAAGTAATTAGCGTCTAATTTTCCATTGCTGCGTCCATACATTTCAGCTTCAAAAATCCCGAGGCTGAAATTTTTGGATAAATTAATACTGAGGTGATGAATGGCCGCGTATTTTTTGTTGATTGGAGTTTCGGGTGTTCTGTTATCCTGATTGTACAACATGCCGGCCCAAAGATTCATGTATTGAAAACGTCCTAATTGGGTAGTCATTTTCAGAAAAAGATAGGGAGAACTCCAGTCTGAAAGTAACATGGAACGGTAGCCGCTTCCCAGAAAATTTCGGTCGTGACCAAACTGTATATTGATTTGTTTGATAGGGTTGATCGTAATATAGCCGCGTGCTGAAATAAAGTCAGTAGCATTGGTACGTAAGCTTTTTACTAAACTTTCTCCCGGTACAACGTACAATGGATAGGCCAGATAAATATCTCGTACATTCAGCGTATAATTGCGAACATATTGCCCAAACATCCCCTGTGTGTCAGTAACATACGTGTAAAATCCTAGTTTGCGACCTATGGTGCCTCTTAATTCTACGCCGCGCGCAGTCAACCACAAATAGTCTTTGGAATTGTTTTCGGTGCCCAAAATCAAATGGGTGACCGGGCTGAGATGCAGGTCAAAGTTTTTGTTTTGAACGATATAAAAATCGGAAGGTTTTTTATAAAATCGTTTCCAAAATGGCTTTAGGCTCATAGGCGTTTGGTCGGTTGACCATTCCCAGCTGTCTTGACGCAGATACTCCAAATTGAAAAAATCCGTATCGTTCAGCGGCATGGAACGGTCGGCGGCGATGCTGTCCAAAAGGTTGATGACGGCCGCTTGCTGAAAAGGTTTTACTCCAATGTGAAAGTCTTCTGAGAGTCGATTACGGCGAATTTCATAACGGTCTATCAGGTGATAATAATCATCGTTGAGTGGTAGAAATTGGGATTGAGCTACCGCTGTTTGCAGGGTGAAAGACCAGAATAAGAGAAACGTATAAATTCTAAATTGCATAGCGTTTGTTATCACTTGGGCAAATTAAGCTAATTTTGTCATCGGCACGGGCCGCTAAACAATTTCCAATAATAGATTATCCTCTTGAGTAAGTCTTCCAACACAGTGTATTTCCCGAACCTCAATGGTGTGCGATTTATTGCGGCCTTTTCGGTCTTGATTCACCACATAGAACAAGTGAAAGAAGTCTTCAAAGTTCCGAATTTTTACGATAACCACCTCATTAAAAACATGGGGAAGTTGGGAGTTGACTTATTTTTCGTACTCAGCGGGTTTCTGATTACCTATCTTTTGTTACACGAAAGGGGCCGTTTTGGTCACATTAATACTCGAAATTTTTACGTTAGACGTATTTTGCGGATTTGGCCGCTGTATTTTTTGATTGTCATTCTGGCTTTTTTTGTTTTTCCGTCTATTCCGCTTTTTGTTCCGCCAAACAACGAAATTTCGTTTATGGCTCACAATTTCTACCGCCGTTTGTCGCTTTTTTTGTTGGTGTTACCCAATATTGGGTTTATTCTTTATAACTCTCCTTACTTAGCCGCCCAAACGTGGTCCATCGGGGTAGAGGAGCAGTTTTACTACCTTTGGCCCTGGATTGTCAAAAATTTCAGTTGGAAACGACTACTGCTTACCATTACCGTTTTCTGTTTAGGAACTTTCGCCGTCTTCTTTATTTATTACCGTTGGGTTGGCAATACCCAATATGCAAACAACGTGCCTGAAATTGTCCGTTTCTTCTTTAGCCAATTCCGTATTATTACCCTAATGACCGGTGGAGGTTGCGCTATGTTGGTGTATTACAAAAAAGAAAAAGTGTTGAATGTGCTTTTTCAAAAAGACGTACAATTGCTCGTCTATAGTGCCCTAATCCTCTCGCTCGCGACTGGGTTTCACATTAGTGGTCTCAATTTAGAGTATTATGGGCTGTTTTTTGGCTATTTTATTTTAAACCTTGCCGCCAATCCCCGCTCGGTCGTCAATTTGGAATACGGTTGGATTTCCTACCTCGGCAAAATCTCCTACGGTATTTATATCTATCAAACGGCGTTTATTGTAGCGAGCGTCCATCTTATCCACTGGACTTTGGGCGAAAATTTATCCCCGCTCACTTTCAATCTCATTGTGTATCCTTTATCGGCCTCCCTGACAATTGGCGTGTCTGCCTTGTCGTATCGATATTTTGAGACTCCTTTTCTAACCCTGAAGCACCGCTTCAGTAAGCATTAGATTGGAATGGGGGATGGGAAATAAAATTACTTTCTCCGTGTTTCCATATCACCGTGTTCTACTAATTCCGACATCGTATACGTTTTCAGACCTAACCGTTGAGTTTCCTGCAACAGTTTTTCCAACCGTGCTACTGAAAAAGCGTAGGGCTCGTCGGAAGGGGTAAACAGAGGATGATGCCCCAACAGCATCAAAACCGATTGCGTATTTTTGGCCCGTATCAATCCGTCTTTCAGCTGCGCGTCGGTGATGTTGGTATATTGATCAATCAGCAGTGAATGAACGGTGCGGTCGCCGTCGAAATGATAATAGATTTCATCAATGCCAAAAATGGGTTGGCGAAAAACAAAAAAAGGTAACCGACGTTCCGTCATGGAAACATCACGAAGGAGTTTGAAATAATCCCGCAATAGGCGGCGGTCGGTCCACCACGTCTGCTGTCCGCCTACGTGGGCGAACGTAACGGGTCGAAAACCCGCTTTTCGCATGGAAATCAATTCCGCTTCAATTTCATACCGAAAAAAATCATCCAAAGAGGCTCCTCCGCGCATCCAATCCAATACCCGTATGTGAGCCGCTCCGTGTGCCCCTATTTCGTGGCCGTCGCGTTGGAGTTGGTGAAGCAATGCTACTTCTTTTGGTGTTAAACTGTCAAATTGGGTGACGTAAAAAGTGACGTGTACATTGTACTTTTTCAACAAAGGGCGCAATCGCGTCCATTCTTCTACATAGCGGTCGTCGAATGACAAAGCAATGCCCGCCGGTGGCAGCGGTTTGGTAGCTTCGTGGCATCCCCAAAGCCCTACATTCATTACCAACCATAAAAACGCTGTATTTTTCATGCAAATTTTTAGCCCCCCAACCCCCATTGGGGGAACTCTAAACTTATTTTTTATCCATATTTCAGCTCGCATAACTTCCTGTTTATAGATTGAATATTTTGTTGAGAGCGGGTTTTGGTTTTCAACGAATGTCTTTGTATTATCGTTGCGCAAATGTACTGCCCTAAAACTAATCCGCCTACTTCCTGCGCAAACTACCCGTTCAACTATGTTTATCCTTACACAACAACCCTCAGTAGCTAATCATTTTTTGGCCGAACTCCGTGACGTAACTATTCAGCAAGACCGCCTGCGATTTCGCCGAAACCTGGAACGGGTCGGTGAATTGTTGGCCTATGAAATTTCCAAATCGCTACCCTATCGTCAGGTAGACGTAACGACCCCGCTTGGGGTAGCCCCTACTCGCCTGCTGCGTCAACCTCCCGTATTGGCCACTATTTTGCGGGCAAGTTTGCCGTTTCACCAAGGTTTTCTGTATGTTTTTGACCAAGCCGACAATGCATTTATCGGTGCTTATCGAGGACATCACATTGGAGATGAAGATTTTGAAGTGGAAATGGATTATATCACCGCCCCTGACCTGCAAGACCGAACGCTTATTTTGATGGATCCCATGCTGGCAACGGGGCGTTCGATTGAGAAAGTGTATCACGCACTTCTGCGCTTTGGGATTCCTGCCCAAACGCACATAGCGGCCGTGATTGCGAGTCCGGAAGGGGTAGCGTATCTCCAAAGCCGAATGCCGGAGTGTCGACTGTGGGTAGGAGCCGTTGACGTCAAATTGGATGCCCATTTCTACATCGTTCCCGGATTGGGCGATGCAGGCGATTTATCATTCGGGCAAAAATTGTAGAAACAATTGATTATCCTAAAACCTTATAGGTTTGCAAGAATATAGTTATGTAAATTGGTAATTATGAACCTAAAGCCTATAAGGTTTCTTGCGAACCAACTGCTGCTTTTGAGCCTTCTTTTTGTCTTTGTGCACAAGGCACGAACGCAGCAGCAACTGAATTTTGATAATTATACTCAACGCGAAGGACTCGCCTCCGATATTACCGAAGGGGCCATCAAAGACAAACGCGGGTTTCTTTGGATTTTGACCCGCAATGGTTTGAGCCGTTATGACGGTCTGAATTTTAAAAACTATCCCTACAACCCAACCGATACCAACGGTATCAGAGGGCAGCGCCTTTACGCTCTTGTGGCAGACTCAACGGGCCGAATTTGGATCAGTATGGAAACGGGCGTGTGCTATTACGACGAAGCCCGTGACAATTTTCATTACATTTATTTAAAAGAAGACAACGGCCGTTGGGTATCCATGCCCCTTTGTGCCGATGGGCGTACTATCTGGTTTGCGGCGCAGGGAGTGGGTTTAATGAAGTATGATTGGGTTGCCAACCGTTTAACTTCTACCCAACTCAGTGAACGAAAAACGAATCATTTCTTAACCCTTTACAAAGACCGAAAAGGCGCAATTTGGGTAGGTACGATTCACAGCGGTGTATTTCGGTACTTTCCCAAAACCGATAAATACCTCCAATACCAACACGAAGATCCAACGGTAGAATACAGCGAAAAAAACTACATCAACAGCATTACGGAAGACAAGGAAGGATTAATGTGGCTGGGAAGCGACGGCGGTGGCGTGCAGTCGTTAGATGTTCAAAAAGGGATTTTTTCGTTGTATTATCCCGAACAAAGTGCCTTTAAAAAGCCTTTTGCCGTCGTTAAAAAAGTGGAGTTTTTCCCAAACCAGACGGGAGATTCTATTTTGTGGTGCGCTACTTTCGGTAAAGGCGTTTATCAATTTAATACTCGCACTAAGATTTTTACCAAAGCGTTGGTGAACCCTCCTCTTGAAAAAGGATTGGTCAGTCGGTTTGTCAACAGTTTTTATTTGGATTCTCAAAATATCCTTTGGGTGAGCACTCAACTTGGGGTAAGCAAGGTATTTTTTGGGAAAAATCGTATTTGTTCCCTCAAATTGCCGTTGCAGGAATTAGGAAATCCGTACGTGGACAACAGCATTTTTGAAATTAAATCTGATTCCAAAGATTCAACAATTTTGTGGATGGCTTCCTGGGGGTGCGGTATTTTAAAATATGATTTCAGGCGTCAAAAATTAATAAAAGCGTACCTGAACAAAAGCCCCAATGTCCAACATTGGAACACGCGCTCGGTCTACTTTGACCGAAAAAAACAACTCTGGGCTGGGACCGAAGACGGGCTGTTTTGGTATGATTCCGCCAAGGATACTTTTCTGGAATTTGAATTTAAGACTCTTCCTCATGGGTCGGGCAAAGTGATTTATGATTTGGTGGCCGATGCTGCTAATAATTTGTGGGTAGCATCAAGCAGCGGGGTGTTGCGGATAGACGCCACAAGTCGCAAGGTGCAGCAGTTCAGTGTGGAGCAGGGTCTTTCTGATTTTGTAGTCAATCGTCTTTTGTTGGACAGTAAACAAAACTTGTGGGTAGCTACGCGAAAAGGGTTGAATTATTTCGATACCAAAATCCATAAAATCAGCTACTTTATTCAGGAAAAAACCGTCAATGAGGACTTCAATGTGGCGTTGGGGATGGCCTTTGATAAAAAAGGAAGACTTTGGCTCGCGGCTCGCGGCGGGCTTTCGGTGTTGGATGTGGAAACTAAAAAATTCCGAAATTTTGGGGTAAAAGACGGTTTTAATGTCAATCAATGCAATGATTTGTACATAGATGCGGCCCAAAATGTGTGGATTAGCACGCAGGGCGACTTGTATGTGTATGAAACAAAAACACAGGTTTTTCGCCAATTTTCGGTGAAAGACGGGCTTTTTGGAAGTTTTATGGGTAGTGCTTCAATTATGGTGCTGAGAGCCCCATTGCATGATTCAAATTATGGTAGCATAAATAGAATTTGATAGCCCCAATGTGATTTTCTAATTTTTTAGAAAATGAGAGGGTTT
>NZ_JAIXST010000239.1 GCF_027484545.1 Runella sp. | reverse complement strand
CAGGCACTTCGTCAAATATTTTTTTCCATTCCATCCTCAAAAATACAACCAACAACAATTATATGGCTATTTTTGACCTATGCCCTAAATTAAGATTATTAGGTGCGTTCAACCTGAAATTTATTGGGGATTACTGATTTTATCGAAAAATTGCCCAACGGTTTTCAAACGATGCTCGGAGAACGAGGTGCCAATTTGTCGGGTGGGCAAAGACAACGACTGGCCATTGCCCGGGCATTATACCGTCAGCCACAAATTCTTATTCTTGATGAAGCGACCTCAGCCTTGGATTCCATTTCGGAACGGTTTGTACAACAGACGATACAGTTGTTACGTCAAGAAGGCATCACGGTTATTTTGATAGCCCATCGCATGAGCACCATCAAGAACGCGGATAAAATTATCGTTCTCCATGAAGGGAAATTGATGGAAGAAGGTACACACCAAGAATTATTGAACACAGGAGGGCATTACAAAACGCTTTGGGAACAGCAGAACGGAAATGTAGTTTATGTTTAGTGGCAATCGTCAGTCAGTTTAGGCAACCCCGTTTAGGCAACCCCGTCCAAAACCGACCGACGATTGACATTTTATCCTAATTCTTCCATTTCCAACATTGCTGTTTCCCATTCATCGGTTGCTTGCGTAATCTTCTGTTTTATATCAGCATAAAAACGATTTATCTCGTTCAATTTGGCAGGGTCACTGTAAATACTCGAATCTGCAAGTTTAGCTTCCGTTTCAGATTTGCGTTTTTCCAAATTCTCAATTTGTTGCTCCAATTGCGCCACTTTTTTCTGAAGGGCTTGTTGAGTAACAAAATTGTTTTGTTTAACGGGTTGAGCAGCAGGTTTTTTATCTACAAATTTCACCTCAGCAGATTTTGAATCTACAGGACCATTATCCCCTTCATCCCCTCTTTCTTCTTGCCACCATTCATATTCCTGATACGTTCCTGGATATGACTTTACTTCCTTGTCTTCGATATACCAAATTTTCTCCGCAATGGCCTCCACAAAGAAACGGTCGTGAGATACCACCACGAATGAGCCTTCGTACTGACGCAATGCTTGAATCAAAATATTGACCGACTGCATGTCCAAGTGGTTGGTAGGCTCATCAAGAAGCAGGAAATTGGCTTCCGATACCAGCACCTTTGCCAGTGCTACCCGTGATTTCTCGCCTCCTGAAAGCACTTTTATTTTTTTGAAAACATCTTCGCCCGTAAACAGAAAACAGCCCAAAATAGTCCGACATTCGGTTTCGGTCTTGGTTGGGTTGGCATATTTAAGTTCTTCCAGAATCGTGTGTTCTACGTTAAGCGATTCTAATTGGTGCTGCGCATAAAACGTAAACAGCACGTTATGGCCTAATCGCCGCTCTCCCTCTACGGGTTCAGTGCCCGCAATGACGCGCAACAGGGTAGATTTCCCCTTTCCGTTGGCGCCAATCAACGCGATTTTGTCGCCGCGCTCCATCGCAATAGCCGTATTTTTCAGAATTTCCTTTTCACCGTAGGCTTTCGATACATCTTCGAGTTGGAGTACATGCCGCCCTGGCTGGGTCGTAAATTGGAATCGGAAGTGCACTTTTGCATTTTCATCCACCACGGCCTCTACCCTATCCATTCTGTCCAACATCTTGGCGCGGCTTTGGGCTTGTTTTGCCTTGGTTGCTTTGGCCTTAAAACGCTCAATAAATCGCTCCGTTTGGCGTATTTTTGCTTGTTGGTTTTCGTAAGCACCTTTTTGAATCTCGTTGCGAAGGGCTTTTTCTTCAATATAAAACGAATAGTTTCCCCCGTAATAATTCAATTTCTGGTTACTTACTTCGACCATTGTATCGCACACATTGTCCAAAAACTCACGGTCGTGAGAGACTACAATCACGGCATTTTCGTAGCTCTGAACGTATTTCTCCACCCACTTAATAGAAGGTAAATCCAAGTGGTTAGTAGGCTCATCGAGCATCAAAAGAGCGGGTTTCTGGAGTAACAATTTTGCTAACATCACGCGCATTCGCCATCCGCCCGAAAACTGCCGCAGTGGTTTTTGTAAATCGCTGGTAGCAAAACCAAGCCCTTCCAAAATCTCTTCGGCTTTTGATTGTATGGTATAGCCGTCCAATGCCTCAAATTCTTCTTGCACGCGGGAGAGCCTATCTACCAATTTATCATGGTAGTTGACTTCCATTTCGTGAATAATCACATCCATTTGTCGTTGCAGTTCATTTTCGCGTTCAAATGCCTGCATCGCCACCGAAAGTATTGAGTCGTCGCTTTGATAAGAAAGTAAATCCTGATTCAAAAAGCCAATCGAACAATTGCCCGATTTTGAGATATTTCCACTATCTGGCTGATAACTGCCGACAATCAAGTGTAAAAGTGTGGATTTACCCGTTCCGTTAAGACCAATGAGGCCAATTTTGTCTTTGGGCTTGATGTGGAGGGAAGCGTTTTCGTACAACGCCCGATCGCCTAAGTAGTACGATAAGTTAGTTATTGAAATCATGCCGCAAAGTTAGCGGATTTTGTATCTTTGTCCGACAAGTTATCTTAGAATGACGCTCATAATCCCACAAAACAGGGCAAATTCTTCCTATTCACGCGAGTATAAAGCGTTGGTATTTGAGAATGAGCCTGAAGTACTTCACCGTTTTCGGCTTCGTTGGGCATCGTGGTTGTTCAATACTCCCCTGCACGTCAGGCATCAGGAAGCTTCTCAAGTGTATACATTTGTTCTTACTGACTCCCTTACCGAAAGTGAAGCGCACGGAATTTTTCACTTATTTGTTCAGGAGAACAAAGGAGTAAGCCCTTATCGTGCCTCTTTTGGCTCCTTTGAAGTAGCAGAGTACGTAAGTCATGCTGATTTTTCAGAATGGCTGACTTCTATCGAACTGTTTGCCAAAAATCTGGGAATAAACGCCTTGGAAATCAAGCATTACCCCAACTGTTATAACCCTGCCAGAAGCACCTTTATCCGAAGAGGATTAGTGAGACACGGTTTCGGAATTATTCAGTCGATTGATAACCAATTTATTGAAGTGAACGAAACTGATTTTGAGCTGGGATTACACGTGTCCGAACGGCGGCGTTTGCGCAAATGTATGCGGGCAGACTTTCGCTTTGAAGAATGGTCAAACCCTCCTGCCCAAGAAGTGTATGGGTTCATTCAGCACAATCGACAATTGTTAGGATATAGCCTCTCATTCAGTTTTGAGCAATTGAATAGGTGGTTGGAGGTATTTCCCAATCATTTTCGGGTTTTCTGCGTTAAAGATGCTGATACCATTGCTTCGCTTACGTTGGCAGTAAGGGTAGGAGAAAAAGTGCTGTACAATTTTTGTCCTGCTGACAACCTCGCCTATCGAACTTTTAGTCCTTCGGTGTTACTCAATAAAGGGCTATATGAATATACCAAAAATGAAGGAGTTACTATCTTAGACTTAGGAGTTTCGGTAGATGCCAAAGGATTTCCCAAACCAAGTTTAAGCCGCTTCAAACATAATTTAGGAGCAAAAGACAGTGAGAAATACGTTTTTCACAAAGCAATTTAAAAAGAAAGCGGCATGACCGAGAAAAAATCTCCGACCATGCCGCCTCATGTATTTGTTTCGTTATTTCGCCGCTACTTTCCCCCACGTATCTTTCAAACCTACCGTGCGGTTGAAAACTAATTTTTCAGGGGTAGAATCAGCATCCAAGCAGAAATATCCTTTGCGCATAAACTGGAATTTTTCACCAACATCCGCTTCTTTCAACACAGGTTCGGCATAGCCAGTTATCACTTGCAGCGAATCGGGATTGATATGATCTTTAAAATCTCCTTCGGCTGCTGCCACATCTTCCACCTTAAACAGACGGTCGTGTTGGCGGATTTCTACGGGCAACGCCTGCGCAGCCGACACCCAATGCAAGGTGCCTTTGACGTTGATGCCCGAAGTATCGTTACCGCTTTTACTGTTTTCGATGTAGGAACAAAGCAATGACGTTACTTTTCCTTCTTCATCTTTTACCACTTCATCGCAACGGATAATGTAAGCACTTTTCAATCGCACCATTTGGCCGGGTGCGAGGCGGAAGTATTTTTTGGAAGGCACTTCCATAAAGTCGTCCTGCTCCACATAAATTTCCCGACTGAAAGGCACTTCACGCATTCCTCCCTCAGGGTCTTCGGGGTTATTTTCACTGTGACAAAGCTCTACCTTTCCTTCGGGGAAATTAGTAATCACTACTTTGAGTGGGCCAACTACGACCATACGCCGTGCCGCTACTTTATTGAGGTGTTCGCGAATACAGAACTCCAACAAACTGACATCAATCAAATTGTCGCGACGAGCCACTCCGATGCGATCGCAAAATTCACGGATAGATTCGGGGGTAAATCCACGGCGGCGCAGTCCCGAAATCGTCGGCATTCGTGGGTCGTCCCAGCCTGTTACGTAGCCTTCCTGTACCAATTGGAGCAGTTTGCGCTTGCTCATTACGGTGTAAGTGAGGTTCAGCCGCGCAAATTCATATTGTTTTGAAGGAAAAATTTCTAAATTTTCAATGCACCAATCGTACAACTCACGATGGGGAATAAACTCCAGGGTACAAATCGAATGCGTGATTTCTTCAATCGAATCCGACTGCCCATGCGCAAAATCGTACATGGGATAAATGCACCATTTGTCACCCGTACGGTGATGATGCGCAAATTTGATACGATAAATAATCGGGTCGCGCATGATCATGTTGGACGAAACCATGTCAATCTTGGCGCGGAGAATATGAGTTCCTTCGGCAAACTCACCGTTTTTCATCCGAACAAACAAGTCCAGATTTTCTTCAACGCTTCTGTCCCGATATGGGCTGTTGGTACCGGGCTCTGTAGGCGTACCCTTCATGGTAGCCATCTGTTCAGAAGTAGATTCGTCTACGTAGGCCAATCCTTTGTTGATCAGCTTAATGGCAAATTCGTACAAGTGGTCAAAGTAATCGGAGGCATAAAATTCATTAACCCACTGAAAACCTAACCATTGCACATCATTCTTTATCGAATCAACGTACTCCGTATCTTCGGTTACGGGATTGGTATCGTCAAAACGCAGGTTAGTAGCACCGCCATAACGTTGGGCTACTCCAAAATTCAAACAAATGGATTTGGCGTGGCCAATGTGCAGGTAGCCATTAGGCTCAGGTGGAAAACGAGTCAGTACTCTTCCTCCGTGTTTACCTGTACGGAGATCTTCTTCAATGATTTGTTCGATGAAGTTCCGCGATTTCTCTTCGGTGGATTCTTTGGTAATTTCACTCATACTCTTTTTCCTTATCTGTTGTCAGTTAGCTGTCGTTAAAGAATCTTTCTTGTAACGTGTAACGGATAACTATTTCTAAACGTATTGAAAACGCAAAACTAACATTTATTCGGCTTGAATAATTGAAAATAAGTAGCTTTGCGGACTTTTTTCAACCTGTGATGAAATTTAAAATGAACAATACCCTTAAATTCACCAGCTACATTCTTGTTTTCAGCCTTGTTTGGCTGGTCGGCGAAAAATTCCTTGGCTACCACAATACCATCGTGGATTGGCTTCCTTTTACGAGTTTGTTGTGGTTGATATTAGTCGGCGTATTTTACATTGCCTTTCTACGTACAGAATCTGCAACCGGTACGGATTGGAGCTTTGGTAAAGGCTTTAAATCACTTTTAAAACTAAGTGTATATTGGCTGTTGGGGTTTGCCGTCATCAAAGGCATTTACTACCAGTTTGTCAACCCAGATTACTTCAATGACCTTCTGCTGCGCGGCCGCGAGTGGCTTACGATGAGTGCCACTTCCGACGAAAACTTTGAAAACGCCACGCAAATGATGGAAGATTTGCTGCAATTGCCTATCTATTTGGCCGTTACTACCGCCGTACAGTTCGTGTTTTGCCTCATTTATTCTTTATTATTCCCTGCCTTCACCAAACGCAAATAAAAAAGCAGTTTGAAAATTTTCATTCTCTAAATAGACTGATAATCAGCCCGATTAACGGATAACGGATAACAGATAACGCCGTTTCACTTCCCAAATCAAAACTATTTTGTTTTGGA
The DNA here is from genome assembly GCF_027484545.1 of Runella sp. Lineage (GTDB taxonomy): Bacteria > Bacteroidota > Bacteroidia > Cytophagales > Spirosomataceae > Runella. The sequence goes on along the minus strand of NZ_JAIXST010000239.1, from coordinate 8,997 downwards.
AGTCGTTTATAATACAGTTGAAAACGATACTTACCTTCGGGCACTTGGTACCAAGCCCAACGGTCGAGAGGGTGTTGCAGACAAACTTTCTGATGACTCCTCGGCACGTACGTAAAAAACAACAACTTGATTGATTAACTTATCGGTATGAACAACCCACGAGTGGCGGTATTTCGGAAAGCTCACTTTAATGCTGCGCATCGCTTGAACAATCCGACTTGGTCGGATGAACAAAATGCCCACGTATTTGGAAAGTGTAATTATCCTAACTACCACGGACACAACTATGAACTGATTGTGCAGGTAACGGGCGAAGTAAACCCGGATACCGGCTACGTTGTAGATTTGAAATGGCTGAACGATTTGACGGAGCGGTATGTTCTCGAAAAGTTCGACCACAAAAATCTAAATCTTGATACAGAGGAGTTTAAGAACCTAAATCCAAGTGCCGAGAACATTGCAATTGTAATTTATAACATCTTACGTGGGCATTTGGAGTCCACATTGGACTTGAAAATCAGACTCTATGAAACCGAACGAAACTTCGTGGAATACCCCGCGTGAAACTGCCAATTTCGTTGATTTAACCGTTGACGAGTGGGGCGATGACCACGGGCTTAGTGCCTACAATACGCCATTGCGCGAAGATGCTTTTGAACTAAGCGACCCTGAAAAAGTAGCTAAAATCGAACATCATTTCCGTGAAATTATGGAAACATTGGGTCTCGATTTGACCGATGACAGTCTCAAAGGTACTCCTCATCGCGTGGCTAAGATGTACGTAAAAGAGATTTTTAGCGGCTTAAATCCCAAGAACAAGCCAAAAGCCACGCTTTTTGAGAACAAATACAAGTACAACGAAATGTTGGTAGAGAAAGACATCAGCTTTTATTCCAACTGTGAGCATCACTTTGTGCCCATTTTTGGAAAAGCTCACGTGGCCTACATTTCAAGCGGAAAAGTGATTGGACTCTCCAAATTGAATCGGATTGTGCAATATTTTTCCAGACGCCCACAGGTACAGGAACGTTTAACCATTCAAATCGCGAAAGAATTGGAACAAATTCTCCAAACTGAAGATGTCGCTATCGTCATGGATGCCAAACACTTGTGCGTATCCTCTCGCGGTGTTCAGGATGATTCAAGCACAACCATTACTTCTTACTACGGCGGCAAGTTTAAGGAAGAGGGAACTAAGAGTGAGTTTTTGAAATATCTATAAAAGGTTCGCTGTTAAACGGTCAACGTACAAACTGTAAACTTTAGTACTATCATTCCACTCCCATCAGAGTCAAAGCAGCGCGGGCTTTATTGTCCACGCTGTTTTTGTATTCATGCTTGGGATAATTGAGGGCTTGCTTGAAATACCCAATCGCCTTTGCTTTCTGACTTTTGGTCTGGTAAATGTAGCCTAACTGCAAAGCCGACGTAGCCCCAAAATACAAACTTTGTGTGTGACTCAGCACAATAGCCCGTTCGTAATGCTCAATGGAAGAATCCAATTGATTTTGGCGCTGAAAAATTCGCCCCAAACGATACTGAAATTCCGCTTTATTGTTTGGATTAGGAAAGGAGTTTTCATCAAACGGCTTCAAGACATTCATGGCCTCCGTTAAATAGCCTCCGTCGAAGGATAATCGGGCTTTCATCAACACTTTCTGCTGAGCTGAAATGGTGCCTTTGGTGAAACTTTCGGCAAATTTTTGCGCTGCTTTATCTGCTTCCACATAAGTCGCCCCCACTGCCAAAATTTTGTTCAGATACGTTTTCGCTACGGCATCTTCATTCACCAACCAATGACTTAAAAACAGCTTCAAATACGTGTCTTTCAAAAAATTTTGCCCTTTGTATTGACTTAAAAACTGTTGTAACTGCGATTTTGCTTCGCTATATTGCCCCTTTTGAAGTAAAATTTCCCCTTTCAAATACTCCAAAAAAGGAAAAGCAAAATAAGCTACTCCCACAGGACGCTGATTGAGAATTTGCAACGCCTGCTCTCCTCGACCGTCTTTCATTGAAATCGTTGTTCCAAAAAAATGCAAAAGCAAATTATCGGGCTGACTGTGAATCAGTTGCAGGAGTTCTGTATTTTGTTTTTCAGTATACTTCAGCACATAAGATTGAAGCAAAATTTCAATCAATTTGGCTTCTGAATCCAACAGCGGCTCTTTCTGAACTACTGTTTGGATTTCTCGCAATCCTTGCGGAATATTCCCTTTTAAACCCAACAATTTAGCGACCCATTGATAGTTCTGAGGAGTAGATCCAATCAATACATGCAGCAAGCCCAGCGATTTATAAGTGGGAATGAAATCAGGGTACTTTTTGGCATTTTCGTCAAGGAGACGATAGGCCTTTATAATATCCCAAGACGCGCTTACTTCTTTACCAAATTTCAGTTTCACAAACGCCCATTGCAATCGTATTTCAGCCTGAAAGAACCGCTGATAGGGTGAATCCGAAGGGAAATCGGCCAATAACTCCAATCTTGTATCCTGATTGACCGCCATTTGGTCATAAAGCTGCTTATTATCGCTGACCAACAAGGTCACCATGTCGGCGTAATTTTCGATATACAGCCCAAATGCACTTCCCAGATTTTTGCTCTTTTCTTTGGCTAAAAGCTGCCGGACAGCATTCATTTTCAGCTTAAAAACTTCCGTGTATGCTTGTTGAAGATTGGGAGTAAGAACGTATGGGGAATTTTGCGCGAAAGAGGAAAAAATGACGAATGACGAATGTAGAATGACGAATACAACGACAAAAGGCGAACTTATCTTTTTCACAATTTAAAACCTTCTTTTTGGAGCAGATTAGCCAATGCAAATTGGTATTCGCCGAGTAGTGTTACATTTCTATCCCAATCCGAAATAATTCCGTCCTGCCCTTTACGAGCTATAAATTGCTGCTTGATACCCGAGAAGAACCAAATTACTTCTCCAACGCCAAAATCCAGTAATTTTTTGGTTTTAAGTCCATAATAATCTAATTCTGTTACTCCAAAATCGGCGGTATCGGCCTGAATATCTACTTCAATAACGGCTAAGGGCGGAATTTCAAAGTATCTATCTTTAAGAACGTGATTTTGAAGCGTAGCTTTATCATAAATCACAATGTCAGAAGATATATTGCTGCGTTTTTTGAGATGGAATCCTACCTCGTTAGTCATTACGAAATATTTATCTTCATCTAAATTTCTCAATAAAAATTTCATAAAAACACCAATAATAATGGCTTGGGTATCACTTTCGCCCATAATTTCTTCTAACGTTTTTAATTGATTCAATACGTCTTTGTAGCCCCGATAGTACATGGGTTTTCCATCGTATTCTTCGTAAATCAACGATTTTGAGATTTCATGTTTGGCAAACTTTGTCCGGATTCGTTTGCGTTTGGTGGAAACGGCTACCATGTCAATTCCTGTTTTTTATTATTGGCGAACGTCGGCGAGGACTGGGCGTCCCCGTTCCAAACCTCGCCGACGGTATTTCTTACCTAAGTTATTCAAAGATAAACAATTATATCACTACCCTATTTCCTCAATGACACATTTATTTTGCTGAAATGGGAAGCTGTCGCCTTGCTGTTTTCCCATTAGCGAAGCTCCCAAAGGCGACTGCGGCGACACGGCAATCACTTTTATGCCGTCGATTTCAACCAATCCTACACTTACCGATATAAAAAAATACCCTGCGGATGTTTTGACCAATGTCCCTAATCCAACGCGTTGGAAGTTAAATTCAGGATCAATTCGATCTAAAACGGCTCGTTCCTGACGAATTTGGTCGTACAATTGGGCGTGGCGGTCTCGCTCAATTTGAGCCATGGCGCGAGCCGTTTCGTACTTATCTCCTGCCGAGCTTTTGGTTTCTTCGTTGGCCGAACTTTGTGCCGATTGCATGGCTCCAAGCGCCGCTTGCATCCGCGCATCCAAGTGATTTTTGAGGTGTTCTAAGAGTTGTACTTTCAAAACAGAGTGGTTAGTTAAACCTTATAGGTTTGTCAGAATAAATTGTACGCTAAACCTATAAGGTTTTTCAAGTTACAAACGATGATTAATGATTTGGTCGTAGGTTCCAGCAAAAGCCGACTGTTTCACGCCTTCGGAAGAAAGGAAATCGTGCGGAAAGCCCAGTTCAATTTTACTGATTTCGTTAAGACGGTTCATCAATTCATCAGGAATAGTGAAATCAAGACATTTGAGAGAATCCTGCAACTGCTCAACGCGTTTTGCTCCAATGACCGGCATTACGTTTGCCACTCGTTGGCGTGCCCAATTAATGGCAATCTGAGTGGGAGTCACCTCTAACTCTTGAGCAATATCGACCACTTCCTGCGCAATTTCCCGGCTGCGTTCATTGCGACGCAGGCTGTTTTCGGGCACACGTTCGCCTTCTCCGCGCAGGTATTTGCCCGTCAATGCGCCACCGCCAATAACACCCCAGGGAGTCACGGCCATGTCCAATGCTTTGGCCATGGGAAGCAAATCTCGCTCGGCACCGCGTTGAAGCAACGAATATTCAATCTGCAAGGCTGCAAATTGACTCCAGCCGCGCAGTTCGGCCAACATATTTGCCCGCGAAATTACCCAGGCAGGCGTATCGGAAATACCAATGTAGTGTACTTTACCACTCCGAATGAGGTCATCAAGGCCGCGCATTACTTCATCCGCCGACGTTGTAAAGTCCCACATGTGTACTCAAAACAAATCAATGTAATCGGTATTGAGACGTTTGAGGCTTTCGTTCAGGGAGCGAATCATGTTTTTGCGATGATTTCCCGCAAAATTAGGATCACCATCGCGGTCCATGAGGGTGTACTTAGTGGCTACGACAAAATGGTCACGGTCGTTAGCGATAAAATCGCCCAAAAACTTTTCCGAAGTGCCCTCCGTGTAGCGGTTGGCAGTGTCCAGAAAATTACCGCCAGCTTTGGTGTATGCTTCAAAAATTTTCTTACTTTCGTGTTTATCGGCCCCCCATCCCCACTCGGTGCCGAAGGTCATGGTACCGAGGCAGATTTCAGATACGCGAAGACCAGATTTTCCCAATAATTTGAATTTCATAGAGTTGTATTTTGTTTAATAAGGGTGGGCAATTCGCTTTCAAAAATCAAATCTTTCATCCAAAACTACGCAGAAAAATCAACTTATTATGTGTTTCCACAATTCATTAACCGCCACGGTCGAAGAAGTAGAAAAGCGTTTTGGGATAAAAAAAGAACCTAAAACAGTTGAATATGAACCTGTTTACCACGGAAATGGCTTCGAATTCCCTACTTGGCCCGTCATCACTGCGCAAGCTCCTAACAGTCTTCAATTTTACAAATGGGGACTGATTCCCCGCTGGGCCAAAAGCTTGGAAGAAGCCAACGAATTACGCACTGGTACGCTCAATGCCAAGGTGGAGACTTTGGACGAGAAGCCTTCCTTCAAATATGCTTTGCAAAATTCGCAACGCTGTCTGATTCCTTCTACCGGTTTTTTTGAATGGCAAACGGTGGGAAAACAAAAATACCCTTACTTCATTCATCTTCGTAATCAGCCCCTTTTTGCGATGGCGGGAATTTGGGAAAGTTGGCAAAATCCTGCGTATACCGACGATATTTGGCACACTTTTAGTATAATTACAACGGAGGCCAATCCACTGATGGCGCGTATCCACAATACGAAACAACGAATGCCGTTAATTTTAGTACCGGGAACAGAAATTCTTTGGTTACAAAACAACGTAGATAAATCGGTGTTGAACGAAATGGCAAGGCCCTTGAAGGATGATATCATGGAGGCATTTACTGTAGGGCGAATTATCAGTAATCGTAAGTTAAATTCTAACGTTCCGGAAGTAAACCAACCCGCGACCTATCCTGAATTGTCGCAGCAACAGTTGAGTTTATTTTGAAGGATTGGTGATTGGTGATTTGTGAATGAATGATTTGTAAATAATAATTTTCTCATTCTTGCAGATAAAGGATTAATAAAGAAAAGGTTTTATGCTTAGGAGACTCATTTTATGGGCTTGTGTGTGCGGATTGAGTTGGGGTACTTCTTCGTGCTTCCGGTCGTGGCGCAAAAACGACCGTGATCTTCGCGAGCACTACGCCAATCGCGCCGTTAAGCCCACTTACTACACCATTCAGAACGATAGTTTGAAGTTATTTGTCGCTACCACGGGGGCCGATACTTTACCGCCATTGTTGCTTATTCACGGTGCGCCCGGTGCCTGGTACGGCTACCTCAACATGATTGACGATTCCCTGCTGCAACAGCACTTTCACATTATTGCCGTAGACCGCCTTGGCTACAATCACTCAAGTTTTAGAAAAAAACGTTACGTCACTTCCATCGAGGCCCAAGCCCGGGCCGCTATATTGGCCTTGTCTCTGAACCATTCTAAACAAAAAGGTATCTTACTCGGACGCTCTTTCGGTGCTCCCATTGCGGCTCAAATAGCCATTTTGGAACCAAAACGTTTTGAACAGCTTGTTATGCTGGCCCCGGCCATTGACCCAGCCAAAGAAAAATTTTGGTGGTTTTCTAAGCCTGCCAAATTCTGGTTGGTACGAATGTGGCTGCCGCACCGCATTAATGTGGCCACTTTTGAAAAATTTGCCCACGCCAAAGAATTGGAAAAATTAAGCAAACAATGGTCAAAACTTCAAGTCCCCACCACCGTAGTACAAGGCGGAAAAGACTGGATTGTTGACCCTACCAACCTTGATTTTGCCCGTCAACAGTTGGTTAACAAAAGTGCCAATTTTATCTTTTTACCCGACGCAGGGCATTTGATTTCAAATTCACACCCGGAGTTAGTACGCAAATTGGTTCTTACACCGTTTCAATCTTCTACTACGGTTAGCGGCATACAGGCAGGAAGACCATAAATAGAAGTTTGTTTTTTTTGTAATTTTAACCTCACGGCAACGGCCGACCGTCCTAAATCCCCGTCCCCTTACAGACTTTATTAAACCTTATGAAACGCTTTTATTCCTCCCTTTTCCTTGCTCTTTTTACCGTATTCTTTTTGGCATCTTTTACAGATACCCAAAAGGTCGTTAAACAACAAAAACAAATCATAACGGGCGCTGACCAAATTTCAAAATACCTGCCATATCTCAAAGGTAAACGAATCGGGATGCTGGTCAATCAAACATCTATCATCGGCAAATCTGCCAGTGTGGACAGTTTGCTGACTCTCGGCGTACAGATAAAAAAAGTGTTCGGTCCGGAACACGGTTTCCGGGGAAATGCCAGCAACGGAGCCAAAGTCGATGACAATGTGGATCCAAAAACAGGGATACCCATTATTTCGCTTTATGGAAAAAATCGTAAACCGACCAAAGAGCATCTGGCTGACATTGATTTAATGATTTTTGACGTGCAGGACGTAGGTGCGCGCTTTTATACGTACATCAACACGCTGTCGCACGTGATGGAGGCTTGCGCCGAAAATGACAAGGAGTTGCTCATTCTTGACCGTCCCAATCCCCATGGTTTTTGCGTAGATGGTCCGATATTGGAACCGCATCTAAAATCAGGCATTGGTATGTTTCCGATTCCCATTACACACGGATTGACCATCGGCGAATTTGCCCAAATGCTCAATGGCGAAGGCTGGCTGCCCAACCAACTCAAGTGTAAGTTAAGAATCATCAAAGTAGCAAATTACACTCACGATATGCCTTATGTGCTGCCCGTGGCACCTTCGCCCAATTTGAATACACAGCAATCCATCATGTTGTATCCAAGCATTTGTATGTTTGAAGGCACGATTCTCAGCCAAGGTCGCGGCACATATATGCCTTTCACCGTTTTGGGCGCTCCGGCATTGAAAGGCAAATACGAATTTTCTTTTAAACCCGTCAGTCTCAAAGGAATGAGTGAAACACCTTTGCACCAAGACACTGAATGCTACGGATTAGACCTTCGTAAATACGACACTGACATTTTTGTAAAATCCAAAAAATTGAACCTAAAATGGCTGTTTGAGCTATACGCGGCTTATCCTTACAAAGACAAGTTCTTTGATATGAGTTACAGCAAACAAATGGGCAATTTTGATAAACTCGCCGGAACTGAAAACCTCAAAAAACAGATTGTTGCGGGCACGAGCGAAGAAGAAATTCGGAAGAGTTGGGAACCGGGTCTTTCCAGTTACAAAAAGATGCGGGAGAAATATTTGATGTATCCCTAATAAAAAAACTTCCCGACGGTTTTGGAACCTTCGGGAAGTTGTAATGTACTCACTTTATTTGAAATTTGCATAAAAACTTTTATGTTTCAAAATGCAAACAATTGCCTAAAGGATACTATTTCCCTTCTCGTCTTTTTTTATATTCTTCAGATGTCATTTCCACAAGTTCTATATTTGCTTCTTTATATGCTGTTTCTATATCAATAAAAACATCATCACGTTGATGCCTTGAAAGGCTTTTATTTTCTTGTGGCGTAACATAATTAAATTTTGCATATTTATTTTCATAAATATCTAGGATACTAATTTCTTTTTTAATCATCTTATCAACTAAACTAAGCAGCTCTTTAGCTGCAATTTTTCGGGGAAACTGGTGTTCTTTAGTTAATCTAATATTTATATCTTCTTCTAATAGAGCTTTTGCTTTTTTCGAAATTTTACCTGTCCAATATTTGTCAGAATGAGGTAAATAAAAAATAGCCGCTCCAAGAACAGTTTCGATTAGTTTTTTTGATCTTCAGTTGTCTCATTTGAATTATAGATTTTGGAAATAGAAACAACAATTTCTTCCAATACATTACACCTATCTTTTAGCTTTTTGTTTGTTCTCATCAGTTCATTATTTTTATGAATATCAAAAGCAAGTAGAATAATAAATCTACTTACTTTTTACAGGAAAAGGCCAAAAAAAACACAAAAAATTATTCTATCAAAATTCAGTATTTACATCAGACAAAACCTTAAATTATAACCTATTATCACCAATCACCTCAATATACTATAATTATCTACTATTTCCTAAACT